>JAMONY010000017.1 GCA_027066325.1 Helicobacteraceae bacterium | reverse complement strand
GTAGCATCTTTAGAGAAGAGGGAGAGTTTCCAACTGCAGATCGCATAGAGTTTGTCATCAATCCACATGCACAGATCTACTTAAGAGATGGTGATAGCTGGCTAGAGCAGATATTTCCTTTTTGGGTAGCATCTATCATAAAAAGAGTTGCTCTTCTATTAGTACCTGTATTAGCCCTTATGATACCTATTGTTAAGATCATAATTCCAGCATTTAGTTGGCATAGTAGATCTAAGATATACCGTTGGTACAAAACATTAGATAGCGTGAATGAGCAGCTAGACACTCTTGATAAAAGTGAGATAAAAGAGGCTATATCCAAACTAGAAGCAGAGTTGCAAGAGGCAAAGTTAGTAGATGTGCCTCTCTCATATAGACGAGAGTACTATGATCTGATGGAGCATTTTGATATGTTGCTAAACAAGCTCTACGCCAAAGAGTGCAAAGAGTAGTCCGCTAGCTATAAGATAGACTCCAAATGGCTTAAAGCTATATTTTGAGACTATCACTAAAAAGCTCTTAACAGCGATATATCCAACTACAAATGAGACTGCAAAACCTATAGCTAACAAAGAGATATGCTCTAAGTTTAAAAATGTGTATGATTTAAGCAGAGTGTATCCAGATGCCGCACTCATGGTAGGGATAGCTAGCAGAAATGAGAACCCCATAGCAACTTCTCGGCGTAGGCCAATAAGCATACCGCCAAGTATGGTAACACCAGACCTTGATACACCTGGTACTAGTGAGAGCACCTGAAAAAGCCCCACAAGAAAAGCCTGCTTGATGGTGACATTCTCAAGATCTTTTATGTGATGATCTTTGGCTTTATATAGGTATTCAATGGCTAAAAATGCAACTCCTGTAAGTATCATAAGCACTATAGTTGAGTTCGCCTCAAAAAGAGCCTCTATCTGTTTATGAAAGATAAGTCCAACAATACCAGTTGGTATAAAAGCTATAATGAGCTTAATCCATAGATCATAGCCCTGCATCAAGCGTTCACGATATATGATCATGACTGAGAATATGGGAGCTATCTGTATGATGATCTCAAAAGCTGTTAAAAACTGATCTTGCTCTAAACCCAAGAGCTGTCCAGCGAAGTAGAGGTGTGCTGTTGATGAGACTGGCAGGTACTCTGTAATACCCTCAACTATGCCAAGTATGATTGCGTCAAATATATTCATGAACGAATTTTACTAAAAACAACCAAACTTCATGCTTTGTTCAGTATAATTGCACAATTAAACTCCTCTAAATGTCCATCTGCATCTCTAGAGGAGTTCAAATTTATTGCGCAAAGGTAGGTTATGCTTCTTTTTACACCTGGTCCAACACCAGTACCTGAATCTGTTAGAGTCGCTATGGCAACACCAACACTACACCACCGCACACCAGAGTTTGAGGCAATTTTTAAGAGTGCTAGAGAGAGACTTTTTGCTCTTATGGGGTGTGATGAGATTGTGATGTTAGCATCAACTGGTACAGGTGCTATGGAGGCTGCTGTTACTAATCTGTGTCATAAAACTCTCCTAAGTATCAATGCTGGTAAATTTGGAGAGAGGTTTGGTAAGATTGCAAAAGCACACAATCTTGGTAGTATTGAGCTAAAGTATGAGTGGGATACTCCAGCTAGTGTTGATGAGATACTAAAAGCTATTGATAAAGATAGCAGTATCGATGCGGTTGCCATACAGATTAGTGAGTCAGCGGGTGGACTACGCCATGATGTTGAGACAATCTCAGCTGCCATAAAAAGTAGTTATCCAGATATCATGGTGATAGCAGATGGTATCACTGCCGTTGGGGTTGAGAAGATAGATATAACTCACATAGATGCTCTCATAGCAGGGAGCCAAAAAGCTCTTATGTTACCGCCTGGTCTCTCTATCATTGGTCTTAGCAATAAAGCCATAGAGAAGATAGGTACTGGCAGAGGCTACTACTTCAACTTAGCATCAGAGATAAAACAGCAGCAGAAAAATACAACTGCCTATACCGCTGCTACAACACTAATCATAGGTCTTGATGCTGTATTAAAACAGATGCAAGTAGATGGATTTGAGAAACTATATAGCAGAACAAAACGCAGATCAGATGCACTTAAAGCTTCACTAGAGGCGATAGGACTGCACATCTATCCAAAATCACCAGCCCTCTCAATGTGTACAGTAGATGATACAGATGCTTCACAAATTAGAGCCATGTTAAAGGAGAGCTTTAAGGTCAATGTAGCAGGTGGTCAAGAGCACCTAAAAGGCAAGATATTTCGCATCAATAACATGGGTCTCATAGAGTCCAATGAGGCCACATATGTTGTTAATGCTATAGAGCTAGTGCTAGATCGCTTAGGTCGCAGAGCCTATGATAGCACAGCCTCTAAAATCTTTAGCAGTGTCTATGAGGAGCTATAGTGATTTTTGAACATGAGATACCAGAGGGTAGCAGACTCTACTTTGCAAGCAGCGCAAAAGAGAAACGAAATATTGAACAAAAAGCTAGCCAACTACTAGAGAAGAGTGGATTTTTAGAGATTGTAACTCCACTGTTTTCATATCAGCAACATCAGAGTATTGGTGATGACAAAGAGCTCATAAGTGTCAATGATGCTCAAAATCACAACATGAGTATCCGTGCAGATACCACTATTGATGCTGTTCGCATCATCACTAAGCGACTCGGGCGCAATACAACTCACCGTCGATGGTTCTATATACAACCAGTCTACAGATATCCATCTTTTGAGCAAAATCAGATAGGTGCAGAGATGATAGCTAGTGATGACCTCAAAGAGGCACTAGATATGACACTACTCATACTAGAAAAACTAGATCAGCAACCACTCTTGCAGATCTCAAATATCAAGATACCTCAGCTACTATCAAAATCACTACAGATTCCACTAGATGACTTTAAACATATGCGCATAGATAAACTTCTTTCACTCAACATAGAGTGGCTTACAGAGCTTATATATCTACAGGATTTAGAGCAGATAGACCGTGTTATGCAACTTGTACCTAAAGAGATCAGAGCAGAGCTAGCTAAGATAAAAGAGCTAGCTATGGCGAGTAGCTACAGACATAGCATAATAGCTCCTCTATACTATACGCAGATGCTATATTATGATGAGCTCTATTTTCGTCTAGTAAAAGATAACAGCACATACGCACAAGGTGGAAGATATATAAACGAAGGAGTTGTATCTGTTGGATTTGCAATCTATACAGATATCTTAATAGAAGAGAAGGAAGATAATACATGAGAAATAGAGCAGATCTAATAGTAGGCATCCAGTGGGGAGATGAGGGAAAAGGGAAAATTGTTGACCTTTTGGCACAAAAATATGACGCTGTGGCACGATATCAAGGTGGTCACAACGCTGGTCACACAATCTGGGTAGATGGTGTAAAACATGCTCTCCACCTCATACCATCAGGTGTGCTAAACCCAAAAGCTATTAACATTATAGGCAATGGTGTAGTAGTCTCACCAGAGGCTCTCATAAAAGAGATGAAGCAGTTTGACAATCTTCTAGGTAGGCTATTTGTAAGCGAATCAGCCCACATGATACTAGAATTTCACTGCCAGATTGATAGAGCAAAAGAGCTACTAAAAGCAGATAAAGCGATAGGCACAACAGGTAGAGGCATAGGACCAGCCTATAGTGAAAAGATCGCAAGATCTGGTTTTCGCTTAGCAGAACTTAGAGATGTAGATGCATTATGTGGACGAATTGAAGAGTATTTTAAGCAAAATGGCGCCATCTATAAGGCCATGGGTATAGAGAAGCCAGATATGAAAAAGATGCGCGATCAGCTGAGTGATTTTGCAAAAACTCTACTACCATATATCACAAACACAACCAAACTAGCATGGGATCTGCTAGATGAAGATAAAAAAGTTCTGTTAGAGGGTGCACAAGGCACACTGCTAGATATAGACCATGGAACATACCCATATGTTACAAGTTCCTCTACGATTAGCGCTGGAGCATGTATAGGGCTTGGTCTAAGTCCAAAAGATATAGGTAAAGTCATAGGCATAGTAAAAGCGTACTGTACTAGAGTTGGCAATGGACCTTTTATCACTGAAGATAGTGGCAAAGATGGTATAAGACTTGGTGAACAAGGTCATGAATTTGGCACAACAACAGGTAGAGCGCGTCGCTGTGGTTGGTTTGATGCTGTTGGTGTAGCGTATGCTAGTAGGCTCAATGGGTGTGATGAGCTTGCTATTATGAAGCTTGATGTACTTGATGGTTTTGATGAGATAAAGGTGTGTGTGGCTTATGAGATTGATGGCAAGCAGATAGACTATATGCCTCAAGATATTGATAGTGCCAAGCCTATATATAGAGTCTTTAAAGGTTGGAGCGGTAGCGTTGGTGTTAAAAAATGGGATGATCTTCCAGAAAATGCAAAAATATACCTACAGGAGATAGAGAAGTTAGTAAAAACTAAGATCTCACTCATCTCTACATCTGCTGAACGCAACGATACAATCATACTGGATTAAAGATGTTTGAGAGTGGTTTTTTGGGTACAAGAGCGTTATGGTTTATGGATCTGGTTACAGTGTGGTTTGCACTACTACCTCTTCTAATGATCTACGCTATCTACCTTGCTAAAAAGGCTAAAATAGAAAAACATAAAATTGTTCAATCTGCTCTTTTTGTGCTTACTATCATTGCGGTGCTTATCTTTGAAGTTGGTGTTAGGATTAGCGGAGGATACCTTAGCTACGCAAAAGAGAGCGATACGCCATTTTTACTACTTACAGTTATCTTAGTCATTCATATACTCATAGCCATTCTCTCAGTAATACTGTGGGCATACACACTCATAGTTGCACATAAAGAGCTCAAGGCTACCTCAGCCGTCAATAGATCACACAAAAAACATGGCAAACTGGTCTTTGTTGGTATGAGTATCACATCTTTTCTAGGTATCTTGATCTATCTGTTACTGTTCATGTAAAATTTTACTGTATCATGTCGCCATCAAAACAGTAAGGATAGATATGAAATTATCAAAAATCACAGCTCTACTTTTAGCGTCTGGCTTGGCACTATCAGCACAAGCTATGGATCTAGGCTCAATCACTAAGGCTGCAACAGAAGTAGCAGCACCTGCTAGCACTTCTCAAAGCTCAGGACTTGTAGGGGCTCTTACTTCAGGACTTGGTATAACTAGTACTCAAGCATCAGGCGGAGCAGCAGCACTTTTAGGTAATGCAGCTTCAAAAATGAGTAGTGATGATCTATCATCTCTAACAGGCGCAGTTCCAGCTCTCTCATCTATGATGGGTGGTGGATCTAGTTCAGGTCTTGCAGGCATGGCATCTACTGCTGCTACTGCTCTATCTGTAACAGATCAGTTTGAGTCACTAGGACTAGATGCTGGTATGGTTACTAAGTTTATGCCTATTATCTTAAACTATGTTCAAGGTGAAGGTGGTTCAGGAGCTATGAACCTACTAAAATCTGCATTTTAGTTAGATGTTTGATCTGCCATGTGCTATACTAGCTGGCGGAAAAAGTTCAAGAATGGGGCGGGATAAATCCCGTTTACCATTTGGCAAATACCAGACGCTACTAGAGTATCAATACCATAGATTATCTCCACTCTTTACCACAACAATCATTAGCTCAAAACAGAAAAATCTACTTCAGGCTCCACACATACAAGACCATATCAGCAACACCCATGCACCTATGATAGCACTATATTCACTTCTAAAACAACTAGATAGTGTCTTTGTTATAGCTGTAGACATGCCTTTTGTTGATGTAGAGCAGATAGAGAGACTAGTTGATGCACATAGAGGTGGCAACTTTGATATTAGCGTTGCTCAAGATAGCTCTGGCATACACCCTCTATGTGCTATATACAACAACACTGCACTACCACAGATAAGAGTGATGTTAGCTCAACACAACTATAGACTAACTGATCTGCTCAATAATCTCAATACAAAACAGGTGTTATTTGAGCAAAATAGTGGTTTTATCAACTTAAATTACTACCATGAATATAAGAAAATATTTGCAAAAAACACTACTCTACAGTAACACTTTTTGCTAAATTACGCGGCATGTCTACATCATTGTCTAGCCTTATGGCTATCTGCATTGAGAGCAACTGAAGCGCTATCATCATCTCAAAAAATTCTAACATATAGTGACCATGAGACTCTAAAGCTATAAAATCATCTGCTTTATCAAACTCTATGCTACTTATGACACATATAGTTGAGTCTCTAGCACTTAGCTCCTCTATATTGCTTTTTGTCTTTTCGTAGAGCATATGTTGTGGCATAAGTGCTATGGTAAATAGCTCTGGATCTGCTAGAGCTATGGGACCGTGTTTCATCTCTCCGCTTGGATAGCCTTCTGCATGAAGATAACTTATCTCTTTGAGTTTTAGTGCCCCTTCTAGTGCTAAAGGATAGAAGATATCACGGCCTATAAAAAAGAATCCATGACCATGAAGATAGCGCTTAGATAGTCTAGTTATACGCTCATGCATCCCCTCTTTAACAAGTGTAACTCTTGAGACTTCACGCATAGTGTTGATCTCATCGCTAATCTGTTTACTTGTAAGAGATTGGCGAATTTTAGCAACATAGATACTAAGCATCCACAGCACCATCATCTGAGTTGCAAATGCCTTAGTTGATGCCACCCCCTTCTCTATGCCCGCTCTTGTTAGTATGCTAGCATCTGCTAGACGCACCATAGATGAGTTATCAACATTGCAGATGACTAGCGATCTTAGAGCAGCTTTTTTTGCCATCTTAAGAGTCTCTAGTGTATCAGCAGTCTCACCACTTTGGCTTATAACAATAAAGAGTGTGTTTTGACTCATTAGCGGCTCTCTATAGCGAAACTCACTAGCTATCTCAACACTAACCCTAATCTTAGAGAGTCTCTCAAACAGATAACTAGCAGCAAGTGCGGAGTGGTAGCTAGTACCACATGCACAGAGCTTAATCTCATCTATGCCATCAAATAGTGCCTCATCTAGCTCATCAAAAACTATCATGTCATCACTAAGTCTACCTAAAAGAGTATCTGATATAACTTCACTCTGTTCATATATCTCTTTCTCCATGAAGTATCGAAATCCATCTTTTTGGGCAGATAACTTTGTGACCGTTAGTGGCACAAATGCCAACTCTGCTCTAGTATGCTCTTTGTTGTATAGCGTTATGCTATCAGATGTTACACACCCATAATCTCCATCTTCAAGATATATCACCTGCGAGCACTTGCCGATCAAGGCAGCATCGCTAGAGCCAAAAAACTTCTCATTATCTTCGTTGATACCAAGTATCATAGGTGAGCCATGTTTGGCAAAATATATGGTGTCGGGTGAGCTTTTTGTCATTAGTAGTATGGCATATGCGCCTTCAAGAGTATCTATACACTTCTCAAATGCCTCATAATCACTAAGTCCATCTTTTACAAAAGACTCAAAAAGATGAACTATAACCTCTGTATCTGTCTGACTTGCAAACACAACACCACTACTTTGTAGCTCTTTTTTGATAGCTTGATAGTTCTCTATAATACCGTTATGTACAACAAATGATCTGCTTGCCTGATGTGGATGTGCGTTAATCTCTGTAGGCTTGCCATGTGTTGCCCAGCGTGTGTGACCTATACCCACAACAGAGCCATTGCTGCTACATTTTTGCATCTTTTGTACAAGGTTTTCTAGCTTACCTACTGCTTTAAAATATGAAAACTTGCCATCACAAAGCAAAGAGATACCTGCTGAGTCATATCCGCGATACTCCAGCTCTTTTAAACCATCTAACAGTATCTCTTTTGCATCTTTACTACCTATATATCCAACTATACCACACATATATACCCTTTTTTAGCTATCGCTATTGAAAATATCTCTTGTATAGACCTTCTTTTTAACATCTCTTATGCCATCAGATAATCTATTGGCAATGATAACATCGCTTATCTTTTTAAACTCATCAAGATCTTTAATCACCCTTGAGTGAAAGAAGTGATCCTCATCTAAGACCGGCTCATATACAACAACCTCAACGCCCTTAGCCTTTATGCGCTTCATTATGCCTTGTATGGATGAGGCTCTAAAATTGTCACTTCCACTTTTCATAATAAGTCTATATACACCTACAATTTTTGGCTCTCTTTTTAAGATATTGTCTGCTATAAAATCTTTGCGTGTACTGTTGGCATCTACTATGGCTCCTATGATGCTATTTGGCACATCTTGATAGTTTGCTCTAAGCTGCTTGGTATCTTTTGGTAGACAGTATCCGCCATATCCAAATGATGGATTGTTGTAAAACGAGCCTATGCGTGGATCTAAGCAGACACCATCTATAATCTCTTTTGTATCAAGATTGTGAGATAGCGCATAGGAGTCTAGCTCATTAAAATATGCAACTCTCATGGCCAAATAAGTGTTTGAAAACAGCTTAATAGCCTCAGCCTCCGTTGAGTCTGTAAACAGCAGATCTATAGACTCTTTTTTTGCACACTCTTGTAGCAGTGAGGCAAACACTCTTGCTCTCTTGCTCTTCTCTCCTACGATAATACGCGATGGATATAGGTTGTCTTGTAGCGCACTACCCTCTCTTAGAAACTCTGGAGAAAATATGATATTGGTTGTATTATTATCTATATTTGCCTGCTTGGTATAACCTACAGGAACTGTTGACTTTATGACAATAGTTGCATCTTTATTGATTGATAATATATCTTCTATCACACTCTGCACAAGAGTTGTATCAAAATGGTTGGTTTGTGGATTGTAGTCTGTTGGAGTAGAGACAATAACAAAATCTGCGCCCTCATAAGCCTCTCTCTTATCAAGTGTAGCTCTTAAGTTTAGATCTGCATTTTGAAGGTAGTGACTTATCTCATCATCATCAATAGGAGAGATTTTTTGATTGATCAAGTCTATCTTCTGTTTTACCACATCAAGTGCCACAACTTCACACTTTTGCGCCAATAAGATGGCATTTGATAGCCCTACATAACCTGTTCCTGCTACTGCTACTTTGTATGACATCACTCTCCTTTTGTGGGCGTATTATACACTAATAGTTCTGCTAAAGTACTCATGTTGCCATGTATGGTACTGCTTTTCTCTATCAAAAAGTAGTCTCTAGCCCTATATTTGGTAGAGTGTATTTTAGCAGTTGCGATCATCATATCAAGAGAGTCGATCATACTGATGATAAATGCTAAAAGTCCACGCTGGTTTGAGGTCTGAACACTTAGCTCAACATACTCTTTGGAATAGTCACAATCTATACTTATCTCATCTTTGTATATCTTAGCCTGTACAGTTGGAGCAACCTTAGACTCATCAAATGACTCATCAATCACTCTAGCCACATCTAACTCATCTGAAACCTCTTGTAGAAACTCTATCTTAAAGTACTTAACTCCATCAAAAAGTGTAAAAATTTCCATCGAGACTACATCAAGATAGCCAAGCTTAGCTAAAAGGTATGAGAGGTTTAGAGGGATTGTTCTTAAAATCTCTATACTTACACCATCTGATATATCTATCTTGTAGTTGTATCTAT
The DNA here is from genome assembly GCA_027066325.1 of Helicobacteraceae bacterium. Lineage (GTDB taxonomy): Bacteria > Campylobacterota > Campylobacteria > Campylobacterales > Sulfurimonadaceae > Thiomicrolovo. Next base: position 4,908 of record JAMONY010000017.1, on the reverse strand, counting down.
TGGTAGTTTTTGCACGCATGGATATATCTACAATCTCTTCGGGGCTATGTTGAAAAAAGAGCAGATTTGACTCTACCGTGAGCACTCTTTTTTTCATGGATGATGATAGATTTTTAAACTGCTCCAATCTCTGTATCTTCTGCTCTACTTTAAGCCTTCTTCTAGCGTCTGTAATTCTCTCATCTTCAGCAGATACCTCAAGCGCTAGCAGATATAGATCACGCAAAAGTTTTGAGTTGTGTGCATTGTAGATACCATTTCCTACACCTACCATATCGGCGTATGTTAAGATGTAGAGAAGCTTAAGATTACTACTAGATTGCAGATGAGACATAAGCTTATATAGTGTTTTTTCGCTGTAGATATTGAGTCTTTGGGCAGTGTTGCTAAGTAGGACATGGTGCTTAATGAGCAGTGATGCAACCTGAATCTGAGCCTGTGTAAACTCTAGTTTACCCATCAAAGAGACTATCAGCTTAGCACCAACTTCACTATGTGAGCTCTTTCTCCCTTTACCACAATCGTGTACAAAAAGAGCTAGTTTTAGTACAGTCATCTCATCTCTATCAAGGGAGTTATGGAGGTTTTTTATATAGCTATCTTGAATATCTTCTAGTGCTTTTACAGCTTGTAGCGTATGAAGACCAACAGGGTAGTTATGATATCCATCAAACTGTGGTAAAAAGATCACCTTTTTTGTAACCACATAGAGCTTATCCAATATATGTGCATCATAAAATAGTCGCAATATCTCATAACTATACTGACGCTCAAATATAGCTCTAAGGTACCCATATCGCTCTTTTAAAAAGGGGTGTGCTATATCACATCGTGAGAGCTGGTAGATGACCGATTCATCAAACTTCCACCTTCTATCTTCAAGGCTTATTAGAACTTTCAAGATATCATCGATACCACAATCTAAAGCCTCAAATGGTGCTGCAAGACAACCATTTTGGATAAAAAAACCGTGCTCCAGAGTCTGCTCTGGCTTCTCAAGCTCCAGAGTTTGTCGTCTCATTTTTGCCACATATATCCTACTAAAGCTACTAATCTGCCAAAGCGACTGAGTCACTTTTGATGCCAACTTGATATCTGAGCTAAACCCAAGTAGCTCTCTTACTTGAGGCAAGTACTCTAAGTTCAACTGGTCATGTTGGCGTGCGGTGATGAGATGAAGGGCGCTTCTCACCCTATATATAAGCTCTAATGCTACTCTATATCTTCTATATGACTCATCATCAAAAAGCAGACCGCTTAAATCTTTTAAAGAACCGACTCCATAGAGTGTTTTTGCAACCCAAAACAGTAGGTGTGAGTCACGCAATCCACCTACAGACTCTTTGATATTTGGCTGCATACTTATGGGGTATCTGCTGTGGCGCACCTGAGCCTCTTTAAGCTTTGCTTCTATGTAGCCTTTTTGGTCATGTTGGCATATCTTACCAATCTCTCGCAGACTCTCTCCCCATATAAACTGAGAGCCTATGATAAATCTAGACTCCATGATAGCGGTATGAATTGTGATATCTTCAAGGCTAGAGTCAAAGAGCTCATCTACTCTATGTACACGATGTCCTAGCTTTAAGCCAGAGTCCCAGACAATATAGAGAAACTTCTCTACAATTGCCTTGCAATCATACCCTTTGAGATCTTTATAGACTATAAGCAGATCGATATCACTATGGACACAGAGCTGCTCACGCCCATAGCTACCAAGTGCCAAAAGTGAGATTGGGATAGAGTTTCGCATAGGCAGATAGTTATCAAACATAAGTCTTAAAGTTGTTTTGAAAATCTGTGATATAAAGTTATCCATAGCTCTAGTATGTTTTACTAAAAAGTCTTTACCTTGTGTCTTTGTAAAGAGCTCTTTAAGAGTATAGTTGTACTCTAAAATTGCTCTCTTAAAAAGTGCTGATATCTCAAAGTCACTACCTCCGTGCTGTATAAGCGACTCTATCTCTTGGGTAAGTTTTTTCATAAGATAGATTATACCAGATCCACAATCAATTACTGCTATTTAAAATAGCGCTTATTGACTCAAACATGATAGCATTGCAGTATGAGTAGAGTTGTATGTGATAGATTTATAGGTATTGTTGAGGCAATTGGGCGTGATCTACTTGGAAAAGAGGATGCTATAGCACTTGTGCTCTGCGCCTTTTTTGCTAGAGGTCATGTACTTTTAGAGGATATTCCAGGCAGTGGCAAGACAACACTTGCTAAGAGCCTTAGTTCTACTCTTGGATTGGAGTTTGGACGCATTCAGTTTACTAGTGACATGTTACCATCAGACATATTGGGCGTGAGCTATTATGATCAAAAAAGTAGTAAATTCATACTCAAAAAAGGGGCTATATTTACCCAGTTTCTGCTTTGTGATGAGATTAATCGATCTATGCCAAAGACTCAATCAGCACTCTTGGAGGCTATGGCAGAACATAGCGTTAGCATCGATGGAGTAACTTACAACCTAGATGAACCTTTCTTTGTTATAGGCACACAAAACCCACAAGAAGAGGTTGGAGTTTTTACTCTACCCATGTCACAACTAGATAGGTTTATCTGCTCTTTTGGCATAGGCTACCCATCAAGAGAGGCAGAGAGAGAAGTGCTACTATCAACTACCAAGCAGAGTCTAAGTGAGCCTATTTTAGGGCTAGAGCAGATAGAGCAGATCTTAGCAGAGGTCTTAGAGGTACATCTTAGTGATGCGATGATTAACTACATGCAAGATATCATAGCCTACACAAGAGATAGTGGTAAGTTTGTCTATGGGCTCTCAACGCGTGGAGCACTTGCGCTTCGTGACATGTGTAAATCTTGGGCAACTCTTCAAGGGCGTAACTTTGCAACTCCTGATGATCTGCAGAGTGTCGCAATGAGTGTCTTTGCCCATAGATTGCGCGCTAAAGATAGATCCCTAAGTGCTAAACAGATCTGTGATGATATCTTTAAAAACACTACTGCAGAGATATAGGCGCGTAAAGCAGCGCCCCACACTCTTCTCAGCACTCATTGTTTTGCTTCTTGTGGCTCTATTCTTAGAGGCGTACATGCACAACTTCAATCTAGTCTACATCACACTATTTTTTGCATTCTCTATCGCGCTTGTATCGGGTCTACTTGGAGCCTACAATATAGGCAGACTAGAGGCGAAGCTAGAGTATACACATAGACTTTTTGCCAATCAAGAGAGTAGGCTGTTTTTCGATATCGAAAACATAGGCGAGTTTAGCTCTTGGGCGATCTGGCTTAGTGTTGCTAAGTCTAAAAGCCTAATTAAGAGCCTGTATGCTCACACTCACATAAGCAGATCAATAGATATTGGGTTTGAGAGCAGAGGAGTTGCGCGAGGGCTTCAGTGTGAACTATGGAGCCTATTTCCAGTCTCAACAGTTAGATTTGTTCTAGAATTAGATCCATTAGAGCTTGTAGTCTATCCAGAGCCATATGGCATAAGCTTAACTGAACATCTTAGCCACAACAAGGGCTTAATTGGCGAGGATGGTGACTTTGATGGCATCAAGAGTTTTGATGGGTATGCCAATATCTCAAAAATACACTGGGCAAGTGTTGCAAAAGGAGAGATTGCTCTAAAGAGTTTTGAGAAGATATCAGATCAAGAGGCGCTTGTGTTTGATTACAGCAGCTGCGCAACAACTACAGAGCTTCGACTTAGTCAGCTCACACTGTGGATCCTTGAGTGTGAGTCCACCAGTAGAGATTTTACAGTTAAGATGCCATATGGGGTACTAGATTCAAAAAAGCAGAGCATAGATGAGATACTTAAAAAATTTGCTCTACACTAAAAATGTAGAGTTACAGATCATAGACATAGCCCTTGTGGTAGTGTTGATACCTGTGCTATTTATAGCAAAACTACCCATGCTTATCTACATGTTTTTAGTAGTTTTTGTGCTATTTATACAAAAAACAAGTGGCAATACTACCCTAGTACTGGTCTTTACAGGTGGTGTCTCAGCTCTATTTTTATCTCTTTATGGGGAGTTTAATTTTGCTGGTCTATCAAGACTTAAACTCTTTGTAGAGCTTCTACTGTATGTGCTTATTATTGCTATATCACTTCAAAGATTTACACGCAAAATCAACATCTATCTTATCATCTCACCAGTGCTTATATTGGCTCTATCTCTCTTCTTTTTTAGCTCACTATCTACTCTTTTTTATGTTGTATTTGAGATCTTTATACTCTTATGGATGATACTAGCTTATCGTATGAGTTTAGATTATACAAACTCTTTGCGCATCAGTGGGGTTATATTTATCTTATCTATACCATTTGTAGTTGTGCTATTTATATTTTTTCCACGCATCTCATTTGAGCATGCATCTTTTGGCTTTAAGGGTGATTCTCAAGCTCTAATGGGACATGATGGCACCATGTTTTTAGACAGCACAGCTCTACTTGTTCCATCTAGTAAAATTGTGATGGAGGTTAGTTTTAAAGATAAGATCCCATCTGCATCAAAGCTATATTTTCGCGGTAGTGTTCTCTATGATGATCATAAAACGCAGTGGCTACCTATGCCACCAAACAGAGTTCAAGCGGATCAGATGCAACATAACTTGGCTACTAAAGAGTTGATTGTATATAAAGTTTCACTCTACCCTACACATAAACAGTGGTTATATCTTCTTGATCTACCATTTGAAGCACCAAAGGGCGCAACTATAGATGAAAATTTTGAAGTTAAGCTCAAAGAGAATATAACAGATCCACAACGCTATGAAGCAACATCAGCTCTGACTCCAAGCTACAAAGCTCACAATAGCTCTAGAGTGCTCCATCATGCTAGCAGATACGATAAAAAATCAAACCAAAGATCTTTAATGCTTGCTCAGAAGATTATGCACAGATACCCCAACAAACACTTAAGATTA
>JAMONY010000016.1 GCA_027066325.1 Helicobacteraceae bacterium | reverse complement strand
GGGTATGCCATCGCTTTTTTAAACTTAATAACATTGCGCCTAATCTCCTCTAGCATATCTGCTAATGCGTACAGAGACTCTGCCATATTACCAGTCTTCTCACCAAGCTCAACCATCGCGAGTGTAAGGCCTCCTAACTGAAATCTATAGTTCTGCATAGACTTTGACATACTAGATCCTGAGTTGATATCACTTGCGATAGACTCAAATATCTCTTGTAAGTTTTTATCGTTTGTAGCATCTGCTATCTCACCCAATGCGTCATGAACAGAGATGCCCGCATTGGTCATAACTGCAAGTTGTCTTACGGAGGCTATGAGAGCATCTGGCTTAACCTTCTTCTTTTTCATGTTGCTAGTAAAACGCTCTTTAAAGCGCTTTAGCTGCTCCTCAAGTGGTGGACTAGCCTCTTGAAGATTAACCACAATACCTTGATACTTTACCTTCGCGATATATAGCGCCTCTTTTTTACTATCTGCATAAAACCCATAAGCTATTTTTCGCCCCTTTGAGAGCACTGTTGCGTTATAATAATTCATTCTGTTGCCACCCTTAATATCTCATCTATAGTTGTAATACCCTCTACAACTTTCTTCATACCATTCTCAAACATACTAGTAAAACCCTCATCCATAGCCTGTCTCATAATCTCCTCTTTTGACGCACCTTTAGCTATCATACTGCTTATCATTTCACTAATAGGCAGAACTTCACTAATCATCTCACGACCAAGATAACCAGAAGCGTTACACTCCTTGCACCCTACCCCATGGTAAAAAACTACACCATCTGGAAGATACTTAGAGTACTTTTTGAGCAGATTTGGAGGTATGCTCATCTGGGTCTTACAACTATCACAGATCTTTCTAACAAGTCTTTGAGCCTGAATCGCCACTACAGCACCACTAATAAGATAAGGCTCAATCCCCATATCGACCATTCGAGGTAGAGCACTTACTGAGTCATTGGTGTGAAGTGTTGAGATTACAAGGTGTCCTGTAAGAGCTGCTTTGATGGCTATCTCTAGTGTCTCTTTATCACGAATCTCACCTATCATGATCTTGTCTGGATCCTGTCTCAATATAGAGCGCAGTGCGGCTGCAAATGTCATGCCAACCTTATTTTGAACTTGAACTTGCTGTATAAGATTCATCCTGTACTCAACTGGATCTTCAACGGTTATGACTTTATCTTCAACATTTCTTAGCTCATTAAGCGCGCCATATAGAGTGGTTGTTTTACCAGAACCAGTAGGACCTGTTACTAAGATAATGCCAAAAGGGCTATGTAGCGCTGTAATGAGTTTTTTGTAACCCTCACTATCCATTCCAGCATCTTCTAGCTGTATAAGAGCCTTCTCTTTGTCCAATATACGCATAACTATAGATTCACCATAGAGTATAGGGAGTGTTGAGAAGCGAAAATCGTACTCTCTATCACCCACCAAAGCAGAAAAACGGCCATCTTGAGGCTTTCTCTTCTCTGCAATATCTAGATTTGAGAGTAGTTTAAGTCTTGATGATAGTGGAGGATATATATCTTGATCAAAGATAAAGACCTCTTGAAGCTTACCATCCACCCTAGCTCTTACAACACAGTTATTTTCAGTCGGCTCTATGTGGATATCACTAGCGCGATTACGAATACATGTCTTTAAGATAACATTGATTAGCTGCAGTATTGATGAGGCGTGCTGCTCATCCTCTTTTTTACCAATAGTATTTAACTCTTTGCGTATATTGCTTACTAGATCTTTGATGCTACTCTTCAGCTCTATCTTGTAGAGATATGTATCGATCTGTTTTGGTGTTGCAACAGCAACTTGTATGGGTTTTCGTGGAAAAAGCCTCTGAATTGCCTCTTGTGCTACGATATTTAACGGATCCGCAAAGACCACCGTTAGACTCATATCATCCTCATAGATAGGCATAGCCTCAAACTTTTGTAGCTGTGAAAGAGGTGCCCTCTCAGCAAGTCTATAGTCCATATCTATGGAGTCTAGATCTACAAATTGAGCTTCAAGTGTTTCAGCCAGATGTTTTAAAACATCACTCTCTGATATAAAGTGGTACTGCTTAATGATATCTATCTCATAGCGCCCATCTTTAATCTGCTCAACTATAAACCGCTTAACAAAGTTGACAGATACTGCCCCAACTTTGGTAAGAGTCTCTAGTAAGACATCACTACCGACACCAACCTTAGTAAGCCTCTCTATCTGCTCTGCAGAGATATGTTTTTTTGCTAAAAGATCTTGTGTGACTCTATCCAAACCATATCCTTAGTCTTAGTTAATTATATATCTTTTTTTCATTATTGTATCATAATACTCTTCAATAACAATTTTAATTGTTGATCCAGAACTCTTATAGTACAGTTTATAGCTCTTTCTTGGTGAGTTTTTATCTTGAAGCTTATAGCTTTTTTGTATCTTCTTAAACTCTGCCTCCTGATAGAGATCAAAAACTATTGATAGCAGATGATCCGTTGTTGGAAGTTTCAAAGAGCTCAATGTCATACCATCTTTTAGTGAAGCTATTAGTAATTTTTTTTGCATCAAGATAACAGAAAAAAAAGCTGCATTTTTTCTATCTTCTTCACTCTGATTTAAAAGAGTTATAGGTAGCGCCAACCTATCTAACCTATTTGCATTAAGACAAGAGAAAGCATATAAAGAGATAAATTTATTATCTTTTTTATGTTTACTTAACCTCTTTATACCAAAATCACAAGCCTTGACAAAAGAGTCATCCTGATAGTAGCTATACATCTTTGACATATCAGCTCCCGCGTAGAGTACAGAAGCAGATAGTAACAGTAGTAAAAATTTCATCTCAAACTCCCATTTTGCATCTGCTCAATTGCTATCTTTGCTTTGATAGAACTTGTCTGATCCAGATAGCTCTTTAGAGTTCTAATAGCTACATCTTTTTGATCAAGATGATATAGCGACTTTGCAAAGATAAGCCAAGAGTCCTCTATGCTACTATCTAACTCATTTGTAGCTAGTGCATAGTTATAAGCTTGCTGATACTCACCTATAGCATAATATCGTTTTGCCACAAACAGACTTAGTGCTGGATTTTTATTGCGTTTAAATCTTTTTATCACATCTAAAATATCACGCATATCATTTTCACGCTCTATAGACATTGTATGTTGCGCTGGAGCCCTATACTCTCTTTGTGGCTGCTGTTGTGCTGGCTTTTGTGCAACAACTCTCTCTCTAGATGGAACTATGGATGAGATATCTGATCGTCTCTGTTGAGACTGTGGAGCTTGAGTTGGTTTTTGAGTTACCCTAGGTACAGATACAACCTTCTCTTCTGGCTCCTCAAAATAGTACTCAAGGTCTGTCTCATCAAGATCTTGGATAAAATCCATAGATGGCTCCAGTCTCATACGCTTAGCTACATGATCACTAGAGATATCTGATGATACAGATGATCTGCTAGCACTACTTAATGTGCTGTTTTCTAACATGGTATCTTCTGTAGATGTTTGAGTACTTTGAAGCTCTTTTGCTCCATCTAGTTGAGCAGCAGGCTTAGTCTCATCACTCATGGCAGTAAAGATAATCACACCTACAATAAACAATAATAAAACCAATACTACCAGTAGATATAGCGGTACTTTTTTTCTCTGGCTATACCTCTTCTGTCTCTGCTCTAGCTCTAAAACATTAAGCATCTATAAATCCTGTCTCAATTGCTGCCATCTCTATAACTTTAGATGAGAACTCCGTATAGCTGATCTTAGTAGGTTGATGCTCCTCATACCAAGAGGCTATGGAAAATAGTGTAAAAAGCAACTTATTTGTATCACGATAATTACCATCACTCAAAGAGTGTATAAGTCTTATGTTCTTATCGTTAAACATGTTTGCAACATCAAAACAACTAGCTCTCATAAGCTTTTTCTGTATATAGATTTTGAGTTCACCAGCAGATGCATTATGTAGTTGTTGAGCCTCCCAGATTCTTGTCTGAAAATGCTCTTTTGCGATAATATCCTCTCTCTCTGTTTTATGTAGAGCAATGATAAACTTAATCTTTCTAGTATCTGATATGAGACGGATCTTCTCCATCAGTGTGGTGCTATACATCTGAGCCTCATCCAGCATCACTACAGGCACCAACTCACTATCATGACTTTTAGATAGCTCATTAAAGCGTGTAAAATTGATATCTTCTTTAAGTGTATAGTTGTAGATATCGCGTGCTAAAGAGCGAAAAAACTCACTCTCATCAACAATGGGAGTCTGATATAGAACTATCTTCTGTTTTTTATGAAGATCTTTATAGATACGACCAAGCATCATGCTTTTACCAGTCCCTGGCTTGCCATATAGAAGTATCATCTTCAGGGGCTTCTGTATGGCTTCAATCAAAGAGCGGTATACTATAGCAACCCTATCAATCTGAACATAGTTATCTGCATCTACTATGTCCAAAAAAGCATCTTTGGAGCTCTCAAAGAGATTTTTAATCTGCATTAGCCTCTTCGCTACCAATTGTGAGATCTCTCTTGATCGCAACGCTCTCATCTGTCAATCTCTCATAACCTAGACTAGATAGAGATAGAGTATTGCTATCATGTCTAATAATATGAGGCTCTATGATGATAACAAGCTCAGTAACAACAGTGCTCTTCTCCTCATACTTAAACAGATAACCAAGACCTGGTATATCGCCTAGAAGTGGAAGAGAGTTTGTCTTAAATGTATCTCTTTTGTCTATAAGACCACCTATCACAACTCTACTACCATCTTTTACAGTTACAACTGATGCTAGTTGTCTTCTATCAAGATCTGGTGGCATAGAGCGTTTTTGTTGAGATGTCTCATCACTGCTCATCTGTATGCGCGTCTGGCTAATAGATGGATTAATCTTAAGTGTTATAGTATCATTATTTGAGATCTCAGGAGTGATATCAAGTAGTATTCCTGCAAAAACTGAACTAATAGTCTCGCTATTTGAGGTAGTAGATGTTCCTGATGAGCTTCCAGAAGATATATTTGACTTCTGAGTCTTATAGAAAAACTCTGTACCGACTGTGATTAGTGCTGGCTGATTGTTCAGAGTAAGAACTTTAGGGTTTGAGATAGACTCAACATCACCTTGTGTCTTTAAGAACTTAATTAGCTCATTGATACTTCCTCCACCAGAGAGTTTCACTAGTGAAGCGGGTCCGCTAAATCCATTTAGAGGTGTACCAGCAGAAGTTGCACCTGCTATCTCTGTGGCAGCATCTGTTATTGAGTTTCCATCAAAACCAGCCACATTTTTAAAATCTACCATATCAACATTTAGTGCTAAGTTTTGCAGAGCATAGATCTGTGACCAATCTATACCTGTAGATGAGCCCTTGTTGACCTCAACTGTTATCATTCTAACATCTATAAGCACTTGACTCTTAACTTTTTTCTGTAACTTCTTAAGATACTTCTCAAGGCGAAGCTGCTGTCTAACAGTTGCAGTAACTGTCACTAGACCAGCATTTTTATTGACAATTGGTGCTTCTGCCTGATAATAGTCTGTTGGGCGGTTAAGAACTCTTTGAAGCTCAAGATCTAACTCCTCCCAGAACTTTACCTCATCTATAGACTCTATCTTTATACCTGACGCACTGTTGGTATTTTGCTGACTACCGCCTTTGCCTTTTTGAGCTCCACCGCCAGATCCTTGACTTCTAGATCCAGTTGTTGATCCAGAGGAGTTGCTTAAAATAACATTTGTACTACCAGTACTCTTTCTTGAACTAATAATATAGTCAATGTTATAGGTCTTTGTCTCAATAAATGAGATCTTTAAGATATTGTCTTCAAGAGTATAGTTTAGATTATTCTCAATCAGTACAAGATCAAACACCTCGTTGAGTGTAAGATTTTTGAATGATGTCCTCTGAAGCCTCTTGTTCATCTTCTTTTCAGCTTCAGGATCACTTATCATAACAGTAAGCTCACACTCACTACTAAGCTGGTCAACATACTCTGCAATACTAGTGCCTTTGATACCGTTTATATTAAACAGCTCATAAGTACAATCAGCTGCATATAGCGAAGAGCTCAATAGAGCTGTTGTCACAAGTGACGCCGCAACTTTTCCTATATTTTTGATCGGATTTTTATATTTCATCATCTTACATTCCCTACTTAGCGTTGATTTGTATTTTGTCATTTTTGCTTACAAGCGACAATCTAACCTGTTTTTTCTTCCTCTGTAACAGTACAGAAGCATCCTCTATAGATGTGATAGTATAACCATATATTTTATCATTTTGACGATACCATTTTCCATCTATCTGAACAACACTTCTGTTCATAATAGTCTGAAGAGTTAAAGGCTTAAGAGCAGGCTCTGACGCTGGCTTAAACGCAATTTTCTCACCAGCAACTTTAGGTTTTTTATCTTCTGCTACAGGCTCTTTTGGAGGCTGATTGAGGCGCAACTGTGTTGCAAAAGGATCCTTTACACTTGCAAGAAGTGTTCTATTGAGACCTTTTCTTGGTGGCTTAATAGCAGCCACCTGCTCATCAACCCAACTAAGATCCTCCTGCTGTTGAACTTGCACCATCTGAGTAGTGTTAGATGCTAAGTTTTGATGCTCAACCTGTGCAACAAGCAGCAGTGGTAACAGTGGTATTATTGCAATTATAGTTACTTTTTTCATTAGTATACAATCCCCCAAACAGATGAATTTATCTCTGCTACCAATACCTCTGTAGCTGAAAGATTCATCTCATGTAGATCTATTACAAGATCACTCTGCTCCATAGAATCGATAAACTTAATCACTCTAGCGTATTTGCCACTAGCCAAGATAGATATATCGAGCACATGACCAAACTTCTCTTGACCAAGAGATTTTTTATTGCTGATAAGACTAAGCTTAACCTTATATTTTTTAGCATTTTCTGAGATAGAGTCTATATATTTACCCCAAGCTTTTTCATTATAAAAAAGCTCTGAAATCTGGCTAATTTTATACTTAATATACTCATTGTTTTTATCAACTTGGAGTCTATTTTTATTGATGCTAACAATCTCATCTTGTAGAGCTTTAATTTTAGCAGGAGGATTCTGCTTAAGATATAGCTTATCTGCTGTTACTTTGTTCTCAATTGCAACCTTGGCAGCCTTTACCCTCTCTAACTCCATTTTTGAAGAGTCCCAAAAGAGTAGATACGAGACAGCAAACAGAATGCCAAAAATCATAATATAGATAAAATAGACCTCTCGTTGCTGTTTATTTTCAAATGACTGATCTATAGCATGTAGTCTTGATTCAATATTCATTGTCATTTTAATACCACCTTTAATTCACTACGATAGTGACTACTATTGTCATCTAGATATATCTTTTCGGTACTAAAATAGTACTTATCTGTGCGATTTTTAGTAAGATACTCTATAAGGTTTGTAATCTGCTTATCTTTTTTAGCAATAAGATTAAAAATAAAAGCTTTTGAGCGGTTATCTTCCTCATAACGAATCTCACTAACACCAACTTTATGCTTATTTAGATCTTTACTCAATGAAGCTATAATTTTACCCTTCATAGGGTAGTTAACCTTAACTTCATGTATTTTATGTAGAGTGGCTTTTCTCTCTGCAAATAGCCCCTGCGCAGCTGCTAACTGCTCTCTAGCCAACTCTCTTTCTGCAAGCTCTTTGTTGATAGCCATCTCTCTAGAGACTCTTTTTGGATGCAGCACACTATACTCTTTCTCAAGAGCTGCTTTATGTACCTCTTCAGCATAGCTAGCAGTCCAGTTCATAACAGGATAAGCAAATGCAAGCATCAGTGAGGCAGCAGTAACTAAAAATAGTTTTCCGCTATGTCGCTGGAAAAAAGGTGGTGGTCTATGGAAAGTTGAGAAGTTTGTCTCATATCGATCCTCTTCACTATCATTTACATAGAGTTGCATCAACTGGTGAATCTGATCAACATACTCTTCTGTATTTAGCCCATAGTTAAAGTCAAATGGTTGTGACTCAAAGCCTATGTATGTTTGACAATACTCATCAAGACCGATGATATTACCTATCTGAGAGCCTATATATATCTCTGAAACAGTCTCAATCTCATAAGCTCGTTTTGCATATGTTAAGATATCATTAATGTGTAAAAATAGTTCGCCAAAAAGTTTAATAAGATACTTTTGGTACTCTGCATTTTGGGTGCTTAAGCCCTCATCCTTGATAAGGTTGGTAAAATCTGCAAATGTAATCTGCTCGCCCAGAAGCTCACAAAAACGATCATACATCTCTCTAAAAGAGTACTTAATACTTTTGGTATAGAGAAATTCTTGATCTCTATAGAGAGTAAAAAATGCATCGTTTTCCTGAAAATATACAAAACAATGTATGTCATCATCTGAGATAATCTCATTTGTATAGAGTGACTTTAACAGTAAAGGTACGGGTACAATCTGATCTACATACTGCACTTTTGAGACTGGATCATCAAATGTCTCTTGTAATACAAGTGGATCTACAACAAATACATGAAAAAATCTCTCTTTATCGTTAGCTTCTCCAACAGCCTCAGCATAGTCAATGCTATACTCTACAGCTGTATCTAATGCTAGCTCCTCATACGCTTTGCTCTCTATGACAAACGCTATGTCATCATCTGCTAGATTTTTACTCACACCTATAAGTGCGGTAATAAAATCTTTTGTATTTATGTAAGAGATTGTGCCCTGTTTTTTATCAAACGCAGGGTTCCTCTTAAAACTTAATTTACTTCCAGCCCTCAGATAATATGTGCCTCTATATGGATTAATAGAGAGGGTTGTATCAAAGAGTTGCTGATTATAATTACTCATGTTTCCCACTTCCTAATTCTAAAATAAAAACAGGATCAAAGCAGATAATTGATATTTATCAAGCTCTTTTGTTTAAGTTATACCAAGATAACACCAAACAGCTAGCTATCTTCATAAAAACTTTTACCTTCCTGATTGTAGCTCAAATAAACTTAAAGTTTTTCTTATAAATTGTAAATTTGCGTAAAAGTTACGACTTTTTGTTACTTTTTTAGCAATTTTCAACTAAAGTAACCGAACTCTTCAAGGCTTTTGGTCTCTTTTGTCCAGTTTGGCTTAACTATGACACTAAGATCTAAAAATAACTTTTTTTGTGATAGCGCCTCTATTTTCTCTCTAGCACTTCTACCTATTCTCTTAATAGCGGAGCCATTTTTGCCTATAATAATACCTTTTTGTGACTCTTTTTCGACCACTATAGATGCCTCTATGTGATCTAATTTTCTACCCTCATCTATCTTTTTTATGATCACATCTGATGAGTATGGTATCTCATCACTAATATTGTCAAATATAGCCTCACGGATAAACTCTTTGTAGATATCGCGTAGCCTATCTGTTGTAAGATCATCTGGATCATATAGGTACTCACTTTGAGGCAGAAGTTTTACTATAGAGCCAAGCAGGTCATCAAACCCCACTCTCTTGCCTATCGAGATAGGTATAAGAGCCTCAAACCTAGATGCAAATTCACTATATCCTGAGATACACTTAAGAAGTCTCTCTTGTGAGACCTGATCTATCTTGCTAAGTACAATGATATGCTTTCGATCACCATTTAGCTCTAAAAATTTTCTATAGTGCTCTGTCTTATCGGTAACTGGTGCTAGATAGACCACTAGATCACAATCACCAATCGCCTTTAAGGCCTCCTCTAACATAAACTGATTTAGACGACGCTCCATCTCATGTAGTCCTGGAGTATCTACAAAAATAATCTGACTATCGTCATGCATTACGATGGCATTTTGGCGCTTTCTTGTAGCATTTGCTTTTTGACTTACAAGCGCTATCTTCTCACCAAGAATGGCATTTAGTAGCGTGCTCTTGCCAGCATTTGGTCTACCAATAAGAGCTACAAAACCACAGCGACTCACAGTATGTACCTTGAGAGATCATCATCTTCAAGTACAAAATCTAGCTTTTTATGTACAAAATCGCTACTAACTACATATTTTTTATCTCTATAGAGCTCTGCATCAAAACTGATATCTTCAAGCACTTTTTCTAGTATAGTATGTAATCGTCTAGCACCTATATCTTCACTCTTCTCATTAGCTAGGTGTGCAAGAGAGGCTATAGATCTTAGAGCCTCATCATCAAACACTAACTCTACGCCCTCAACACCCAAAAGTGCCTCATACTGTTTAGGTAGAGAGTTTTTAGTCTGTGATAGTATCGCATAGAGTGTCTGCTCCGTTAAAGACTCAAGCTCTACACGGAGTGGAAATCTACCCTGAAGTTCAGGTATAAGATCACTTGGGTTTGTTAAGTGAAATGCGCCTGCGGCTATAAATAGTATGTGATCTGTCTTGATGGAGCCATACTTAGTGCCCACACTGCTACCTTCAACTATAGGCAAAAGATCGCGCTGCACGCCCTCTTTGCTTGGATCATTTCGACCTTGCGATGAGGAGCTAACTGCTACCTTGTCTATCTCATCTAAAAATATAATCCCGCCATCTTCTGCTCTTTTTAATGCTTCTGTTCGTATAGCATCCATATCTAACAGTGCTTCACTAGCCTCTATGTCTAGTACTTTAATAGCATCTTTAACTTTAAGCTCTTTTTGTCTCTCTTTTTTACTCATAGCTCCACTCATGGTGGAAAATATCTCCTGCATCTTAGCCATCTCAGGAGGCAGAGATGAGTCACTACTCTCTAGCGTAATGCGTGGCATCTCTATCTTTATGACTCTATCATCCATCTTACCATCTATCACCTTAGCTCTCATGCGCTCTCTTGAGCTCTCATACTCACTCTTTTTGCTATCAGATGCCAATGGCGGTAGTGGTGGTAGAAGCTTCTCAACTATCTTGTCTAACACATACTCTTTAATAGCATCCTCATTAAGCTCTTGCTGCTCCTCTTTAACAAGTGCAATAGAGCTCATAACAAGGTCTCTCACCATAGACTCAACATCGCGTCCGACAAATCCAACCTCAGTAAATTTGCTAGCCTCAACTTTAACAAATGGTACTCTCATCATCTTTGCCAATCGACGAGAGATCTCAGTTTTGCCTACACCAGTTGAGCCTATCATTAAGATATTTTTGGGTGTTATCTCCTGCTGCATCTGCGTATCTAGCTGCATTCTTCTATAGCGTGTTCTTAGAGCTAACGCAATACATCTTTTTGCATCTTTTTGAGCTATAATATACTCATCAAGATACTCTACTATCTGGCTTGGTGTCATATTCATGTGGACTCTTTTTGTAGTGTTAAGATTGATATATTGTGATTTGTATAGATGCACAGATCAGCTGCTATACCCAAACTCTCTCTGACTAGCTCTTCTGGCTTCAAAGAGGCATGTTTTTTTAGAGCTCGTGCACTTGAGAGTGCATAGTTACTTCCACTGCCAATAGATGCCAACTCACCATCTTCAGGCTCAACCACATCACCGCTACCTGTCAAGATAAATATATGCTCACTATTGAGTACAATCATCATCGCCTCTAAACGGCGCAATACTCTATCTTTACGCCAAGCTTTTGAGAACTCTATGACTGCTTTTTTAATATCACCTTTTTTAGTACTCAAAAAGTTTTCAAACATATCAAACAGATTAAAAGCATCCGCAGTAGAGCCTGCAAAACCTGCTAAAATCTCACCGTTGTAAAGCTTGCGTATCTTTGTGGCATTGTTTTTTAAGACAGTATTACCAAAGGTAACTTGCCCATCTCCGCCAATTACTGCACCATCTTTGCACTTATAGGCTAATATTGTTGTAGCATCAAACATCACTCACCAACTACTTCAACATGCAGCTGTGCATGTATGCCATGTCCTAGTTTAATGCCTATCTCATGTTTGCCACTAATTTTAATGACATTCTTGATCTCTATAGATCTCTTATCTATCTCTATATCATGTTCGCTCTGAAATACTTTAGCTATCTCATCTTTAGTAACTGCTCCAAATAGGTGTCCGGTATTGCCAAGTTTTTTAGATATCTTAACCTCAAGAGCCTCTAATTGATCTTTTAGCTCATTGAGTTTGGCTATCTCTTCTGCTTCTGCTTTTGCTTCTGCTTTTTTAGTAGCCGCATAGTTACTTAACACATCAGCAGTTGCTGCTTTGGCATAACCTTTTCCTATAAGAAAATTTTTACCATAACCATCTTTGACATCTTTAATCTCTCCAGCTTTACCTAAACTCTTAACATCCTTTATAAGTAATACTTTCACTTCGACCCCCTCTTATCTGCTTTACCTGCTATGATAAATCTTAGCGCATTTAACCTAATAAAACCTTCAGCATCACTCTGATCATAAACAGCGTCCTCTTCAAATGTAGAGTACTCTGGATTAAAAAGTGACTTCGATGAACTTCTACCAACTACCATAACATTGCCTTTGTATAGCTTGAGTTTTACACTACCTTCAACACTTTTTTGCGTATGGTCTATGGCAGCTTGTAACATCTCACGCTCTGGTGAAAACCAAAAACCGTTATATATCAACTTAGCATATCGTGGCATGAGCTCATCTTTTAAGTGTGAGGCTTCACGATCAAGTGTCAATGACTCTATGGCACGATGAGCTTTCAGCATGATAGTGCCGCCTGGTGTCTCATAACATCCTCTACTCTTCATGCCTACAAAGCGGTTCTCAACTATATCTGAGCGACCGATGCCATTAGCACCTCCTATATCGTTTAGCTTCTCTAACATAGTGGCAGGTGATAGGTGCTTGCCATCAAGTGCTACAGGATCACCATTTTTATACTCTATATCTATATAGGTAGCTACATCTGGGGCACTCTGTGGACTAACAGTCCATTTCCACATGCTCTCTTCTGGCTCTGCTGATGGATCCTCCAGTATCCCACCTTCGTATGAGATATGGAGTAGATTTGCATCCATAGAGTACGGAGATTTTTTACCGCTCATATCGATCTGTATGCCGTGTTCAGATGCATAAGCTAGAAGCTTCTCTCTAGAGTTTAAATCCCACTCTCGCCATGGGGCAATAACAGCTAATGAGCTATCTTGCGCTAGATACCCAAGCTCAAAACGAACCTGATCATTGCCTTTACCTGTTGCGCCATGACTTACTGCATCTGCACCTGTAAGATGAGCTATCTCAACCTGCCTTTTAGCTATGAGAGGACGCGCTATAGATGTACCAAGTAGATACTCCCCCTCATAGATAGCATTTGCACGAAACATAGGAAATACAAAATCCCTAACAAACTCCTCTCTTAGATCATCGATAAATATATTTTCACTCTTAATGCCAAGTGAGAGCGCTTTAACTCTGGCTGGCTCAACCTCTTCACCTTGACCAAGATCTGCTGTAAAAGTTACAACTTCACACCCATACTCATCTTGCAACCACTTTAGTATCACGCTAGTATCTAGTCCCCCTGAGTAGGCTAAAACTGCTTTTTTTATACTTCTTTTCATCTATTTTGGTACCTTCAAACATAATTAATGGTGTAATTTTAGCAGATTATTGATGATATAGTCGTTATAATTGTAAAAAAGTGGGCTTTAGCATGGTTATATCTTTTGCAATCATAGGTGGTATTCTTCTAAATATAGGAGCTTTTTTGACATTTAGAGGCAAGATCTACCAAGCTGTAGTTGTCTATATCGCTGCTGATATCTGCTGGGTTGTATTGGCATACCAACATAATGACTGGTGGGGCGTACTGCTCATTGCGATTGGAACCATGTTTGGTTTTTTAGCATTTGTTAAGATGCAACAAGGAGTTATGCATAAAACTCTCACAAAAGATTAGGATACAATAGAGCCATGAACAGAGACATACCTATCATAGAACCAACACCAATCTTAAAAAAACGCTCCTGTAGAGTGATCGCATACACCATAGCCACTCTACTTAGCTATGGTATCTTTATAACTTTTCTACCCATGTGGTACTTTTTTGATCTATTTTTTGCTATAGCATCTACTCTACTTAGCTACCTAATCATAGGTATCGTACGAGCCAAAATACGCAATATCTCTATACCGCAGATACAACAAGAGTACGCATACACAGATCTAGCAATAGCAACTTGGTACACAAGCAGGGTACTTTTATGTGAAATAGATGACGCGTTAACTGTAGATTAATAAATCTTGTATAGACTAACGCGATTAATTGAACCTTTGGAGAAGATGATGAAAAAAGTGTACATAAGTGCGATCTTAGCTACAGTGATACTATCTGGTTGTGGTGAGAAACAAGAGGATAGTGTTGCTGAGACTACAAAAAGTGCCACTGAGCAGACGAAAGCTGTAGCTGAACCTATAGCTCAAGGTATCTATGGTGCTAAAACGCAAGAGGTTACACAGAGTGTACCTATAGAGATGCATGCAGCAGCAGAACAGAAGGGTGCTTATCAGCCACCAGCACCTGTAGCAGTTGAAGTGGCAGAAGTGTTAGATTTTAAAGATGCTGGTGGGTATATCTATATACAGATCCAAGAAGCAAATGGTCAACTACTATGGATAGCTGGACCAAAAGCGGTTGTAAAAGTTGGTCAAAAGGTCTCATTTGCACCTCAGATGATGATGCAAGACTTTCCTAGCAAAGCTCTTGGCAAGACATTTGATAGACTACTATTTGTTGCTGCTATCGCTCCACTAAAAGATGGTGCCTCAACAACTACTGCTGCAGCAACAAAAGAGGATGACTGTAGCAACTGCGATACTCACAAAGCACAAAGAGCTGCAAAAGATCTTGAACAGATGGTTAAAGACTCATCATCTAAGGTTGTAGATGAGGTAAAAAATGTAGCCTCTACAGTTGCTGCAGCTGCTACAGAGGTAGTAGACAGTGCTGCTAAAGCTGTAAAACAGGTGATTGCAAAACCATCTGGTGGATACACCATAGCAGAGTTATACTCAAAAAAGAGTGATCTAAATGGAACTTCAGTTAGTGTTGCTGGTAGGGTTACAAAAGTCTCAAAAGGTATCATGGGAAGAGATTGGATACACATTGTAGATGATAGTAGAGATGCTAGTGCTGGTGACTTCACTATAACATCACCATCATCTAATGTTAATGTAGATGAAGTTGTTGTAGTGACTGGTAAGCTAAATACAGATGTAGACTTTGGGTATGGTTACTTCTACCCAGTAATCATCGAAAATGCTACTTTTAGCAAATAGAGCCCATAAAGCCGTATTAAAGCTACCTTAAAGTATAATTCAAAACTTTATATAGTGAGGATTTACTTTGGGCAAAAAGAGAGTGCTGGTTAAGTTTTCGGGTGAAGCATTGGCAGGCGAAGCTGGCAATGGCATAGATACTCAGATACTAAAATATATCGCTCAAGAGATAAAATCTCTTGTAGATTCAGGTATTGAGGTTGGTTTGGTTATTGGTGGTGGCAATATCATCCGCGGTGTTACAGCTGCTCAAGATGGTATCATACGCCGTACAGCTGGTGACTACATGGGCATGTTAGCAACTGTGATCAATGCTGTTGCAATGCAAGAAGCTTGTGAGAGTGTTGGCCTAAAGGTTCGTGTACAAACTGCTATAAAAATGGAACAGATTGCTGAAGCTTACATACAGCGTCGTGCGGTTAGACACCTAGAGAAGGGTCGTGTTGTTATCTTTGCTGCTGGTACCGGTAACCCATTTTTCACAACCGATACAGCTGCCACACTAAGAGCTGTTGAGATAGATGCTGAAGTGATCATAAAAGCTACTAAAGTTGATGGTGTATACGACAAGGATCCAGCAAAACATAGTGATGCTATTAAGCTAGATGAACTCACATACGATCAGGCTCTACGCGATCATATCAAAGTTATGGATGATACTTCAATAGCCCTTGCAAAAGAGAATAGACTACCTATCATAGTGTGTGATATGTTTAAATCAAACAATCTACTAGATATTATCAATGGTGACAGAAGCAACTGCTCTGTTGTCAACTAAACAAGGATTAGAATGAAAAGTTTACGACTAGAAGAGATAATAGCCAAAGCACTGAAGACATCTGGGCTAGATAGATACAGATTAGCTTTAGCGGTTGCAAAACGGGCAAATGAACTAGAAGATGGGGCACAAAGCAAGCTCAATATAGATCTAAAATCTACAAAACCTACAGATCTAGCTCTTATGGAGATAGCTGAGGGTATTGTAGCTATAAAGGGCTCTAAGTAGTTACCTCTGAATGTACTATATCGACATAGAGCAACTTAAAAACATTAGCGGCATAGAGGCTGCAACTACGCTACTGTTTAAGCAGATAACAAAAGATGAGACTCTGCAAAAAGCTCTAGATTTTGCCACAAATTTTCATAACAATCAGTTTAGAAAAAGTGGTGAGCCGTACATAGTCCACCCTATCCTCACAGCGGCTATTGTAGCCTCTATCACCGATGATCGCTCCTCTGTTATTGCTGCTTTGTTGCATGATGTAGTTGAAGATACGGAGTGCTGCATAGAGAAGATAGAGAGTGAATTTGGAGATGATGTCTCTAGTATGGTTCAAGCTCTTACCAAGATAGATCTTATTCGTGATGCTGAGCTGATACCCTCATACAAAGATGAACAGTTAGCACTCTCTGCACTCAGTTTTAGAAAGATGCTACTAGCTTCAACTAAAGATGTTAGAGTATTGGTTGTAAAACTCTGCGATAGACTTCATAACATGCTAACGCTAGATGCACTTGTGCCAAAAAAGAGAGTTAGAATCTCAGAGGAGACACTAGTTGTATATGCGCCAATAGCTCACCACCTTGGCATATCTTATATCAAAAATATCCTTGAAGATCTAAGTTTTACATACATATTACCAGATGAGAAGAGTAAGATCGATGACTACCTCAAAGAGCACCATCAAGACATAAACATAACAATAAACAAATTTGAACATAAGCTCTCAAGACTTCTGCAACAACAGGGCATATCTTCTGATAGCTTTCAGATTATGGGCAGAGTAAAACATAGCTACTCAATCTACCTTAAAATGCAGAGAAAAGGGGTTGGGATAGCTGAAGTTTTAGATCTTTTAGCTGTCCGTGTCTTAGTTAAAGATCCAGCTCTATGTTATAGCGTTCTTGGTGTTGTGCACCTCAATTTTTCACCTCTTACTTCAAGATTTAAAGACTACATCGCTATACCAAAAGAGAATGGCTACCAGACTCTACATACAACTGTTTTTGATGAGACATCTATCGTAGAGGTACAGATCAGAACATTTGACATGCACCAAACAGCAGAGCTTGGCATAGCAGCACACTATAAGTATAAAGGTGAACATGAGCAGTGCATCAACCTTGGCTGGCTCGATAGCCTACAGCACACCAATGAGAGTGTTGAGGAGTTTTATCAACTTGCTAAGCTTGATCTATATAGTGAAGAGATTAGCGTATTTTCCCCAACAGCAGAGATCTTTTCACTACCGCGTGGTGCCACAGCACTGGACTTCGCCTATGCTGTTCATAGTGAGATTGGTGATCGTGCCATAGGGTGTAGTATCAATAAAAAAAGAGGGAGTCTCTTAAGTGAGCTACAAAATGGTGACATAGTACACATAGAGGTAGCCGATGAGATGACAGCTCGATGTGGCTGGCTCGATGCTGTTGTAACATCACGCGCCAAACAGCACATAAAAAGCAACTGTAAACACCGCATAAGAGACATAGACACAAAGAGTGGCTATCTTGTATTAAAAGCGATAATGCAGTTAAATGCTTCTAGGATAAAAGAGTGGATTGATACACATGAGCGCATCAAACAGGTCTGGAGCATCTGCAGAGATGTTGACTATCTGCGTGAAGTACTACATCACTATCTAAAAGAGCTCAGAGAACAGAAGAGGTTTTCTAGTTTTTTTGCCAGAAGACGATTTAAGATTAAAAAATATAGCTTTGGGCTACTGGAGATCTACTCAAACCATAATATTAAAAATGCTGTTTTTGACTACTGCTGTCACCCAAAAACTGGTGATGAGATTGTTGCATTTTTAAAAAACTCAAGAGCCAACATACACCATAAAATGTGCCAAAAGGCGATGAAACTTATAGATCTAGAAGAGCCTATGTTGCTTGTTAAGTGGAGACAGGAGAGAGAGTATCGCTACCAGCTTATAGTGAGTATGCAAAACTCCAAAGGCTCACTAGCTAGCTTTTTGACATTTTTAGCCTCACTAGACATAGAGATATCAAATATTGAGCTAGGCAAGGAGAAAAAGGAGCATATACATCTTTGCGAGCTTGAGTTTGTAAGCTTAGAGGCAGATATTAATCTGTTACATGCTAAAATAGAGCGAAAAATTCACATCATACAGTTTATACGAACAGATGATGCGTACCGTTCAAGTTAAGGAAGTTGATGAATATAGATGAAGCGTTAGCAGAGGTGCGCAGAGGTAGCGCAGAGATTATAGATAATGAGCGTATTGTAGAGCTTGTGAAAGTTGCTCTACAAGATGGTAAAGAGTTCACAGTAAAGGCAGGCTTTGATCCTACCGCGCCAGATCTTCACTTAGGTCACACCGTGTTACTAAACAAGTTAGCCTCGCTACAGCGCATTGGTGCTAGGGTGCAGTTTCTCATAGGAGATTTTACCGCACGCATAGGTGATCCAACAGGCAAAAGTGAGACACGAAAGCCTCTCACAACAGAGCAGATAGAGCAGAATGCAAAAAGTTATAAAGAGCAGGTTTTTAAGATACTAGATCCAGATAGAACAACAATTGTATTTAACTCAAACTGGATAGAGCCACTTGGCGCTAAAGGGCTACTTGAACTTACTACCTTAAGTAGTGTTGCTAGAATGTTAGAGCGTGATGACTTTGAAAAACGGTACAGAAGTGGAGCCACTATAGCTATAAGTGAGTTCTTATACCCTCTCTTACAAGGATACGATAGCGTACACCTTAAAAGTGACATAGAGATAGGGGGAACTGATCAGAAGTTTAATCTACTGATGGGTAGACAGCTACAAAGATCATACGCTCTTGATAAAAGCCAAGCAGTGATCATGATGCCTATACTCGAAGGGCTTGATGGTGTACAGAAGATGAGCAAGTCACTCAATAATTTTATAGCCGTTAATGATAAAGCTTCAGATATGTTTGGTAAAATTTTAAGCATAAGCGATGAGCTTATGTGGCGCTACTATGAGCTTCTAAGCCATAAGAGTTTGCTTGAGATAGAGCAGCTAAAAGATGGTGTTGCATCTAACACAAAACATCCAAAAAAAGTCAAAGAGCTGCTAGCACTTGAGATAGTTGAGCGATTTCATAGTGCAGATGATGCACATAGCGCTAAAGCTGAATTCGATAAAGTTCATGCCAAAAAAGAGCTACCAGACAACATAGAAGAGTTTGATCTTGAAGATGGTATCTGGATAGCAAAAGCGCTAGTTCAGACCAAGCTCTCAAGCTCAAGCTCTCAAGCTCGTCGCGAGATCAAGCAAGGGGCACTAAAGATAGATCAAGTACAGATCAAAGATGAACAACTTAAGCTCTCATCTGGTAGCTATGTACTACAAGTAGGAAAAAGAAAATTTGCAAAAGTAAAGGTTTCATAATGAGCTTCAAACCACTTCGTATAGGAAAATATCTCATAAAATACCCCATAGTTCAAGGTGGTATGGGTGTTGGCATCAGTTGGGATCAGTTAGCAGGAACAGTCTCTAAAGAGGGTGGACTTGGTGTCATAAGTAGTGTGGGAACAGGCTATTATGAAGATAAAAAATATACTCACAAACTTATATCTAATCGACCAAAAGATGCTGAAAATTTCTACAGCAAAGAGGCTCTATGTAAGATATTTGAAAATGCGCGTAAAATCTGTGGTGATGCGCCACTTGCAGCTAACATACTCTACGCTATGAGTGAGTATGGGCGTGTTGTGCAAGATGCTTGTGAGGCTGGAGCTGATATCATCATAACAGGAGCTGGTCTACCTACTAATATGCCAGAATTTACAGAGGGCTATCCAGATGTTGCGCTTGTACCAATCATCTCATCCGCTAAAGCACTAAAGATCATCTGTAAAAGATGGCAAAAGCGCTACAATCGTCTACCAGATGCAGTGATCTTAGAGGGTCCAAAAAGTGGTGGTCATCAAGGTTTTACTTATGAGCAGTGCCTCATGGAGGAGTTTGCGCTTGAAAATCTTGTTAAACCAGTTGTAGAAGAGGCGGCACTCTGGGGTGATATACCAGTCATAGCAGCAGGCGGAATCTGGGACAAGAGTGACATAGAGCAGATGATAGACCTTGGTGCTAGCGGTGTGCAGATGGGGACAAGGTTTATAGGAACTTATGAGTGTGATGCTCATGCAACTTTTAAAAAGGTTCTACTTGAGGCGAAAGAGGAGGATATATATCTTCTAAAATCACCTGTAGGCTACCCTGCTAGAGGTGTACATACCAACTTAACAGATCTGGTAGAAAAGCGTGAGGGTCCTGCTATTAGATGTATCTCTAACTGTGTTGCACCGTGCAAAAGAGGTGTAGAGGCTCGTGAAGTTGGGTTCTGTATCGCTGATCGACTTAGCGATGCTTATGAGGGCAATGAGGAGTTTGGTCTATTTTTCTCTGGATCTAACGGTTATCGTCTAAACAAAATCATACCAGTAGCAGAGTTGATGAGAGTGCTGATAGAGGGTGAATAGGTCTATCTTTAAGCTACTTCTAGTAGCACTTTACCTTCTTTTTGCTCTGCAACTAGGAGCTTCAACTTTAACCCAAGCAGATAGATCTCTCAATAGTGGCAACAAAGAACGCATACTAGGAGCTTATGATATATATAAATCCACATACCTTAAGGCAGTTGTAAGTGGAGATAAAAAGATTCAAAAAAGAGCGCTAGAGGGGATAATAAAAAGTGGTAAAAAATTACGAATCGATATCTCCAGATATGAAAACAGACTACAACTACTATCCCCCTCAACAAAAAAGAGTAAAAGATCGTACACAAAAGAGAAGAGGCTTTTAGATGCATATGTTGATGATGATACAATCACCTTAGAGTTTAGCAAAAGGTTGCGTAGCAATGATATCAACTACTTCAAGCTTAAAAGAAGTGGCTCAAAGGGGTACAGACATGTCTTTGATATACATGCGGTACTAATCCAGAAACTACCACTATCGCACGCAACCTTCAAGCGCATAAGAATCTCTCAATACAAACCATCTACTATCAGAGTTGTTTTAGAGAGTTCAAAAGAGATAAAGATACGATTCTCTCGTAGCAAAGATAAGCTAAAGATACATATAGGCGGATCAAGATCTACTAAAACTTATAAAAGCATAAATCAACAAGAGGCAAAAATCATCGTCATAGATGCTGGTCATGGCGGAAAAGATGGTGGTGCGGTTGGCAATAAGATTGTAGAGAAAAAGATAGTACTTCAGATAGCTCAAAGACTACAGAAGATACTCAAAGATAGAGGTCATACGGTCTATATGACACGCACAAAAGATAGCTTTTTGAGACTTAGTAGTCGCACCAAATATGCAAACAAAAAAAATGCTGATCTGTTTATCTCAATACATGCAAATGCTATGCCTGCCAAGAGTGCCGCTTCAACACATGGGGTAGAGACCTACTTTCTCTCACAATCAAGATCTGCTAGAGCAGAGAGAGTAGCAGCAAAAGAGAACTCTGCTTACATGCAAGAGATGAGCAGGTATGGTAAAGATAGCTTCTTAAATGCACTAAATTCTGAGAAGATAATTGCATCGCATAAACTAAGTATAGATATACAGTCAAACATGTTAAAGAGTCTTAGAAGCAGATATAAAGATGTTAGAGATGGTGGAGTGAAAGAGGGACCATTTTGGATACTAGTAGGCGCTCAAATGCCAGCTGTGCTTATAGAAGTAGGTTTTCTAACACACAAAAAAGAGGCAAAAAGGTTGGCAACTTCCATATACCAAAAACAGCTAGCATCAGGCATAGCCAACGGTATAGAGAGATATTTTTTCAATAATCCGTAAAAATAGCTCTGCTTTTAAGCACTATCTTGACAAATAGCAGATATAATTTATCTTAGATTAATCATAGGAGATCTAGCAGATGCAGACAAAAGAGTGGGATATTGAAATAGGTGATCTTTTTTCTGAGGCATGGGCAAGAGTTGATGGCTCAAAGATGGTTATCTTTGGTGCATTTTTTATCTACGCTATGGCACTAATAGTAATACAGGTTATCACTGAGGGTTTTACCTCCTCATCTACTGAGCCTTCAGTATTGGACATGACAACCTCTGTTACGATATCTATACTGGCTATGCCCATAACCATTCCTCTTGTAACTGGGCTCATCTTTCTAGGTATCAAGCGCGCTCAAGATAAACCCATAGAGACAACAATGGTTTTTGACTATTTTGTCAAAGTGTGGCCTTTAGTTATCCTAAATATAGTCATGCTTATCTTGATATATCTTGGTCTATTTCTACTTGTACTCCCTGGTATATATCTTAGCATTGCATACGCCTTTGCCATACCTCTATCTATAGAGAAAAATCTTGGCATCTGGGACTCTTTAGAGCTATCACGCAAAAGCGTAACTAGACACTGGTTTAAGGTATTTTTTGTCTACCTACTCTCTACTCTTGCCATTATTGCTAGTATCTTTACACTTGGTATAGCACTTATATGGACAGTGCCACTTGTGATGATAACATACGGCATACTATATAGAGAGATATTTTCAGATGAGCAGATAGTAACAGATAACAGACCGCTACACTACACATAAAAGCCTCATAGAGTCTCTACTAACTAGATAATTTTAGTTGGTATTTATCTATTTTGCTATATCATTGATACCGATTTTGGAGGTTATTCATGAAAAAGCCTACACATATAGCTCTAGCTCTACTGATACTTCTGCTACTATCTGGATGTCTTGGCTCAGATAGCAGTAGCGATAGTAGCACCGAACAGACAGACGACAGATATGGGCTCCTAGATGATGGCATAAAGTTTTATGCCAAAAATATGGACTCAAGCTCTTATAGACTAGACTCTTTGAGTGATGAAGAGTTCAACTCATTAGATGCGCAGACTAAACAGATAGTTGCTGACAAACTGCTATCGACACTATTTTTTGGTATGTCTCAAGCCAAACTACAACCCCTCATAGACTCTAACAACTTCATAAGCACCATAACATCCAAGCTAAAAGTCTACAGTAACGACATGGCTAACATAGAGCATCAGCTAGATGATAATGGTGATGAAAACTCAACATTTTACTTCTCATCTTGGCCAAATGGAACTGCACAAACAGCTAAGATACTGGCACGATTTTATATGATGGATAAGCTAGATAGAAGTTATCTTGAGCACTGGAGCTCTTATGTGCTTGCGCAAAATATCATGTTCTCACCAGCACAAGAGCTCGCCTCTTCACATGCGCCAAATATCGAAAGAGTCTACAGTTTTTTAGTAAGATCACAACGCAATGAACTTAGTTTACAGTACTTAACTTATCTGCATATGTTTAGTGATGACAACTGGAGACGCTTTAGAAGCCCTGAAGATAATGGCAGAGAGATGATGGAGATCTTTTTACTTAATTTTGATGATAAGCTTGTACCACTAGCTGCAAAAGCACTTCAAAACTGGAGTCTTGATCGTGACCATGACACACTTGTTATAGGCGTAAACGACAACAGCGATGAGCTAGAGATATTTGGTACAACTGTTACTGATGGATTTGACTTTTATAGAGAACTTGTCAAAGATGATGATTTTATCTCAGGTGTTAGTAGAAGATTGGTAGAGGTATATTTTCCAACATTCACAGAGTCTAACAAAAGAGCTATAGTCACTGATCTAGTAGCTAGCAATCCATCTAGCTGGCAAGATATACTGCTTCAGATTGTATTTTCAGAGGCATATCTACTAGACTCAGATAAACCAAAAAGTGTAGAAGAGCTCTTTTTTTCACTGGCTAAAAAGATGCACTTCAAACATAAAAGAGGATTTTTTAGTCGCTTCTCAAGAGCACTAGTAGCCATGCATCAAGCATCTATGAAATACAAATTAGGTCGCTACACAGAGGTACCACTTGATACTCAATCATTTATAACTTACCATAAGTTCATAAGAGAAGAGCTACTAATTAGCGACAAAAACCGCTGGAGTTCTGGATGGGTAGCAGAGGATTTTATATCTGACAACCTATTTGATAACATATCTGCTTATGAGCACTCTAAGATGCTAGATAGACTAGTAGAGCACCTATTTGCCCATACAGTATCGCGTAAGCCACTAGAGCAGGAGTATAGACTATTTAGATCTCACATGTTAACTAGTGATAACAAATATAGATCTGCATTTGAGATATTTAACAACTCAGATGACCCCTTAGATGATCGCATCCGTGCCTCAAAGGTTGTATTAGACTATATCTCTAGACTTACTCAGACTTATAGATTTGTGGAGGTGAAGTGATGAGACGAAGATCTTTTTTAAAAGCAGCAGCCCTAACAAGTGGCTCTTTAATCTCTCCTATCTCTCTAAAAGCTAAGACAAATTTTAGAGACATAGAGTTTGATGCAGATACCTACAATAACAATAGCGCGCAGACTATCATAGTTTTTCTATATGGTGGAGCTTCAGAGCTTGGAGCAAACCTAACCAACATAGAGCAGATAGCACCGCTCTCACAAAATAGCTATGAGTATTTTGAAAATAGAATGCGTATCACTAGCAATAAGCTATGGGCAGAGGCAGGTGGAGATGCACTAGAGAGACTACTTAGCGCAAAAGAGGCAAATATCTTTAGAACCTGCTACTCAAAGATAAGAGATGCCAACAACAACAAATCTCACGGTAGTTGTGTATCACAAAATCAGCGTGGTGTAATGAGTAGTGATGATAGTGGTGGCATCATATCAACTATAGCACAGACACTCTATGAGAAAGGTGCTATTAGTAGTGATGCAAAACTACCATTTATATCTATGGAGGGTGAGTCCATACTTTATGCAACACCCGACTTTACACTAGAGAGCTTTTTACGCCCAACTGCCCTAGCAGCAGATCTTAGCAATCCATACAAAAGACGCTATACTAATCGATGGTACTACTATAATGATCAAGAGCGTGACACAAAAGGGTATAACGCTACTAGAGCAGAAATGGATATAGAGATGGACTCTCTAGCACAATCTCTCAACATTGATGGTGATATAAGAGCTAATTTTGAGAGAAGAGTTGAGCTTGAAGAGTTTATCGATGCGATAGATAAGACTACACTTCCAGACCAGATTGAGTATGACAATAATGATTTTGCACAGAAGATGGAATCTGCTGTAAAGATCTTGGTCAATAACCCCGACACTAAGATGATATCGATTGGAAGTGGCGGGCTAGGTAGCTGGGATGACCACAACGAAGCAGAAGATTATCCAGCACGCAAAGAGGCTCTTATTGGTGCCATTGAGACTGCACTAAAACACATGAAAGCAGAAAAAAAAGATAACATAAACATAGTTGTCTGGGGTGATTTTGGTAGAAATGTTAATCTAAACAGCTCCAATGGTTGGGATCATGGTAACACTCAAAACTTCTATACATTTGGTGGCAAACGCTACTTCAACCATGTAGGCATAGTTGGAGAGACTAGACTTGAATCAACAGGAGGGCTTAACCGACTATTTTTAAAGCCTACATCCACATCTTACACATTTGAGCCAGCATCTATCGCTGCAACTCTATATAGCATATATGGCATTACCAATCCAATCTATCTGACTGGTGGATTTGATGTTATCAAAAATGGTCTATTAAAATAGGAGAATACATGTCAGTTTTATTGGAATTTAGTATGTTTGCAACCGATACTACGGAGAGCAAAAGTGAACATGTGAGTAAAATCATAGATATGATAGATCGTAGTGGAGTACCATATAAATTAAC
This sequence comes from Helicobacteraceae bacterium, assembly GCA_027066325.1. GTDB lineage: Bacteria > Campylobacterota > Campylobacteria > Campylobacterales > Sulfurimonadaceae > Thiomicrolovo. The sequence continues at coordinate 20,928 of JAMONY010000016.1, read as the reverse complement.
ATGTATGGGTACTGTTATTGAGACCGATACTATAGATGAGGCGCTAGAGATTGTTAAAAATGCCTACAAAGTACTAGAGCCATACTCAAATAGAGTCTACTCCTCTCTCAAGTTTGATATCAGAAAAAATAGTGCTAACCGTCTAGAGGGTAAAGTAGACTCAATTGAGAAGAGACTACAAAGAGCGGTTAATCGTTAGATAATCTTAAATATGCACTCTAAAAACTACAATAGTCTTGAGTGTGCCAGATGAAGCTTATTGTGTGGTGCTGTTGCGTACCCCTTACAGCAAGGCTCTTTCATGAACATATAGACTATCAGTTTAAGATAATAGTATGCTACTATAAAACACCGCCACAACCATTACTATAAAGCTTCTAAATATCATCTATTGTACTCCTTATTTTGATGTCGATTTTTTAACTCAACATACAAATAAACAAGATGTTAGGTGTTGCATCTTATTTAAACTTTATCTATATAAAACTGCTACACTGTATATCTCTCTTTTTCTACTCATCTCTTCCTCTCATTTTATCTCTGATTTTATCTTTTTTAATAAGAGTGCTATATTAACTGGGTTGTATTTTTGTAAAGATCTTGAAGAGATTGGAAAAAAGCTATAAAGAGCACATAGACGGGATATCTTGACTAGCTGTTATGATACTAGTCAAGGCAAAATCCTCTAAAAGCCTGATTTTTGAACCAGCGCTGTTACAAACTCCATGATAGGGTTGAGAGCTAAAAATATAAAGACTGTAGCAAATGCTGCAAAACCTATAATGGTTTTGAGCGCACCTGATGAGTTTGTCATATAGTACTGCTGCATACCCTCATAGTGAGGCTCTTTCATAAACATATAAACTATCAGTTTAAGATAATAGTACGCCGCTATGGCAGAGTTGATAGCCATAATGAGTGCTAAGATCACATACTCTGCATTTACAGCAGCACTGATCATATATAGTTTACCCCAGAACATTGCAAACGGTGGCATACCAGCAAGTGAGAGCATAAACAGCCCCATCACAACAGCAGCTACCGGCATGGTTCGTATCATGCCTGAGAACTTATCGTATGGGTGATCTGAGCTTTGACCTGGTAGTAGATCTTTTTGACGACTCACCCACAACATAGTAAAAGCACCAAGGTTGGTAAAGCTAAATAGTATCCAGTAGATAAACAGTGCACTATTGGCTTGAGTAGTAGCTATAAGAATAGCCGCCATAACAAAACCAGCGTGTGATATAGAGCTGTAAGCCAACATCCGCTTCACATCACTCTGTACAAGTGCCCAGAGGTTAGCAGCTGTCATGGTAAGCACAACAACCGCATATAGTATCACCTCTAGCCATACAACACCACTATGTATCAAGAACTCAAAAAGTCTCATAGCAACTACAAAAGCAGCTATCTTTGGAACTATAGACATATAACCCGCTAGTGCTGCACTTGAACCCTCATACACATCTGGTAACCAAGTGTGAAAAGGGACAAGTGAAACTTTAAGCCCAAGAGCTGCTAGAAGCATTACTACACCTACTAAGAGTATCTCTATATTGGCATACTCATCTGCTTTCACAACTGCCGCTATGTGTGCTATCTCAATGGAGCCACTAACAGCATAAAGAAGCATAGCACCAAATGAGAAGAGAGCAGCACCAAGTGCTCCCATCGTAAAGTACTTAATAGCAGCTTCAAAAGATTTGTCTCTATTGTGAAGTGCTATAAGGGTATATAGAGCAAGTGAGGCAGTCTCAAGACCTACAAATATCAATATAAGATTATCTGTAGCAACCATAAACTGGAAGCCACCAACCATAAATAAAAACATACCAAAATACTCAGGATAGTTGTACTCATGGAACCGTTTTGATGTAAGCGCTAGAGGTATAAACAACATGGAAGCACCAACTATAATGAGCTGACCCAATATAGCTAAACCATCTATAAACATAACATCAAAAAAGCCTCTAACTGATCCTACCTGCTCAAATAGTCCCGCACTTGCTAAAACAGCAACAAAGTCAACTGCTAAAAAGAGTAGTGTTATCATAAGATAAAAACTCTTATCTAGCCTCTCTTTAACAAGATCTATACAGATGATAAGTAGCGCTCCAAATATGGCGATACACATCGGAACAAGTGTGATAAGGTTTAACTCTTCAAGAGTTACTACAATAGGCTCTAACATTATCGTGCCTCCTTTGGTACTAGAGGTGATGCAATAGCTGCTTGTGCCTCTGGAGTGATTGCTCTATCATGCATCATCTGCACAAGTGGTTTAACTGAGTTATCTATAGGCCCTAATACAGGTTTTGGGTAGACTCCAAGCCAGATTGTGATAACCACTAAAGGTAGTAGTGCTACTAGCTCTGTTTTTGTCACATCTGGAAGATTTCTATTTTTCTCATTGGTGACCTCACCAAAAAAGAGCTTTTTAAATGCCGCCAACATATAGATGGCACCAACAATGATTGCAAGTCCAGCAAGTAGAGTTAAAGTATGTGACTGCTCGTAAAAGCCCAATAGACACAAAAACTCACCAACAAAATTGATAGTAAGTGGCATGCCAACGGATGCTAACATAAATACACCAAATATGGTAGCATAGTACGGCATCACAGTTGCCAAGCCGCCAAATTCACTCATAAGCTTAGTGTGTCTTCTCTCATAGATTACACCAACAAGTAAAAATAGTGCTCCAGATACCACACCATGAGCTATCATCAAAAAGACTGCTCCACTAATCCCTTCTACATTGAGCGCAAATGTACCAAGAATGATCACACCCATGTGAGATATAGAGCTATATGCAACAACCTGTTTAACATCTTTTTGTGCATACGCAACCATAGCTGTGTAGACAATCATGATAATCGATATGATCGCAATAGGTACCATAAAATAGTATGAAGCATCTGGGAAAAGCGGTAGCGAAAATCTTACAAATGCATATGTTCCCATCTTTAGCAAGATTGCTGCAAGTATAACAGAACCTATAGTTGGCGCTTCACCGTGTGCATAAGGCAGCCATGTGTGAAATGGAAACATAGGCACCTTAACCGCAAAACCTAAGAAAAAGGCTCCAAATAACCACAACTGGACATTAAACGGCAGTGTTGCACTCTCATACCAATCAAGTAGTGAAAAGCTCCAGATACCAGTAGCATCGTGGTAGGCATAGCCCATGTAGAGTATACCAACAAGCAAGAACATAGACCCTGCAAATGTATACAAGAAAAACTTAACCGATGCATAGACACGGCGTGGACCACCCCAAGCACCTATGATATAGAGCATAGGAACTAAAGATAGCTCCCAAAAGATATAAAACAGTATCACATCAAGAGCAGCAAACACACCAACCATAGTCATCTGCATAAACAGCAGTGTTATGATAAGATTTTTGATATTTTTCATCTCAGGAAGAGATGCTATACCAATAAGTGTAAAAAATGCTGCCAATATAATGATAAAGAGTGATATACCATCAACTCCAACCAAGTAGTGCACACCAAAGGCCTCAACTATAGCCACACTCTCAACAAACTGCATACCAGTTACACCAGCATCATATGCATACCATAACATTAGGGCTAGCAAAAACTCAATTGCACTAACAACAATACCGTAAGCTTTGATGCTATCTTTATTGAGTGCAAGACCCAAGATAGCAGCAAGTGCTGGAAAGAAGATTAAAATCGATAAAATATACTCAAACATTACTACTCCTTAACCTGCAACTTGGATGCCAGAAGAGAATATCACGGCTAAAAGCAGTAAAACTGCACCTGCGGCTACCCATCCCAACATACTTGAGAGATTACCATTTTGCATTGTGTGCGTCTTCTTACCAGACCCATACACCATAGATGCTATAAGATCAACTGTATAATCAACCACTTTTAAATCCACCTCTTTCCAGAAAAATGCTGATAGCTCGCGATATGGGCGCGAGATACATCGCTCATATGCAGCTGGTATATAGTACTCATTAATAAGCAACTTGTGTATAGGGTTTCTCTCCCATTTTGGATCAAGAGGCCCATCTCTATATGTCCAGATAGCAAGTGCTATACCACCAAGAGCTATAAGGGTAGTTACAACTATAAGCATCCAAACTACATCTGCCACATTAAATGTAAACATAGGAAGTGCTTGAGTTACAAACTCTACAAATTGATGCTCAAACCAACCAGCTATAATAGCTAAGAGTGCCAATGGTGCCATTGCCCATAACATGTAAGGGTAGGCCTCATGTGGATCAAATCCAAGCTTTTTGTAGCGTGAATCTGAGAAAAATGTGAGCATAATAAGACGAAATGAGTAGAAAGCCGTAAGACCTGCACTCACCCACAATACACCCCAAAGTATGTAGTTTTCAGACCCAAAAGCTACCTCTAAAATCTTATCTTTAGAGAAGAAGCCAGCCAGTGGAAATATACCAGCTAGTGCAACTGAAGCAATTATCATCAAAATAGCTGTATATTTCATAACCTTAAACAGTCCACCCATCTTGTATGGATCTAACTCATCCCTCATAGCGTGCATAACATTACCAGCACCTAAGAATAGAAGAGCTTTAAAGAATGCATGGGCCATAAGATGAAATAGTGCTACCCAATACGCACCAAGTCCAGCTGCAACAAACATATAGCCTAACTGTGAGAGTGTTGAGTAAGCTATAATCCGCTTAATATCACGATTTACAAGAGCCATGCTAGCAGCAAAAATAGCTACAAATGCTCCAACACAAGCTATGAAATAACTAACATCTGGAGTAAGCTCATATATGGGGTGAGCACGAACAACAAGATATACACCAGCTGTAACCATGGTAGCTGCATGGATTAGAGCAGAGACTGGAGTTGGTCCCTCCATCGCATCTGCCAACCAAGTATGAAGTGGAAATTGAGCAGATTTGCCCATAGCTCCAATAAATAAAAACAGAGCTATAAGAACCAAAATGGTCTCATCAAGTGAAGGAGCTGCGGCAAATACAGTATCATACTGCAAACTTCCCGTGTTCCAATAGATAAGGAAGATTCCAATTAACATACCAAGATCTGCTATACGATTCATGATAAATGCCTCATTAGCCGACCAAGTTGCAATATCTTTCTTGTACCAAAAACCAATTAGCAACCAAGAGCAGAGACCAACACCCTCCCAGCCTATAAATAGACCAGCAAAGTTGTCACTCATCACAAGTACCATCATAGAGAATACAAATGCTGATAGATATGAGAAGAAGCGGTTAAACCCTGCATCATGCTTCATATAACCAATAGAGTAGATATGAACTAGCGTTGAGACAAGTGTAACTACCATCATCATAGTTGCACTGATCTCATCAACTAAAAAGCCAAATGGTATATAGAGCTCTCCAGCTGCTATCCAAGTCATCATCTCAACATGTATCTCATCTCCTCCACCAAGCAGGTGAACCAATAGTACAATTGAGCTAAAAAATGATAGTGCTAACAAGCTAGATGTAACAATACCTGTAAATAGTAGCTTTTTTGAAGCTCCAAAGATACCAGCTATAAGTGAGCCTACTAATGGAGCAAATAGTGCTATGTATAAATAGATTTCCATTCTGCTATCCTCTCATCGATGATAAACTGTCAAGGTCAATTGAGCCAGTTCGTTTATACCAGACTATAAGCAGTCCAAGTCCAACAGCTACTTCAGAGGCTGCAATAGCTATGACAAAAAATGCAAACATCTGTCCGCTAAGGTCTCCATAGTAGTGACCGATAGCCGCAAAACCGATATTGACTGAATTTAACATGATCTCAGTCGCCATAAATAGAAGTAGTAGATTCTTTCTTCTAAGTACACCTATAAGACCTATGCAAAATAGTATTGTTGCTAGTGCTAAATAGTGAGCTAATGTAATCTCTATCATACTGATACCCTCTTGCTATCTTGAAGCTCTTGTGCTATCTCAATCTCTTCATCTCTCATTAGAGTTAATGATCTATCCATCTTTTTACCTGCTAAAATAATTCCAGCTATCATAGCAACTAAGAGCATAACAGCAGCTAGCTCAAATGGTATGAGATACTTAGTAAAAAGTACAACACCAATAGCCTGAGGATTATCAATACCCTCAATCACAGGATGGTGCGCTACGATATTTTCACTAATGATTGGAGCTGAGACTATAAAGACAATCAACACTGCTGAGAGTATAGATAAACCCATAACTAAAAATGGTGGTCTATGTCTCTCCTTTACAACTCTGGTAGTGTCAAAAAACATCATACCAAAAGCGTATATTGCCATAATTGCGCCTGTATATACGATAATCTGCAACGCTCCTAAAAAATCTGCTCCGAGCAGAAAGAAAAAAGCAGATATAAATATCATGCCAGCAGCAGTTGCACTTAGTGCATATAGTGCTTGATTACTCATAACAGCTATCCAAAACATAGCGATAGTCAAAAATGAGAAGGTGTAAAATGCTATTGCTTCCATACAGGCTCCTTAGTAAGCTAGAGGCGTCTTCTTGACGCTCTCATTTGGTGTTATGGCTCCAAAACCTGGATACTCTTTTTGAGTCCCATTGATAGCGGAGTCTATCGGTGTTAACATATCTTCATATAGTGTAAAATGTTCGCGCTGTTCTGATACATTCTCATACCGTCCGCCATGTACAATTGCTAGCTCTGGGCAGACTTCAGCACAGTAGCCACAAAAGATACACCGTCCTAAGTTGATTGTATACTCACTCACCTCTTTACGGCTAGACTCATCGTATCTTGTATCAATTCTAATACAATCAGATATACAGATCTTCTCACATAGCCCACACCCTATACATCTATCGGTTCCTGACTCAAAAAGTCTTTGCATCTCATGGATGGCTCTATATCTGGGGGTGATAGGTAACTTCTCTTTTGGATACTGAAGTGTGTGAATGTTAAACTTAAACATCTCACGCAACACCACCCAAAGCCCAACAAACATCTCACCTTTAAAAGTACGCCTTACTACCTGAAAAAACTTTGCACTATTGGTTGTTGGATACTCATCTATATCTACTTTATAGTAGTTACTCTGTGAGATATCTCGATTCTTAAACTCTTCTAGACTCATCATAGCTCCTTAAAACATCAGCACAAAGCCGGTAATTACGATATTGATAATCGCTAAAGGCATTAACACTTTCCAACATAGCCACATAAGCTGATCTGGCCTAACATCTGGCCAAGCAGCACGCGTCCATAAAAAGAAGAAGAAGATCAGTGAGACCTTAAGCAGTAGCCCAAGCGCACCAAGTACAGATCCATCTCCAAAACCACCTAAAAAGATAAGTGCCATAACAAATGCTAAAAAGAACATGTTGGCATACTCACCAATAGCAAACAGACCCCATCTCATACCAGAGTACTCTGTACCAAAACCATCTATAATCTCATGATCATTAGCTACAAGGTGAAAAGGGGTTCTTCCAGTCTCTGCAAATGCAGCTATCCAAAAAAGTATAAATGCAACTGGCTGTTGCCAAACTATCCAATCTGTTACACCAGCGCTCTGATAAGCGTTAAAGTCAAGCAGAGAGAATGAGCCAACAATCATCAAAGGGGCAAGTAAAGAGAGACCAGTAATCACCTCATAAGAGATAAAGATAGATGCTCCACGCGCCGCTGAGATAAGTGACCACTTATTGTTTGATGCCATACCTCCCAAGAGTGGTCCATAGAGCCCAATAGCCATTACACTGAGTATATAGAGCACACCGATATTTAGATCAGAGATAATGGGACTAACTACATAGTCAGTAAATGGAACCGTAAACTCTGGCCAAAACGGTATAGCAGCAGCTGCCATAAAAGCAGTAGCTGCGGTAATAACTGGTGCTATTTTAAAGATAGGCTTCACAACACCTGTTGGGATGATATCCTCTTTAGTAAAGAGCTTAATGCCATCTGCTGCAACTTGCAATAGTCCAAATGGACCAACATGCATAGGTCCTAAACGGCGTTGCATAAATGCCAAAACTTTTCTCTCAAAATAGGTTCCTATACCTGCAAGTGCTGAAAAAACCAATACAACTACCAGTACTTTAATGATAGTCTCTGCGATAAATGCCCACTCCATCTAGCTCTCCTTCTCTATTTTAGCTGTAGTAAATCTATAGCTACCCATAATTTTATTGATCTCTATATCTGGATCAAATGCACTCAAGCAGGTGATCTCTGAATCGATATATCTATCTACCACAACATCTAACTCAACACCATTAACAACTACTCTCTCCTGCTCTGCTAGATTGTGCTCTTCTGAAACATATAGACCTGCTCTCTCATCTAACTGATGAGCCTTTTTAGTAAATTGGTTAAACTGGCGTACTGGATCTACTAGATAGACAATAGACCCACTTTGTAAAGATAGCTCTTCATCGATAGGCTTAACCTCTATCTTAGCAGCATCGTCATATATACACTCCAGTCTATACCCACGAACTTCAGACCCATCATTGAGGTAGTAGTTTTGCAACTCATCAAACTCAACACTACAAAAACCCTTCTCAACCGGTAAGCTCTTAGTGTACTCTACTGTATGTTCTGCCTCTAAACCCAAAGATGATGCAAGATCATTAAGTGTATATCCGCCATACGGTAGTGCAACATTGGTAGGATTTACCTGCTTATTGATAGATGTTAAGGTGCCCTCTTGCTGATTTAGAGCTGGCATATCAAGATCACCATCACCAGTAGCACTAAGCTTAAACTCTCCATCACAGTTATAGCCTATGCTAAACTCGCCACAACTCTCATCAAGATCACATATAAGAGCAACACCTAAAGAGTTTGATAGTGGCGGTATCATTACAACCTCAAACTGACTACACTTCTCAACTAGAGCTACTAATCTAGCTAGATTAGTAGAGTTTGGGTGAGCATACATGTCCGCTCCCACAATAAGAGAAAATCTATCTTTTTTCTTAAGATTTTTCTCCATAAATGAATCCCACTGCTTAGGTGCACCAACTAGCTCAAGTAGACGATTATCATCAACCTCTACCTCTTTGCTAACCTTTTTGCTAACCATCTTACTTGTCTCTTCTTCAACCTCAATCTCTTCACCGCTACTCTCATCTATCTTTTTGACTTTTACTAACTCAACAACCTTTTCTTTAACCACCTCTTCTACAGTAATGGTCTTTGTAGAGTGAAAAGATGCCAAATACTCAACAACATCTGTAGGTAACATGCTCTTATCGGCAAATAGATCCAAAAGAAGATAGAGCACCGCCTCTTCACGCAGTGGAGCATAAGTTACACTCAATACACTCTTGCCCATATCATCTATAAGTTTATCACCTACTGGGTGAAAATATAGCCCTGCCCCTTTATTCATCTTCATCGAATTATTAAAAGCATATCTTGCATTTGGGTTGTCGCTTTTTAGAGCTGTTGCTACAGATACTACAAAGTTGCTGTTGTGTACACTTTTAAGATCTGAGCTATACAAACTCCTACCACTAACAGCGCTATATTCTCCTAAAAACTGCTGAAATGCTCTAGCTTCATCATTGATCAATTTATATCCGCGCAACTCTTTGAGTTTTTGTAAAATCAGAGCCTCTTCATTTGTAATGGTACTTGTAAACTTAATGGTATCTGCTCTTAAAAATGCCTCTTTAGCTTTAATGAACGACTGTTCATTTTTACTAACATCTCGATTCTCAAAATCATAGCCATATCTACCAGCTCCACACAAAGATACATAATTCCACTCATTGGTAACCCTGTAGATCATAGGCTCATCATCTGCAATGCTCTTTGGTTTAACCTCATAGTTGATCGAACAGCCAGCAGAGCAGTGTGCACAAGTAGCTGGTATGCGCTCTTGTTCCCAAGCATTAGTTTTGTAGATAAAGTCTGTATCTACTAGTGCTCCCACAGGACATACTGCTGCACACTCTCCACAACTTGTACACTCTAACATATCTTCACCACTAGTAAGACCTATGACTGATTTGTTGAGTTTATTCCACATAGCATATGCATCTTTTGGCATACTCTCTTTAAAAGATGGGTCTATATCGCCTGAGTTGCGTGGTACAGTTTTTAGTGAATTGTCACCGATCATATCTTTACAAGCTTTCACGCAGCGTTCACAAACTATACATAGAGCAGGATCATAATGGAGATGACCCCAATCTTTTACCTCGCGTGGCACATCAGCAATAGCATAACTTTGTGAGTCAACTCCTAGCTCAAGTGTATAGTTTTGAAGCTCACACTCACCCGATTGATCACACACACCACACTGTAGAGGGTGATTAACATCATACACCTCCATAATAGCTCTGCGTTCTGCTTGGATATTTGGTGTTGTGACTGTTACACTCATCTCATCTTTTGCTTTTGCATTACAGGCATAGACTTGCTTGCCATTTGCCTCAACAAGGCATATGCGACAAGCTAGTGTTGGGCTACATCTTGTAAGGTAACATATAGCAGGTATAAATATATCATTTGCCCTTGCTACATTGAGAATATACTCACCCTCTTCACACTCAATATTTTTGCCATCAATGGTTATGTTAACTCTACTCATCACAGCTGCCTTTTGTTATTGTTACTTTCTCATATCTATATCTACCTAGAAGAGATAGCGGTTCTCTATCTACCATAGGCTCTAAAGCGATAGTTCCCTTAAGGGTGTTGTCTAACTTAAACTCTCTTACTCTATCTGTACCTGCACTTGTGATAGTGATCAGATCACCATCGCTAACTCTAGCAGCAACAGCAAACTGAGCAGAACCTACAAGTGCACTATCTGCTCCAAGAGCGGCACATTTAGCTGTTAGAGCATTAAACTGTAACACCTCATCACATCTATAGATCACAGTACCATTAAACTCTGCTAAATCTTCTATATCTTCAAGAGTAGAGTTGGCTCCACTCTCTGTCTGGTCTATAAAGTAGCCTCTAGTATCTAGACCATCATGTTGATAGAAGTTCTCAAGTAGATCAAAAGCAGTGCTCTTAAAGCCTGCACTTTGTGGTAGCTCTGATGTGAAATCAACTGTATCTCTCTTACCAATACCAAGTATATTGGCTATATCATTAAGAACATAGCCATTAAACTCAACAGCAACATTTAAAGGCAGAAGTTGATGATCAAGTGTTACCACCGTACCCTCTTGTTGGCTCAATGGAGCCACTTGTAGATCTGCACTATCATCATAAGATATAGTAAATTCAGCTGGCATACCATAGCCTACTGTGCCGTCTATGCTCTTATCGTCAAGGTCAAGATCACAGATTAATGATACCCCAACCGTATTGATCTGGGAAGCCACAACTAGCACCTTAAAACCTGCATATCTCTGCAGAAGTGAAGCTAAGACTGCTATGTTTTCTGCGCGTGGGTGAGAGAGAAGATCTGCGCCTAAAATGATGACTCTACTCTCTTTTCGGCTTAACATAGCAGCAATCTCATCTAGCTCATCTTCGCCAAAGTTACTCTCTGCGCTAAGATATCCATCATCTAATGAGTCTAGATATCTTTTAGTAGCATCATCTACATCACACACCAATCTCTGCACCAATAGAGCCATAACGCCCTCTTCTGAACCAGCTTCATATTTGACAAACTGAGTTATAACATTTTGCATCAGAGCATCTTCTATGGGGTGAAGATTGACTACAGAAGCTCCTCTATGTCGTGAGGCTTCTGTGATAGCATAACGGATAGCTGGATTGTCGCTACTAATTCTACTTCCTAAAATCAAGATAGCATCACTACTTTTAACATCTTCTCTAGTTGCTAAAGAGCTAAAAGGTGTAGTAAATTTTGAGTAGACTCTAGCATCTTCATTAAAAAGCTTTAGACCTTGCTGCTCTTTAATTTTCTGAAGCATAAGTGCCTCTTCATTGCTAATTTGTGATGAGAAACGGATAGCTTTTGCACCCTTGATGGCATCTACTGCACTCTGTAGCTTCATCTCATCTTTGCTACCATCTGCTATGTAGTCAAATCCAAATCTACCAGCTCCACAAAGTGTAGTGTGCTCATAATCATTTACTACTCTATATATCTTCTCACCACCATGGCTATTTTTCACCTCATACTCTAGAGCACAACCAGCAGAGCAGTGTGGGCATGTAGATGGTACTTTAGTAAGCTCCCAAGAGTTTGCTCTATAGTGAAAATCTGAACTAGTAAGTGCACCTACAGGACACACAGCAATACACTCACCACAAAATGTACAATCTAGCGTATCGCTACCTTTTGGAGTAATAGTTGAGCTATATCCACCATACTCTATCTCTATGGCATCATCACCTATGATCTCATTGCAGACATGCGTACATTTTTCACACATGATACATAAAGATGGATTGTAGCCTAAAAGACCCCACTCTTTGACCTCTCTATATTGATCTTTTGCACTGAAACTTTGCTGATCTATGCCAAATTCTGCTGTTTTATTCTGCAGGTCACACTCACCTGATTTATCACAAACACCACACTCTAATGGGTGATTTACACTATAGAGCTTCATGATATTTGTACGCTCTTTTATGAGTGCCTCTGAGTTTGTTGTTACGCTGATATCTTGAGTTGGCTTAGCTTGGCAGCTAAGTATCATACCATCAACTCCCTCAACCTCTACTACGCACAGTCTACAAGAAGCTGAAGGGGTTGTCTTTTTCAGATAGCACATAGTTGGGATATAGAGACCAACTCTACGCGCCACACTTAAAATAGTCTCATCTGAACTAGCCTCAACATCTATACCATCTAACTTAAAGTTAATCTTGTTCATGATGCCACCATTGCTATATAGTAGCAACGCATACAGCGCTCTGATTCGCTTATTGCCTGCTCTTGAGTTAAACCAAAGTTTACCTCTTGATTGTTAGACTTTCTGATATCTGTAGGTAACACTTCACTACTCTGTCTAGGCATACCTGGCAGATACCCCGATATCTTTTCACTCTTATCATAAACTCTCATACGCCTAAGCTGATCCTCCATCACCTCATCATCACTAAGTGTAATCTCTCCTGTATGTACATATCTGGACATAACAGATGCAGCGCGTTTGGCTTGACCTACGGCATTAACTATGGTCATAGGTCCATATTCACAATCACCAGAAGCAAAAATCCCCTTGCGTGAAGTCATATAGTCTTTACCATTAGTCTTAATTGTTGCCCAAGATGTCATCTCAATCTCCCACTCCTCTGGCAACAGATCAAGATCAGCGCTCTGTGATACAGCTGGTATGAGATAGTCACACTCCAACACAAAAGAGTCACCCTCTATCTTAACCAACTGTGCTCGCCCACCATCTGGATCTGGAACCAACTCAAATCTATCGACCAATAGTGACTTTAGCACATTATCTTCATCTTCCATCTTAGCTACAGCGGAGTGAAATATAAACTCAACACCCTCTTCTACAGCCTCATGATACTCCTCATAGGTTGTATTTCTGATGATCGTCTTCTCATCACGGCGATAGAGCATAACTACTTTAGATGCATTGGCACGGATAGCACACCGTACAACATCCATAGATGTAAATCCACCACCAACACATACAACAGTTTTACCACTAAGATCTGTATCTTGACCTATGCCATACTTCACATAGAGATTAATCTGATCTAACATCTCTATAGCAGACCAGTAGCCCTCTATCTCTGCTCTCTCGTTCTCACAACGGACTTTTTTTGAGATTCTTGTGCCAGTAGCAACCATAACAGCGTCATACTCACTCTCTATCTCTCGCATCATATCTGCAGTTACTTTAGTATTTGTTATAAAATTAACACCTACATCTTTTACAAGATCTATATCTTGATTGTACTTATCTATCGGCATGCGGTACTCAGGAACACCAACAGCAACTTCACCACCTAGAACAGGAAGCTCCTCATAAACATCACAAGCAACACCCTCAAGTGCCAAATAGTAAGCAGTTGTAAGCCCAGCTGGACCTGCACCAATAATAGCTACTCTCTTGCCATTTGGCTCTTTAGGATTGGCTGGATGAAAAAAGCTAAAGCCTCTATCGGTCTCATAGTCTGCACCAAGTCTTTTAAGAGCCATTATAGATACAGCCTCATCAAGATTTACCCGTCTACACTCATCTTCACATGGGTGAGGACATACCCTACCACATGTATGGGCTAGAGGCATAGTCTCTCTGGTGGCGATAAGTGCGTCATCAAAACGCAAGTCTCTAACTCCCTCTATGTATGCTGGTATATCTACATGTGCTGGACATGCATCCATACAAGGAGCGGTTATCTTTGCGATATATCCTATCTCTTGATGATAGTGTTTTGATGGCTGTTTGGTATCAATACACTTAAGAAAATCACTCTCAAAATGCTCTAGTAGATCTAAAAGTGGGTTTGGTACTGTTTTACCTATCTCACACTTTGATGTTAGTTGCATGTTCTTAGAGACATCTTGTAGATGAGTGATATCATCTCTCTCTCCATCACCACGCGCGATCTTATCAAGTAGATCATATAGTATACGACCACCCCATCTACCAGGCGCACATCTACCACAAGCTTCTGAGTATTTTTGATACTGTGCTGCATACTCTGTTGCTAGTCGAACAACATCAACATCTGTATCATAAAGAGCAACACCATCCCAGCCTATAAATGCCTTAGCACTACCGTGTTCACCGTACTGCTGTGGCAATTTGTATGCTGACTCTTCCCATACATCTTCACTCTTACCTATATTGTTGATCTGCTCTGATCTCCATGTAGAAAAGTAGACTCTGCTCACTCTGCTCTCCTACTTCTGCACAACGATGGTCCAGTCAACCTCGTTGAATTTTAGTGAATTTATGAGTGTACAACCCTGCTCTTTAACAAGATCTGCACTCCTCTGTATAGATGAAAAATCACCAACTTCAAATAGAAAGATAGTAACACTACCACTCTCTTGAGAGGCTAAAATCTCCAACATTCTTCTATCAAAATCTGCGCCAAGTCCTCTAAGATCATATCTTTTCATCAACCTCTCCTTAACGATCTACTTCGCCAAAGACGATGTTTGTTGTACCGATGATAGAGACAACATCTGGTATATAGCTACCTGGAAGTAGATCAGTTAAGACTCCAGTGTGCCAAAAAGATGGTGCTCTCATCTTAAGACGATACGGATAAGCATCACCTTGAGAGTTTATGTAGTATCCAAGCTCACCTTTTGGTGACTCAGTAGCCGCATAAACCTCACCAACTGGAGGTCTCATGCCCTGCGTTACAAGTACAAAGTGTTGCATAAGTGAGTAGTTTTGAGTCATAAGGTCTAGCTTTGGTGCACTTATATATTGAGGCGCATGTGCCATAAGTGCAGTCTCATTTTTCTCTACACACTCTTTATACATATCGATGGTCTGATAGAGTATCTTTGTACTCTCTCTCATCTCTGCCATATAGATCTTATAACGCGCATAGTTATCGCACTTGTCAGAGTAAGGCACATCAAACTCTACCTCATCATAAAGCTCATAAGGCTCCTCTTTTCGTATATCCCACTGTACACCAGAAGCTCTAAGCATAGGACCAGTACAACCCCATGAAAGTGCCATCTGCGTTGGGATAATACCTACATTTTCCATACGCATCTTCCAGATTCGGTTCTGATCTATAAGATCCTCATAATCTTTTAGATTTTGTGGCATATTGTCTAAAAATCGCTTCAGATCTATCAGGAAACTATCTGGTATATCAAGAGGTACTCCACCTATGCGTATAGCAGAGTGAGTAAGTCTAGCACCACAATAGTCCTCTATAAGATCTAGTAGATACTCACGCTCTCGAAATGCGTATAAAAATACAGTCATAGCGCCTATATCAAGAGCGGTTGTAGCCAACCAAAATAGGTGTGATATAAGACGGTTGATCTCTAACAACATCATCCGTATCACTTTAGCACGACGCGGCACCTTCACATCTATCAATCTCTCAACCGCTAAAGCAAAGCCATAGTTATTTGAGCTAGCCGCTATGTAGTCTGTACGATCTGTTGTTGGCATAAACTCATTATAAATCATATTCTCTGCCATCTTCTCTATACCGCGGTGAAGATAACCTATATCTGGATGAGCTTTAACCACCTGCTCTTGTTGAAGATGGAGCATAAGTCTTAGCTGACCGTGTGCTGATGGGTGTTGAGGTCCAAAGTTTAGCACCAATTCATTATCATCTCTATCAAATGTAATATTTTCAAAAAATGGTCGTAATCTATTTGTCTGTTGCATCTGCCCCTACCTATCTTTGTCTCTGATGATAACCGTCTTCTCTTCATCAAATCTATCAATCAAAAAGACACCTCCATCCTCTTGATACTGTACTTTTTTACGCTTCTCACCGCCACTGATATCAGCCCCCTTAGGAACCTCAAAGCCAAGTCTCGAAAATCGCTCAGTATCATACCGATCTACTTTGGCACAATCTCTAAGCTCTGCGCCTATAGTCTCTCTATGCTCTTTACCAAAGATCTTATCTACCTCATACCATGACGCAGCCTCATCACCCTGAAGAGGGTAAGATTTGCGAAGCGGAAACCCCTCCCAATCATCAGGCATCAAAATGCGCTTAGGGAATGGGTGATTGATCAGTTTAATACCAAACATATCATACATCTCGCGCTCACTCCAATCAGCAGAGCGCCATAGAGACTGCACGCTCTTTACGGGTTGCGCCTCATCTATGTAGGCTTTGATACGAATTCGTTTTCGTCTACTCATGCTAAGCAACTGATAGAAGATCTCAAACTTTCCATCTTTAGCAAGCCAATCTATAGCGCTAAGTTCTGATAGTTGAGTGTAAGCTCTCTCATCTCTAAGTAGCTCCAACACACCAAGATTATCGGCTATGTCTATGTATACTACAAGCTGATCTAGCTGTATATATGACTCACTAACTGTAAACTTGGACTCAATAGCTGCTAGATCAGAGGCAAACTCTTCATCACTCTCAACATCTAGTTTTGGTACCTGTGGAGCTACATAGTATCGATCTGTATAGTACGGTTTTTTCTGAACATTATCTTTTGGGCTATAGCGTCTCATTAAAGTAACCTCTTCTTCTTTTGAGCCTTGTTGGCACTCTCACGACGAATCTTCTGCTGAAGCATCATAACAGCATACTGAAGAGTCTCCGGTCTTGGAGCACACCCTGGCAGATATAGATCAACTGGTATAACACGATCTACACCTTGTACAGTTGCATATGTGTTAAACATGCCACCTGTATTGGCACATGAACCCATGGATATTACCCATTTTGGCTCTGTCATCTGATCATAAAGACGACGGATAAACTCTGCATGTTTTTTTGTTAGTGTGCCTGCTACTATAAGTACCTCTGCCTGTCTTGGTGAGGCGCGAAATATAGTACCAAATCTATCAAAATCATAACGCGATGCACCTGATGCCATAAGCTCAATACCACAACACGCAAGACCGTAAGTTAATGGCCATAGAGAGTTTGATCGACCCCAGTTTATAAGCTTGTCTACTGAAGTTAGCGCGATGGGTAGACCACCATCTTTTGTATAATCTACTTGATGTTGTGCCATTCAAGTGCTCCTTTTTTCCATGCATATATAAAACCGATAGTTAGTAGTAGTATAAAGAGTAGCATCTCAATAAACCCAAACCAACCCAGTATCTTAAAGTCAATAGCCCAAGGAAACATAAACACAATCTCTACATCAAATAGTAAAAATAGTAGCGCAAACAGATAGAATTGCGGTGAGATCCTATTTGGTTGCTTTGTCACCTCTGGACCACACTCATATATAGAGAGCTTGATCTTCTCTGTATCTTTTGCTGCTAGCCTTCTACTAACAAACCTTGCGGCAATAGTAGTAAGAATAAATGCACCAAATGTTAGGACAAATAGAACAAATACTCCAAAGTATGGGTGTGCTGTACTTGCGTGCTCCATAGTATTCAACCTTTTCAATAATTGTTAGCAATATAGCAAAAAGCTCTTTAAAGGATAGAAGAGTAAGCGGACAAATATGAGACATGTCACAAATAGAAACACAAATCGAACACTATGGGTAGCTTATCTACATGTTTTTGCTATCTTGCTTAACCTATTTGCAACTTCAGTTGCCTTAGAAGTTTTTAGTACATACGATGAAGTTGTATGCTCTAACTTTGATTCTGTTGATCTAACAGATATGCACTCTCTATCATCTAAGCATGATAGAGCAACTGCACCATAGTTAAAATTGTTATTTTTTTTAATTTTTGAGCTATCTATCTCTTGGAGTCTAAACCAGACTACCCCAAACAAAGAGCTCCTATGTCCATCTTGCTTGATACTCATCTTGCACTCATCTAAGGCGATAGTGGTACCAGATGGCAAGAGCTGCTGTATCGTATCTAAACTAGAGTGTTCTATAGGCTTTGCTAAAACAGATAAGCTAAAAAGTGAGGTGATGATTGGTAGCGTTGTGATTTTATGCATAAAAAAGGACCTTTGGTGTGAGATAAGATATATACTAGAGTAGTATGCTATCTTATCTATCTAGCACTTAGCCATATATAAATTTATCTAAATAAAACTGTAAAGCTACTTTTTATACTTTAAGGGCATCTATACTATAATACTATCATCATGAAAAAAACTTTTAAACGCTACCTACCGTACCTCAAAGAGCATAAGCTTCACTACTTTTACATACTCATAGGCATACTCCTTACAGTTACAGCCACTGCAGCTACGGCTCAAATCATGCAGCCTCTAATGGATGACATGTTTATAGCTAAAGATGAGCAGATGCTCTACATCATCCCGCTCATGCTTATAGGGATCTACCTACTTAAATCTATAGGTCGCTACATAGCTGCTATCTACATGAACTACATAGGCGGACATGTCATAACACGACTGCGTGAAGATCTACTTAGCAAGATACTACATCTTGATATGGAGTTTTTATATACCAATAGAAGTGGAGAGCTGATTAGTCGCATCACAAATGATATAAGTCGCATACAGTACTTTGTCTCATTTATGCTTCCTGAACTGCTGCGTGAGAGTCTAACCGTTGTTGCACTCTTGGCATATGTTATCTACCTCAATGCAACACTAGCTTTCTATGCACTTGTTGTCCTACCTGTCATTATATATCCTCTCATACTTATAGCTAAAAGATTGCGCCGTCTCTCACACCGATCTCAAGAGAAAAATGCAGACATGATCAATAGACTAAGTGAGGTTTTTAACAACTCAGAGATTATAAAAGCAAACTCAACACAAGAGTATGAGCTAGAGCGATTTAGCGCTGAAAACTGGCGATTTTTTCGCATCAACATGAAGTCTGTATATACCAATGAGCTTGTCTCTCCGCTACTTGAGATCGTTGGCGCTATCGGTCTTGCTGGTGTCATCTTTATAGGTGGACAACTAGTCTATGATGAGAAGATGAGCGTTGGCGAATTTAGCGCATTTTTAACTGCTGTTGGGTTGCTTTTTCAACCTATTAGGCGCATAGGGTCTATATATGGCAAGATACAAGATGCTTTAGCTGCTAGCCAGAGAGTTTTTGAACTTATGGACAAAAAAAGTACTATTACAGAGGGTGAGATTGAACTTAAAGATCCCATAAGGGAGATAAGTTTTGAGAGCGTATCTCTTCTATATCAAGACTCAACAGTGCTCAAAGATATCAACCTAAACATACAGAGCCCAACAACCGTAGCTCTCATAGGCGATAGCGGTGGTGGCAAGAGTTCACTTGTCAACCTGATACTTAGATTTTATGATGCTGATAGTGGCGTAGTCAAGATCAACGGTAAAGATATCAGAACATACTCCACCTCCTCTTTGCGCTCGCAGATCGCCATGGTGTCTCAACGCATATACATCCTACAAGATACACTAGCTCAAAATGTTGCATATGCAGAAGAGATAGACGAAGAGCGTGTTATTGAAGCGTTAAAACTAGCAGATGCCTATGAGTTTGCCAAGTCGCTTAGTGATGGTATATATACAACAATGGATGAGGCTGGCACAAACCTTTCAGGCGGACAGCGCCAACGCATAGCCATAGCTAGAGCCATCTACAAAAATGCCTCTTTGCTCATACTAGATGAAGCCACAAGTGCGCTTGACAATGAGAGCGAAGAGCGTATCAATAGAGCACTCAAAAACTACACATCCGACATGATTACCATCACAATAGCACACAGATTAAGCAGTATCGAAGAGTCCAAATGTCTATATCTCTTTAGAGCGGGTGAGATCGTAAGTTCTGGTAGCTTTAAAGAGCTACTAGATGGGTGTGGTGAGTTTCAAAAGATGGCAAAAGGGTATAGTTAAAATTATTTTTGATGCATCATCACACTCTATACCTTCTCCTAAAGTCTATAAGATTTTTTATAAAATGTCTTACTAGATAAATTATTGTGCCGCACAAGCCTGTTACACAGTGCACTCACTCCAGTACTTCTCATAACAATATGTAAAATGATTTGCAATGTTTTCAAATCGCTCTTGGCTGTCGTTGTCTTTTGGATAAATTTCTATATTAAAAATCAAGCTATCGCCTGGTGTATTGAGATAAGGTGGTGGTGAAGATGGAAATAATTTTATTCTTTCACCTGCATTTTTCATGTCCTCACAAACCCAAGAGATAAACTCAAGTGTTCTCCATCCTAATTCAGATTTGTCAATTTTAAATTCAAGCCAACCCATCTCCACAAATTCGGGGGCTTCAACATCTTCTAAAGTCTCATGATCAAAACTAATTTCTAAAACAGCTTTAAACTGTTTGATAGAATTTTTAACCATGTCAATATTGGTACTCATACTCCTCCTTCATATAAAACGGCTGGCTACAATGCTTTTTGCATTCAAATTTGACTGCTTTATTGTAGCTCCTCTAGCTTCCAGAGAT
>JAMONY010000015.1 GCA_027066325.1 Helicobacteraceae bacterium | reverse complement strand
AGCCCACCTGATGTAAAACAATAAAATTTGCTTTAGAGAGATCGATTGCATTTAGCTGTTTAAGTAACACATCATCTTGAGCGTCTATCTTAATGTCGCCCGAAGTATCTGTACCATCGCTATAGTTGTCTATCCACTTGGTACACATATAGCTCTTTACATTACTGAGCCCATCTCTACACTGTGCACTATAAAAGTGTGTCTCAAAGCCGTTAAGCTTTGCCATCTTAAATAGGCAACTATTGGTACTGATGATCTGAGGCGTAGAGTCTGGCTGATAGGTGATATTGAAAAATGATGGTAGAGATATGTCGGTCATAACACCTGATGCAAAAGCTATCTGATATAGAAAATTTTTATCATTTTTTAACTTATCAAGATGTGGGGTTGTGGCATCATTTGCGCCATATAGTGACATAGGTTTTGTAGTTAAAGATTCGCCCATCATTACAACGATATTGATATCTGGTCTATCTCTCAAAATTGGTGACATATCAGTAACACTTTGTTCAAGACCGCTACTATTGGAGAGTTTTTGAGGTACAACTCTACCTAAGAAGTACCCCAATGTCTCTACTGTATTGATAAATGGTGAGACCTCCATGTTTGGTCTAGCACCCTTCTTGGAGTGATCATCTATAAATACACGAGCTGGTATGAAGATAAGGAAAAAGATGAGTACAACTGTCAAATACGGCACCCCTACTCTTCTCTTATCCATCATATCGATGAGTTTAAATATGAGCACAGCAGATAGAGTGATTATGATGATAGGAGCTACTGTTATCTCCAAAACTGTTGTAAAAGTCTGCATGGTCTCACGAAACTTTGTAAAAAACAACAGGTACTCTAGCGGAAAGATCCAAGTGCCATAGTAGTTAAAATGTATATACTGCACTAGAGCACTTATAAGTATAAAACTATAGATACTCTTGATAACTTTTCTACTGATAAATAGAGTTGATACAAAAGCTACAAGATAGGTCTCTAAAAACTTATCCATAGTGAGATTAAAGCCGAGCAGAGGGTGTAGGTACCTAAATATCTGCTCACCTGTGCCAACTACAATCGTTAATAGCAGAGCATAAAATAGGTTGTATCTCAATAGAGCTATGTGGCGCACTACCTCTCCTGCATCTTAAGCATCAAAGCATACTTCATATAGGAGCTAAAAGCAGATATGATAGCTACATTCCACCCATCTGTACCGTGAAACATGCCGCCTTTTAAGATAAGAGCCTTAAAGAGTGCTCCACTACCGTGTATGAGCGGATCATACCAAGAAGCGCGCCTTCCATCTTTATGTGCAAGCTCTGCACCGCGTGTGATAAATTTGTGAGAGGTTTTGATCATGTGAGCATAGTCATCATACGAGTAGTGCAACATGTCAGCATCTAGTGCTTTTATGTTTTTTGCATCTACCTTAGCATGTCCTTTAGCCAAGCTAAAGCCACATTTTGTACGGTTATAGAGCCTAGTCACCCTATCTGGATACCACAGCTTGATAAAAGTTTTTCCGATAAAAGTTTTTCTTGCAAAACTAAATGCATCATACTCCGTACTCTCCAGATCAAGCTCTTTTATAGCATCAATAGCATTACGATCTAACCTCTCATCAGCATCTAGACTTAACACCCAATCATATTTTGCCAAAGGTGCGCCAAACGCTTTTTGCCCACCATCACCAAGATACTCCTGCTCTACAACTTTAGCACCCATGCTAAGAGCTATCTCACAAGTCTTATCACTACTTAAAGAGTCAACAACCAACACCTCATCACACACCTCTTGAGCTGAGCGTATAGCATCTGCTATATTTTTCTCCTCATTTAGTGTGATAATATTGGCTGTTATTTTCATGTATTAACGCTTAAATCTTGTAGCTTTAAGTCTCATAATAGCAGTATTTATATCACTAGCATACTTTATCTCTAAGTGTGGCATCTGCACACCCTCAACACTTCTATAGTCTCTATATAGTGTTGTAAACTTCATGCTTTTACCTTGAACTTTTAGCTCTCCTACTACTTTATCGATCAGATAGAGACCCTTTAGCAGATAGTAATTAGTAGTAGTGTTGCCTATCTTTAGAGATAAGATATAGTACTCCTTGTCGTCTAAAACTTTGATATAGGTGGCATGTTTGTCCAACTCTAAAGGGCTATATAGTCTAAATAGCTGTAGTCTCATAGCATCTAGCATGGCACCATTGACCTCTTTACCTGTTCCGTTTGAGTGTTTAACACCTCTATCTTTATCTAAAATTCTTGTCTGTGATCTAGTTGGGTACTGTATATGAGTATAGAGATATGATGGTAGTATAACTTTGCGTGAATCTGTTCCATTCATGTCTCTAACTTGACTCTGGATAGTCCAAAACTGCTCATAGCTATTTAGTAGAGCAACCTTCTCTTTGCCTCCGTATGCATCTATCATCTTAGATATCAACTCTTTAGCATCCATCTCTTTAGCATCCAAGCTAACTATCAACATGGCTACAACCATAAAAGCTCTTACAAGGTATCGCATTCTCTCTCCTGCTGTCTAAATCTCTTACGCTACTCTTCTATATCTATAAAATAACATTGCCAAAGATAGCATAACTACTCCAAATAGAGCAAGAGCGCTACTCTCATACAGTATCGCCTCAACACCTTTTTGACGCAAAAATATATCTAAAAATCCCTCTAGTCCCCATGACATAGGAGATATATTGCTAAGTGTCTGCATAAACTCTGGCATAATAAACTTTGGAACCATCACACCACCTATAGCGCCAAGAAGTATGTTGATTATGCCACCTATAGTTGTTGCCTGCTCTACGCTTTGAACTACTGTTGCAATCAACATTGCTAGTGATATAGCAGCAAAACTAAGAGCAGATGAGAGTACAAAAAGAGCAGGCAAAGAGTCACCCATGGTGAGTGCATCTGCACCAAACAGTGGTACCACAAACACTCCAACTGCTATCATAACCCACACCTGAAGCTGATTGATGATGAGATACGGTATCATCTTACCCATAAACAGCAGAGGTGTACTGATGTTCATAGCCTCCATTCTCATCAGAGTATTCTGCTTGCGCTCATTAATAAAGATAGTAGATATAGGTATGATAACAAAAAAGAGTGCAAATACAATCCAAGATGGGACACTTTGTTGGGTAGATGTTGGGTGCTCACTCTCTTTTAAGTTGGCAAATCTAACAGAAACCATACTCTCTGGATCAAGGTCAAAACTATCAAGTGCGTTTGAAAAATCGCCTATATCACTCTGTAACTTATCTAGTCTTAGACCCATTAGCGCCATAGATAGCTCAACCTTAAAGAGTGCTAACATCTCCTGTTTGACATCGGGCTCTACTACTACTTCTAGTTTTTTAAGTGAGCCATTAGTCTGAAAAGATGATGCAAAACCATCGGGTATATCTACTCTAAACTGCGCTAAAGAGTCACCCTGTTTTAGTAGCGAACTCTCTTGTAAGTTCGATATCAACTTTGCGCTAAGAGCTGAAGATGAGTTATCTGTTACAACATATGTCATCAGTGCTCTATCAGTACCAAACACATCTTTAAGAGCTAGCGACATGATGAGTATAAAAATAGCTGGCATAACAAATAGCGCAGCTAGTGCATGGCGATCGCGTAACACTAATAAAAACTCCTTGATTAACATCGCTTTAAGCATCTTAGTGAGCCTCTTTTGATGTAAGGTCTATAAAGACTTTTTCAAGAGTGCTGCTATCTAGCCTGATCTGTTTTATCCTAACACCTCGCATATGAAGTTCTCTTAAAGTTGACTCTATCTGATCTGTATCTTGAGTGTTTAACTTGAGTGTTTTATGGTCTATGACTGATACTAGAGGCATACCATGTAGCAACTGCAAAGGTGTGTCAAATAGATCAAATACTGTCTCTTTATCTTTGCACTCTAACATCTGCTCTAAAGATCCCTGTGATACAACTCTACCCCTATCTATGATAGCTACTTCATCACAGATCTTCTCAATCTCTGGCATATAATGTGTGGTGTAAACAACTGTTTTATTGCTCTTTTTAAAGGAGAGTATTGTCTCTAAAATCTCATTGCGTGAAGCTGGATCTATGCCCACTGTAGGCTCATCAAAGTAGAGTATCTCTGGATCATTAAGAAGACCTATAGCTATGTTTAATCTGCGTTTTTGACCGCCTGAGAGGGTTTTTGCACTTTGATACAATAGGGACTCAAGAGAGCTTGTCTCTACAGCTCTGTTGATCTGATCTTCTATTTTAGAGCTCTGTATATTTTGTATGCCTGCAAAAAAATTGAGATTTTCAAGTACACTTAGTTGCTCATAAAATGCTAACGATTGTGGTATAAATGCACTTTTAGATCGTATCTGTTCTATATTTTCTCTAAGATCAAGACCAGCAACTTCAACTCTACCGCTATCATATCCAGACAGACCATTAAGTATAGATACTAGAGTTGTTTTACCTGCACCGTTTACACCAAGAAGTCCAAAAATTGTACCTTTTTTAACATGTAGGCTAAGATCATCAATAGCCACCTTCTCGCCATACCGCTTCACTAAAGAGTCTATCTTGATCATAAGTTATCTAGTATCATCTTATAGACTAGAGACTCTTGATCTGCTATCTCTAAGAGTTTATCGCCAATAACATCAAAGTCTATGTTCTCGCTCTTTTTGGAGCGTATCGCCTTGGCTATAAGAAGCGCAAACTGTCTATACTCATCACCAACGCTACTCATCTGTTTTGATGCATCTGCCAAAAAGTCTCCGCCATCCATGAGAGCTGATGACTCTTGCAAAAATGAGGCATAGATATATCGAAATCCAGCACCTCCTGTACCTATCTCCTCTTGCATTCTTACTATGTGCCCTAAAAATAGTTTGGCATATCGTTTATCTTTTTTCTGCAACTTTTTTATATGTTTGGCTAGATACCGTATGCCTCTTATGCCTGCTATTGGCACTGGTGTCTTTAGCATCATCTTAGCTGTTTTTTTAAGTGCTTTTCTAAGTGATTTATCATAATCTATCTCTGTTGGAACGATAAGCGGATAGTAGAGCAGACCCTTAGGAGCCATGACACCTTTAACAAATCTAGCCTTTGTTAGAGCACTCTTTTCGCATCTAACACTATGCTCAAAAACTGGATCACTTATGAGATACTCATCTCTCTCTTGTGCATATATGATGAGGTTATGTGCGTTAAAATGAAATCTCATCTGCTCTGGAAAATATGGCAACCAAAACACAGAACTCTGAGCACCAACCACTCTGCCTTCATCTAGTAACTTATCTAACATCTGCTCACCAGATGCTGGGTCTTTAAATGTCTGCATGGACATCTTTATACCGATATTTTTACTAAGTCCTTTGATGATGCTTTTTGGCATGCTTCTGTAGGCTACAAGTGGCATACCTCCTAGCTTTAAAAATGGCAAATATGCAAAACTCATAGCTCCTGACAAACCAAAAACCATCGCTTCAGATAACTCTAAGCCACTATGACGCATCATTGATGATACTACACCACTCTCACAGTGTGCATGGTGATTATGTATAAACTCTACTCTACTCACTTCTATCCTTTGGTAGCTTCATTAGTTCGCTACTACTTAAACCAAGAGCATCTGCGTACTGAGCCAATCTACTCTTTTTGATATTTTGAAATCTTTTAGGCTCAAAGTCTCTTCTAATTGTCCACTTAAAAAAGCCCGTAGACTCTGCTAGAACTTGCAGATCCATTCTTTTAGAATACATATGATAATAGAGCGCAGAGACCTCACCATCAATAGCTCTCAAAAGAGCATCTTGAGTCTGCCTCTCAAGCTCTAAAAGAGCCTGTTTAGTCGCCTCCTCCTCCACACTCCAGCCAGTTGAAGCTACAATGTCATATCTACCATCATCATCTGTAGCGTAGATCGCTTTTTTGTGGCTTGCATATGTTGAGATGTTATCTTGAGGCACATCTTGACTCTTCATCTAGACCACCTTTAACTGCATAAATGCAGTTGAAAATCGACTGCTTTCTGGTATGTAGCAGAGGATTGTATCGCCAGACTTTAATCTATCTGAATTAAACAGCTCTTCTAGCATTATATAGATAGACGCAGAGCCTGTATTGCCTTTAGAACTTAGGTTTGTAAACCATCTATCTTGCGGTATATCACAGCCAGCTTCAAGCATGCCATCATAGACTTTATCTCTAAAGAAACCAGATGAGTAGTGGGGCAGATACCAATCTATGGCTGATGGGTCTAGTTTTTTAGACTCTAATAACTTTTTTAGAGGTAGGGTTACTGTATACTCTATGATCTTATCGTTAAGTAATTTCACATCTTGTTTGACACTAAATATAGAGCTCTGCAACCACTGTGATTGTGCATACTGTCTCCACCCCTTTAAAGAGCCATCATCCATCTTTACAGATCCTGCATACATACAGCTATCTAGCTCATGAGCATAAGATCTCTGATCTATCCACTCTATCTGCAAGGAGAGCTTGTTGCTATTTGGCTGACTGCTTAAAAGCATCGCCCCAGCTCCATCACTAAGCATCCAGCGTAAAAAATCTTTCTCAAAAGCGATCTGCTCATGTCTTTTAAGTTGCTCAACTCTACTCTCAATCTCTTGAGCAAAATTTTCAGACCTCATGACAGATGAAGCATTTTCAGAAGCGGAGGCGATGGCTAAGCTACTATCATCACTTTTTATGGATAGATAGGCGTACTTCAAGGCTGCTATCCCACTCAAACAGACTCCTGCAGTTGCAACCACTTCAAGCTCACCACGACCCAGCTCACCATGAACCATGAGGGCATGATTTGGCATAAGCTGATCTGGTAGAGTTGTGCCACACACAAGCAGATCTATGTTTTCAATATCACACTTCAACATCTCTATCGCATTGGCTGCTAATGTGGCATTTGTATGTGTAGGCTCTCTTGTCTGTCTATCGATAGCGTAGTATCTAGTCTTGATCTGGTTTGATCTTAGAACCATATTTTTGGCTCTTGATGGTTTCTTGCCAGCTTGACCTAACACCTTCTCTATGTCGGCATTTTCAACTGCCTCATTTGGTAAAAATGCGCTAATGGTGTTGATATATACAGTTTTAATGCTCAAGTTAATGCTCCTGATGGAAGTTCATAATACGCCACCTCTTTAGCTATAGCATCTTTGCGCCATGGGTAGATAAGGCGACGAATCAAGATATTTAGAGGCACAATAGTTAGTATAAGAAGTATCAAAAAAACTGCATATATAGTGATCGTGACTTTGCGCCCAAAAGAGCCAGGCAGACCAGATTTTTTGATAAGCTTACCCCATATCATAAAACTTCTAGTTGCTATCTTTTCGGTTGCTATGAGCTTACCGTCCACACTCACCGCACCCAAGCCTTTAAACATAGTCTTCTTATGCTCTGCACTCTTTAGCGCCTCACAAGCTCTTTTACCAAACCGCTTAAGAGCATCTATCTCCTCTTGCAACACCCCTGCTGGAGGAAAAAACCAGAAGCTATCTTTTCTGCCTGTAAAGAGCCATCTAGGAGTAGTTACAAAAGTATACAGAGATCTTCCCTGATCAGTCACTACAACATTATCGATAAGCTTGGCTCCACACTCATCTAGTAGTTTTTTCATCTTCTCTTGAGCCATAACCCACATATCTCTACATGCTATAAGTGTGACAACTGGTCTATCTTTTAAGAGCTCCTTAGCCCTGCTACTCTTTAAAAAACCAGTGATAGGGATAGATGGTGACAGAAACCAAGAGGTGTAAGCTAAGATGACTAAGTCATACTCACCATCAGCATCAATACTCTCGACCTCACATCCATCAAGATAGACCGCTTCAGGAAATGCATCAAAAAATGTATAAAATGGCCACGGATATGGGTATGGCTCTACAGGTCTAATCTCACACATATCTACACTAACCTCACTACACTCTAACAGAGGAGCAACAAAAGAGTCTACTGAACTTCGAAGCTGCCCACTTTGTGAATAGTAAAGAACTAACACTTTTTTCATATATCCCTATCCAAAATAATTTTTCTTTTATTCTATCTAAATAGTACATAAAGTATAATGAAGCCACAAAGGAGATTTATGTTTGATACAGAGAAGTTGACAGGAGAAGAGGCGTTGATGGAGGCTCAGAAGATAGCTTTTGCACCGATTGTGTTTCAGTGCGCACACCTATTGCGCAAATGGGGCATCTTAGAGTTATTGCACAAAAACAGAAGAGTTGGGCTTAGCGTAGATGAGCTATCACAAGAGCTAAACATCTCTACTTATGGAGCTCATGTAGTGTGTGAGTCTGGGTATAGTATGGGAGCTTTAAAGTACCAAAATGAGCGTTATTATCTAACAAAGATAGGCTATTTTTTACAGTTTGATGAGATGACAAGTGTCAATTTTAACTTCAATCTAGATGTCAACTATCACGGTATAGATGAGCTAGAAGAGTCTATCAAAACAGCTTCTCCACGAGGGCTTCAGAAGTATTTTGGTAAAGAGTTTGAGACCATATACCCACACCTATTGGAACTTCCAGATTCAGCGCGCAAAAGTTGGTTTGAGTTTGATCACTTCTACTCAGATGCGGCATTTGCCAAACTGGTGCAGATAGTTTCAGATATGGAGCCAACAAAGCTACTAGATGTTGGTGGCAATACAGGCAAATGGGCTGTTGCCATCACAAGAGCCTCCAAGCAGACTGAAGTGACTATCTTAGACCACAAGTTGCAACTCAAAGCTGCACACAAAAGAGCCATAGAGAGTGGAGTAGAAGATCGGGTTAAAGGGGTACATATGGATCTACTAGATCACTCAATAGAGTTTCCAAAAGGATTTGACATAGTCTGGATGAGTCAGTTTCTTGACTGCTTTGGAGTAGATGATATAGTCTCTATCTTAAAGAGAGCAAAGCGCGCACTAAATAACAAAGCAAAAGTCTATATAGTAGAGCCATACTGGGATCGTCAAAGTGTAGATCTAGGCTCATATGCTCTCATAAACACATCACCATACTTCACAGCATTGGCCAATGGTAAAAGCAAGATGTATAGTGCTATACAGATGCATGAGTGCATCAAAGAGAGCGGTCTAACTATAGAGCACGAGATAGACCATATAGGTTTTGGTCATACACTTAGCATCTGCTCATAAGATGTTTAAGCTCTTTGGCTATTTATGTATTTACAAAGAGAGTTGATTGTTGCAAAGATATTTTCAGCCTCTGCCATATTTGTCACTTTGACTGAGTACTCTTTCTCAAGAACAAGTGTTAACTCTATGGCATCAACCGAATCAAGACCTAAGCCATCATCACCAAAAAGTGGATCCTCATCCCCTATCTCATCAATCTCAATATCTTCAAGACTCAACCCCTCAATAATCTTACTCTTTAGATCATCTGTGCTTATCATCTAAATAACCGCCTATTTTTTTATAAGTTTAACACACTGTAGCTTTAGCTTGTATGTTGTACTGAAAAATTTTAAAAATGCTCGACCAAAGCAAAGTATCACAATTTACCTAAGATAAATCATAGTGCCTAAGAGCTTAAAATACCTACTCCAAATACCGTCCAACACCCTTAAACTTTTCAACAAAAGCTGCTATTTGTTGAAAAACACTCTGTTTTTTTGTTAGATATTCAGGATTTAACGGGCTCATTTTTGGCAAGATTGCATTGAGCTCTGTACCATTTTCACTTGCATATTCTCGTTTTAATGATGCCATGATATAACGCTTGGCCGCTTCAGTGTTTAGATTTTCATCATCGATTAACTCATCGGCTTCACGCTGTTGCTCAGCTTGTGCAAATTTAAAGAAAGCATCGATAATACTAGGCTTATCAAGAATATCATCCAAGTTGGTTTGGTTGATAAAATCAACAACTAGATTTTCTTTGGCACGGTTACCAAGACTAGCACGAATCAAACGCCGTACTTCTTCAATCAATGTTGCTTTATCTTTTACTTTTTTATTGTGTTCAAAAATCAACTCTAAGATATAATCCAGATTAATCTCTTGTGATTTCAGTAAATCCACCTCAAACACCACATCATCCCAATCAATAGTAGAGCTCTCTTGTTCGTTGGCAGATTTTTCACGGCGAAGCCAATCACGGATATCATTATAGGTTGAACGATAATCTTGAATTATACGCTCAGCTGGCATCTGTATGGCTTGCATAGCACTTAAATCTTCATCACTTAGATAATGTTTAGTTTTAAACTCCTCTACTGCATCACTATCATTCATATCTAAGTTTTGTAAAGCTTTCAAGCCTGAAAATTCATCGTAATTTTGTAGCACATTCTCTACCCGTAAATACTCACCAAATAGTTTGGCAAACTCTTTTTTCTCTTTTTCTGTAACTATTGTCTCAGGATTAGGGAAGCGTTGTTCTAATTCTTCTACCACATCAACATAACCGCGTCGTGCTTCACCTGTTATAACATCGCTAAAGCCTTCCATATATTCTTTATAGCTTTTTTCAAGCACCACATTTTTAGTGTTACTATCACCAAATAGCGTAATAGCATCAATAGTAGCTTGTTCCAAATCACGAAAAGTAACGATATTACCAAATGTCTTAGTAGCATCATAGATACGGTTTGTGCGTGAATAGGCTTGGATAAGTCCATGGTAACGGAGATTTTTATCTACAAAGAGAGTATTTAAAGTAGGTGCATCAAAGCCTGTTAAAAACATCCCAACAACGATGAGAAGATCAACTTCTTGATTCTTCACTCGTTTGGCTAAGTCACGATAATAGTTTTGGAATGATTTACTTTCTACACTATAGTTAGTTTTAAACATTGCGTTATAGTCATCCATCGCTGCACTCAAAAACTCTTTTGCGCTTGCTTCTAATGCTGTAGGCTCAAAACTCTCATCAGCAATCTCCCCTTTGGCATCTTGTGCTTCATTAGCAGCAAATGAAAAGATAGTAGCAATCTTTAGTTTTTTTTCATTCTCTTCTTGTAGTTTATTGATCGATTCATAGTAGAGCTTAGCAGCATCAACACTACTAACAGCAAACATTGCATTAAAACCTTTGCCATTGACTTGTAGGCGATGTGTTTTTTGCTTGTAGTTATTTAAAATATATTGAGAAATTTCATCGATTCTATCAGGATGTAACAAGGCTTTTTTATTTTCTAATGTTGATAGTTTCTTCTCATCTTGTTCGCTTTCTATAGCTTTAAACTGAGGACGCACATCGTTGTAGTCTACTTTAAACTTCAACACTTTTTCATCACGGATAGCATCAGTAATCACATAAGAGTGCAACTCTCTTCCAAATACGCTAGCAGTTGTCTCTGAACCCAAGGCATTTTGTGGAAAGATTGGTGTACCTGTAAAACCAAACTGATAGTATTTTTTAAATTTTTTCTTTAGGTTTTCTTGTGCCTTACCAAACTGACTACGGTGTGCCTCATCAAAGATAAATACCACTTGCTTAGAGTAGATAGATAACTCTTCTTCACCTTTCATGAGGTTATTTAGTTTTTGAATGGTGGTGACTATGATTTTATTGTCATCTTTATCTATGTTGCGTTTTAGTCCCGCTGTACTCTCTGAACCATTGACACTATCAGGAGAAAAGCGTTGATACTCTTTCATAGTTTGATAATCCAAATCTTTACGATCTACCACAAAAAATACTTTATCTATAAACTCAAGCTCTGTAGCCAAACGAGCTGCTTTAAAACTAGTTAAGGTCTTACCTGAGCCTGTTGTATGCCAGATATACCCACCACTCTCAAGACTGCTCCAGTTTTTTGCTTGATATGTACTATTGATTTTCCACAAAATGCGTTCAGTAGCTGCTATCTGGTAAGGACGCATCACCAACAAAGTATCACTTACATCAAATACAGAATAATGTAACAGTACATTTAACAAAGTATTTTTTTGAAAAAATGTAGCTGTAAAATCTTTTAAATCTTTTATCAAGGTATTATCAGACTTTGCCCAGTTCATAGTAAAGTCAAAACTATTTTTATCTCGCTTTGTGGTGTTAGCAAAATAACGGCTATCAGTACCATTTGAGATAACAAAAAGTTGTAGGTACTTATAGAGTGATTTGTCTGTATTGAAACTCTCTTTACTATAACGGTGTATCTGGTTAAAGGCTTCTCTTATGGCAACACCACGCTTTTTTAACTCTATTTGAACTAGTGGCAAACCATTCACTAAGATAGTGACATCATAACGGTTAGCTGACGAACCTGCCTGTTCAAACTGCTTGATGACTTGTAACTTGTTGCGTGTGATGTTTGTTTTGTCCATTAGGTAAATATTTTGGATATGTCCATCATCAAAAACAAAATCATAGATATAATCATCATGGATTTTACGGGTTTTATCGATGCTGTTATCGCTAGGTTTATCTAAATACTCCTCAACAAATCTCACCCATTCACTTTCTGAAAATTGCATATCATTTAAAGCTTCTAACTGTACTCTGACATTGACTAACATCTTTTCAGGTGTGTTTGCGTTGATATACTCATAGCCTTGGTTTTGCAGGTCAATGAGGAGTTCTTTCTCTAAGTCGGCTTCCGTTTGGTAGCTTGCACCTTGTTGGTCTATTTTGGTGTATTTATCTAGTATGATAAATTTGTTTGATTCTGCGATAGCTTTAGTTTTCTGTATCATTGTTCTCTATCTCCTGCCAAAATTTCGTATTTAAATGCTCAAGCAAAAGCTTAACTGTTTGTTTCTCTGGTTCAGTTGGCTCTGCAACTGTGTCATTAGATAGTGTAGAGTGACTGGTAAATTGGATAATACGCTTATAATAACCCTCTCTATTATCTTCAGGTAATAGCTCCGACCATTTAGGATAGTCAAGGAAATTAGCTGTTTTTTCATATAAATTACGCAACAACATAAAATGGTATTTTTCAATTGCCTTTACTTTAATTGCTTCTTCTATGGTTTTCTTTAAATGTAGATGATATGAAAAACTTTTATTCGAATCACCTCTTTTTTCTGTAAGTTCAAATGAACCATCTTCATTTTTAATCAACATATACGAACCTTGTTTATTTGCAAGATTTAATTCATTGAATAACACATTATAGAAAAGAGCGTTATGCGTAGTAATAATAAACTTAACACCCTCCCTGCTAGTAAAATAGCTAGAATTGATCAATTGTGCTAAATTTACTGCTAACTCTATCAAATGGTTTTCATCTAAAGAGGTTACAGGGTCATCTATAAATACATATTTTAATTGATTAAATTTATCTGTTTCTCGTTCATCTACTTCAGGTTCATTTAACACCCCAACTACTTGTTCGATTAAACTATAAAATATACTCCAGATAAAGTTACTCTCTTCCCCTTTAGATATTTTTAGATTATCTAAGCTAGTATTATCACCACGCTCAAGAGAAAAGCTTACTTCAGAGGAATCAGCATTAAAACGTGGTGTTAACTTATCACTTGTATAGTGTTGAAAGTTAGCAATAATATTTTGATCTTGTCCTTGATCTTGTATGACCCATTTAGTAAAACCATTAGGTTGTATTTTTAGTTTTCTATCAGCATCAAAGTCTAAATCATTATCCCAATAAAACAAATCTTCCGTAAATGCACTGTAATAGAATATTTTTGTATCTGTATCTTCTTCACCCTCTATTGTAGGATCAATCAACTCTTTAAACTCTCGTGAAAGCCGTGTTTTTCCTACACCATTAAAAGCATAGATAAGTTGTACTTTTTTAGGTGAAGCTTGTAGTTGTTCTGCAATTTCTCTTAATGTATTTCCCATCTTATGCCTCTACTCTTGGTTTTGGAAAGCTCAAAAGCAAGTCACGATAATATTCGTATTGTTTTTGTCTAAGTTCTATCTCTTTTGGTAAGCCCTCAGAAATGGAGTTTGTTAGGGTGTCAAATTTATTTAGAATAGTAACAATACGTTCTTGTTCATTAGGGGATGGAATAGGAAAACGATATTCCATTATTTTAGCTTTATTTCCACGTGGCATTTTTGCACCTTTAGCATGTTGCATATTGTACTCAAAGAATTTTTCATCAGCTAAAATTTGATATAAATATTGTGGATTTACGGTCTCGTCTGTAGGATGTACAACAAGCACATCTCCATTTGTTCCACCGACACAATCTGCTTGCCATATCTTCTTTAAGTAGGGTCGAATATTACCGATTAAAATATCATTATTGTGATATTTAGTTGATTTTCCTTCAGTTGGTATATGTTTAGATTCCTTTTTTCCTGCTCTATTTTGTAAAAGGTTATCAACACCTACATAATTTGATTTATTAAGCAAATTAAAACTAATACGCGTTTTTGAATATTCTGCCACTTCCCCCAAACTCTTCCATTCAACTTCACCCTCTTCAAAGCTCAACAGTTGGTCACGATAGTAGCTGTATTGCTTTTTTCGCGCACGAAGCTCGGCTGTAAGCTCGGCTGTAAGCTCGGCTGTAAGCTCGGTGAAATTGTCCAGTATACGGACAATTTCAGTTTGGATATTAAAAGGGGGGATAGGAATTTGAAGTTTTGAAAGCACATTCGCATCTAGTGTAGGTATACCTGCAACTCGAACTTGAGAGCGAAATAAATGCTGATATCCAATCAATAAATAGTATAAATATTTATTATTCAATGTATCTGAATGTTTAATACAAAAAGAACCATCCGAAGACCAAAAATCCACCTCGCTATAACCTACAGTACCAGCCGAAGCTCCGACATTTATAACCATTACTGTATTAGCAGGTCTGTTGCTATGTCCGTAATAACCCAATGGCTCTAATCCACCATGATAAACTGGAAATTTTTCACTATTAGAAAGTAGATTTCTAGTTAATCTCTTTCCTCGTAAAATTTTTGTTATTTCTCCCAACGGCTTCCATTCTACCTCTACACCATCAAGGAGACTCTCCATAAAGCTCAAATGGCTCATGCCTCTATCTCCGAAACAATAGCATCTATCTCTGTTCGTAACTTATTAATCTTCTCTACAACAGTCTTTATCTCAGCATTTAGCTTCTTAATATCAATAACCTCACGAATATCTTCAACTTCTACATAAGAGCTTACCGAAAGATTATAGTCATTGTCAGCTATCTTAGTGTTGTCTATCGACTTGGTAAAATACTCAACATCTTCTTTTGTATCAAAAGCATTCATAATTTGCTCTATATGATTATTTGGACCTTCATCCGTAAGCACATTAGTATTGGTTTGTTGTTTGTATAATTTGCTAGCATCTATAAACTGGGTTTTATTGTCAGTTTTATGTTTAGAAAGCACCAAGATATTTACAGCGATAGAAGTACCATAAAACAAGTTAGGTGCTAAAGAGATGATGGTTTCTACATAGTTGTTGTCTATCAAGTATTTACGGATTTTCTGTTCTGCCCCACCACGATAAAAGATACCAGGAAAACAGACTATCGCCGCACGCCCTTTACTAGATAGATAACTCAGAGAGTGAAGTACAAAAGCAAAGTCAGCTTTAGACTTGGGTGCAAGCACTCCAGCAGGTGCAAAGCGTTCATCGTTGATAAGTGTTGGATCTTCGCTCCCTATCCACTTTACTGAATAGGGAGGATTAGATACTATGGCATCAAAAGGTT
>JAMONY010000014.1 GCA_027066325.1 Helicobacteraceae bacterium | reverse complement strand
ATCAATGGCACTCTCAATGCGATCTGCATTTCGATTCTCATCTCTATTTGCAAAAACAGTGTAGCAAAACCCTTGTGGTGAGTTAGTAAACCTCATACGCCACAATCTTGCTTGCCAAGTGGCAGACCGACCCGTAAAATCTTCCACCATAGCTAAATGTTGAGCTAAGCGTAGATGTTCTGCAATCTGGTAAGCTGCTTCACCTGAGTTGTTTTTGTTGAAATTTGGGATAAGGACTATTGAAATGATGCCTACTACTACTATAACAAAGACTAGCTCCAATAGTGTAAAGGCAGACTTTAACATCTTTACAAATTATGGTACCGTTATGTTGGTCACATCTATATAACCTGTTCTAGCTGTGATGGTTACAGTAGCAGTCTCTAGATCATCGGTAGTGATAGTAATATTGCAATCTAGATCTAAAGGAACATTAGCTGAGATTGGTTCACCTATGTTATTAAAGCCTATTGTTCTAAAATTATTACAAGCAGTAAAATCGATACCACTAACCCCAAACTGTTGTGTTAGATCGGTAACTCTATTGGCACAGCTGAGTGGCTGTTTGCTTAGTGGGTCTATGGCTGCATTAGCAGGATTACCATCTGGAGTGATATCGTAGCAGAATGGAGTAGCATTACTAAAAGCTACTCTCCACCAATTTGCACCTGCAGGAACAGGTGCTCCTGCGCCTGCTCCTGTAAAATCCTCAACCATCGCATGATGTTGAGCTAAGCGTAGATGCTCTGCAATCTGGTAAGCTGCTTCACCTGAGTTGTTTTTATCAAAATTTGGTATAAGGACTATTGAGATAATGCCTATTACCACTATGGCAAAGACTAACTCCAATAGTGTAAATGCTTTTTTGAACATAATAAACCTCTGTAAATATAGTATCTAATTTGAGGTATTATAACATATTATTGTGTTGTGGGTTTTAAAGCATGAGGTTAGTTGGTACAGAAGAGCTCTACAGCTCTTCTGCTTTTTCTACATTGTAGAGTATATCATCCATTGGGTGACGATACATTGGCATACCTAATCGTTTCTCATCAAGAACATGGCCTATAAAACCTATAGATCTTCCTACAATAAAGAATGCATTTAGAGTTCCGCTCTCTATGAAGTCCTCTATCTCACTCTCACTATAGCCTAATGCTCTCCACATGTCTACCATTAAGATACCTATGGTTCCATCAACATTAAGAATAAGGTTATCTTTCTTGCTAGTAGTTAACTGCTCTACTGTTAGAGCATAGTCTAACAGTGGGGTTGATGGAAAGTTCCCTTTTGCAAACTTTTTTAGACCCTCTACTCTAAGATCTGGATTTCTAAGAGATTTGATACGGTGACCGATACCTGGTATTGGCACACCCTCTTTTTTCATATAGCCCAAGAACTCTTTTGGTGAAAGATTGTTATCATCTGCGTACTTGAAGTACTTAGCAGCACCATCAATAGCTCCACCAAATCTAGGACCAATCGTAAGTAGCCCAGTTACCAATGACTCAACAACACTCTTGCCTGCTCTTGCAGTCACTTTTGCATTGTGTGCACCACTAACTGCTGGGCCATGATCTGCAACAGTTTTTAAAACTGTCTCTATAAATTCAGATGCCCATTTAGGGTACTGTTTTTTGAACCATAAAAGTGATATGACATCACCTATGCCTTTACCTGTATCTGGTGTAGCAACTGAGCTAATTGGGAAACCTGCATATGTCGCCTCATCTCCACGATCATCAGAGATTGTACAGATAAACTCTTTGGCACGGCGTACTTTTGGTACAATCTTAAGCTCTGGCTCCTCTATATCTGTGATAACCCCTTTAGCCCTAAGCTCTTCATAAACTTCATTGATAGTTGCTGGAAGATCGTTGAAGCTCTCAGGTACATGGATACCAACTTCTGCCATTGCTCTATTTTTAGCCTCTGCTGTCTCTGCATCTGCATTTGCACTTGCTCCAGCATGTCCAAACTGCACACCTGAGCTAAACTGCTTAGCAATAGTTCCTATACACCAAGCTATAATAGGCTTTTTGATCTTACCAGACTTAACTGCATCAATAACCTTATACTCTTCTGTACCACCAACTTCACCAAGAAGTAGCATGTATTTTACATCTGGATTCTCTTCCATTCTTAAAAGATTATCTATAAATACAGAGCCAACAAAGCGATCTCCACCAATAGCCACACCTTCAGCAATACCATCAGCATTGATTGCTATGATATTTGATAACTCATTAAAAAGTCCACCTGAACGCGTTACAAGTCCACAAGAACCTGCACGATGAAGTTTTGAGTTTACTATATTTGTAATGGTTCCGCCAACATTTGCTATCTTAAATGCTCCTGGAGCAATACCACCAACAGTAGCAGGCCCTATGACTGTAACACCAGAATCTCTGGCTGTCTGATTCATCTTTCTAGCTAATCTCTCAGGAATACCTTCAGCTGTCACCATAATAGTCTTAAACTGACCCTTGATCTCAATAGCCTCCATGGTTACATCATAGGCTGTTCTAAAAGATGCAAAATTTAAGAGCACATCTGCATTTGGGAATGCTTGTGCTGCTTCTGCTGTGCTTTTGTAAACTGAGATCATAACCTCATCAGGACCGTAAAAAAACTTCTCAAACTTATTGTTTGAAGTTGGAGCTACAATAGCCGCTACTGAAGGCGTCTCTCTTGAGATAGTGTAATCATAATCCAACATCCGTTGAATAGCACTTTTGTTGTTGTTCCAAAAAATCGCTTGTGTCTCTTTGGTAAATAATTTTGACATTCTCTCTCCCTACTTCTCAAGTGCCATACGCACGATATCTGTAACATGGGTCTGCGGACCATAAACTTCTATATATAGACCTAATCTATCGGCTGCTTCTTTGATATCTTTGAGACCTTTTTCATAGTTTGGTCCACCTCTGCGAACATAGACCTGAATATTGTGCTCTCGCATCTTTTCGATATTTTCCTCAAACGACTGGATGATACCGGTAAAAGTCTTGGCAACATCAGTAAAGTTTGCAATAGCACCACCAATAATAAGTATCTTGTCTCTACCCTCTGCATCTGGAGTTCTTGTCATCAGATCTATAAGTGTATCTGCATAGAACTTAGTCTCACCAGTTGTTGGTCCTCCACTATACTCACCATAGTTTGCAAGCTGTGAAACATCTCCTGTAAGATCTGCAATGGTATCTGCATAGACAACACTAGCTCCGCCTCCTGCAACCATAGTCCAGATACGACCAAGTGGATTTAAGATAGTAAGCTTAAGAGATGCGCCTGACTTAGAGTCTGCCTCTGCTATTGCCTTCTCTTCAGGGGATTGATCCTCCATGCCAAATGCTGTAGGATACTCGATCTCACCCCACTCATCTACCATCATAAAGCCTGCTGTATCATCCAATCTTGCAACAAGGTCTAAGATTGCCATATTATTGTTTTCTAACATAACAATAGGGTTTATCTCAAGATAAGCAAAGTTTAAATCTCGATAGAATCTAAAAAACTGTATAGCAAATGATGTAAATGCCTCTTTGTCGCTTGAGCTTATATCTGATGGCACTTTAGCACGAACAGCATGCTCCATATCAGCATCACTCATGTTGATAGGTATAGTTACCTCATTTACCTTCTCATCCCAACCCTCTTCAACTTCCATGCCGCCTTCAGCAGACATATATAGAACATCATCTTCACCAACTGTTGTAGCAGAGATGTAGTACTCTTGCTCTTGAGAGTGTGGAGTAAATGGCTCAACTATAAAGTGTGTTAGATGACCGTGTTGACCCGTAAGAAGTGTAGTGGTTACTGCCATCTTAGCATCGATCCAAGCAGCAGCCTCCTCTAGTGTTACATCGCCTGGTTTAGAACTCTTAAA
Organism: Helicobacteraceae bacterium; assembly: GCA_027066325.1. Classification (GTDB taxonomy): domain Bacteria; phylum Campylobacterota; class Campylobacteria; order Campylobacterales; family Sulfurimonadaceae; genus Thiomicrolovo. The sequence goes on along the minus strand of JAMONY010000014.1, from coordinate 12,085 downwards.
AAGAACAAGATCATTTTTGCCTCTTTTTCCAAAAAGCATATCGGGTTTTGCCACCAACGCCTCTTGTTTTAGCCACTCAAACCCGTGCTCTTGTGCTTTATCTAGCAACTCTTGTCCGCTAGTAACCAATACCGACTTAAAACCATAATGAAACCCACTAAAGTACTTCTCCCAATGCTTTGAGAAAATTGCTTTACCGTCATATTCACGAATCGCTCTTTGAGCCATTGCAACTCCTTGAAAATCTGTTTGGGGTAATTATATCATGTAGAGCTTACTTGAGCCTCTATAATGTTAAGGCTTATAATAGTTATTATTATTTGTGTAGATCTGAAACATAGAATTTAGCTACTTCAGTTTTAAAGTAACTTATAGTAACACTTTTTGCATCTTGAGTTCCATCTTTGTGTAATTTGTATCTGTCGCACTGCTTAATGCCATAAAATTTTAGTCTAAGTTGCATCTTCTTATCATCAGCATCAATGCACTCTATGCCCATCTGTTTTAGTTTCGAGCTCAACTCATTGGCCACATGTGTCCTATAGGCAAAATAACTGCTAGGGTTGTCTAAAAATCTATATGGGATCTTATTTGAGAGTGCTACTGCTACATGCACCAACAAGAAAAGCATAGCTACAACGAATAAACTCTTATATCTCTTACGAAACTGTGGGAGCCTAACTCTATATGAGCTGCAATATGTCTGCATAATTAGCGGCAAAGAGAGCAGTAGATATGGGGCGAACATCTCCACCTCAACTCGCTGTCTAAAAGATAGCAGCAGCGAGAGCACAAAAGCAGAAGATGAGATAATCAGTAGTAAATCTATCTGCTTTAAGACAATGCGGTGGTATAGCACATATATGATATATAGAAAAATAACTGGTGAAAATAGAGCACCATAGAGCCCAAGGGTATCTAAGAACTGATTCATCGGCAATCCACCCGTATTAAAACCGTGTAGATATAGACTTAGGCAGAATAACAAAAGATATAAAACCATATACCTGTACTCTTTTTTTATAAAAGCATAGAGACTCAAACTAGCAAAAAGTAGCAAAAAGGCACTCTGGGCAATCAGCATAAATGGCAACATAAGATCTGCATAATGTGCCACTTTTTTTCGCAAATAGACATAGAAAAAAAGTGCTAGCGTAACAAAAGCGGCACCATCTACCAATAGTGATGAGCTAATTACGCCTGGAAGTAGCAAAAATATCACTACCAGCCAAACTCTCTCGCGCTCCGATGAGATATAGTCTGCTGAGATAGCATAAAGAAGCAAAGCACTTAAGCTATTCATTAAGATCAGAGGTGCTCTTACTACTATATCACTAGATCCAAACAGATCAAGCAAAGCCCTTAAGATATAACCTATAGCACTATGTTCCTCATAGATAATCCTAGCTCCATGGTAAGTTATAGAGAGAGATTGAGCAAAATAGAGAAGCAGTAAAGAGTTAAATATAAGTGCTACTACAAGGGTAGATCTTGCACTCATAGCTCTAAGAAGTTTTGTAGCATATCTCGGCCATGTTCACTCATGATAGATTCAGGATGAAACTGAAGACCATATATGGGACGATTTTTGATACGGAGTGCCATGATTTCGTCATCGTCTTGGCTATATGCAGTTGGAATAATATCATCATTTAAGCTACATTTCTCAACTATAAGTGAGTGGTACCTTGTAGCTCTAAAGAGCTGAGGAATTCCTTTAAATATAACACATTCATCGCTACACTCAACCATAGATGTTTTGCCATGCATCATATTTGATGCTCTTACAATCTTGGCTCCAAAAGCTTGAGCTATGCTCTGATGACCTAAACAGACTCCAAAGATAGGCAACTTATCTTTAAAGTACTCTATCACTTCAAGTGTAATACCAGCATCATCTGGGGTAGCAGGACCTGGAGAGATGATGATCTTTTTGGGTCTAAGAGCTACTATCTCATCAAGACTTAACTCATCGTTGCGTATGATTTTAAGATCTGCGCCAAGCTCTAAACAGTACTGGACTATATTGTATGTAAAGCTGTCGTAATTATCTATCATCAATACCATCAATCACATCTCCAATAACTTAAAATCATATCATCTGTATCTATATAGATCTTTTAAACTCAGGATACGCTTCAACTCCGCACTCACTGACATCAAGACCTTGTTGTTGCGTCTCATCATCTGCGCGAAATGGTAGCAACTTATTGATAATATAGATAACTGTAAATGATGCAGCAAATACAAATACACCTATCACTACGATGCCTTTAAGCTGTCCAAAAAATGTGATGCCAGCATCTGGATTTGATGCAAAAATACCAACTGCAAGTGTACCCCAAATACCGTTGACTAAGTGAACAGAGAGCGCACCCACTGGATCATCAAGGCGAAATTTATCAAAAAGTGGGACCGCAAATACAACAAGCGCGCCACCAATACCGCCTATAAGTATAGGTTGGTAGATATTGTAAAGATCTGGGCCTGCTGTTATGGCGACTAATCCGCCAAGTGCTCCATTGAGTATCATAGTGATATCAAACTTACGATAGCGGATATACATTATGATCGATGCTACAAGTGCACCTGCTAGACCTGCTGTGTTAGTATTCATGATAGTAAGAGCAACGGCATCTGCCCCCTCTTTGGTAGCTATGCCACCAACAGAACCGCCATTAAATCCAAACCAACCAATCCACAACAACAATGCACCAAGCACAACTAGAGGGATATTTGAGGCAGGAATGACACGGATCTTACCATCAGCTGTATATCTGCCAAGTCTAGGACCCATGATGATAATGGCTGCCAAAAGAGCCCATCCGCCTGTAGAGTGTATGACTGTAGAGCCAGCAAGATCATACATGTTAAGATCTAAAAATGTGTCACTAAGCAGATCGGCTCCCCAAGAGACATTGACCACAAGTGGATAGATTAAACCCGCCATGATGGCTGTAAATATCGCCATAGGTAGTATGCGCACTCTCTCACTCATACCGCCACTCATGATATTTGCAGTTTTACCAACAAATGCCATCTGAAACATAAAAGCAGCAAAGATGCTCATAGCAGTATTTTCCCAACTACCAAACGCTAGCGTGTAACCAACCAGCAAAAACATCAATGAAGCGACTGCATAGATCATAACATTGACCGTCAAAACGGTTGTTACATTTTTATTGCGTACAAGTCCAGCCTCAAGCATCGCAAATCCAGGTACCATAAAAATGATTAGAGTCATACAAAATATGGCGTAAAGTGTGTCTATAACATATGGTAAATCTTCCATCATCTACTCCTAAACCGCTTCACTATCAGTCTCACCCGTTCTGATACGGACAATCTTCTCTATGTCACTAACAAAAATCTTACCATCACCAATTTTACCTGTTTTAGCAGCTTCAGCTATGGTATCTACTACACTATCTACCTGATCGTCATCCACAACTATCTCTAGCTTAACTTTTGGCAAAAAGTCAACAACATATTCTGCTCCTCTATAGAGCTCACTATGTCCTTTCTGGCGACCATACCCCTTAACTTCACTCACAGTCATACCAGTAACTTCGATATCTGCTAACGCATCTTTGACCTCTTCAAGACGAAAAGGCTTAATAATAGCTTCAACTTTCTTCATGCACCAACCCTTTAAAAAATAGATTGCAATATATTAGCGCAACTTGGTGTGTAGATAGCTTAAAATAGATCAACATATACTATAATGTCATATGCAAAACTCAATTTCTAACCTAACTATTTTGTATGTTGATGATGATGAGCTTATCTTAGAGAATGCTGTAGAGTATCTGAATAGAATCTGCATGAAAACTCTATCTGCCAATAGTGCGTCTAAAGCACTAGAGCTCTACACTAGATGCAAACCAGATATCATCATAACCGATATCAAAATGCCGCGTCAAAGTGGACTTGAGATGATAGAGCAGATCCGTATCGATGACAAAACGACACCTATCATCATTACAACTGCCCATACCGACAACGGCTACCTCATCAAAGCTGTTGAGCTACAGTTAGTAACATATCTAGTTAAACCTATAACTGCTCAGAATCTAGACATGGCACTTCAAAAAGCAGTAGAGGCTCTACAAATCGATGGGCACCACATAATACAGCTATCGGATAAGTGCTATTATAACACTCTCTCAAAAGTACTCACTAGAGATAATCAACAGATCAAACTAACTAAAACAGAGCTGCTCCTAATAGATCTGCTTGCTAAAAACCACCACCGAACTGTTAGCTATAGTGAGATTGAGGGTGTAGTGTGGGGCAGTGCCAATATGAGCATAGATGCACTTCGCTCACTAGTGCGCTCCATACGAAAAAAGCTAGATCAAGAGTGCATCGACAACCTCTCTGGCGTAGGCTATAGACTCAAAATAGAGCAATAGAGCATGAATATTCATCAAAACTTCATCTTTTTACAATATAATATACAAAAACTAAAAAGGTGCTACTTATGATATATGTAGGCTCTATACTACTAGCTCTATTAATAACCTTCAATATAACAGGCTGTAGCAGTAGTGATGAGACCAATGATAGTGCTGACAACAACTTTACACTCATAGAAGGCACTGTTCCTGGCACCCTTATTGAGGCATTTTGTCTAGATGGAAGCTACTATAGAGTCACATCTCAACAAAACGATACTCAAGAACACCCATTCTCACTAAAGATCCCAAAACATCTTAACTGCTATCTAGTTATGAGCACCAATGAGTTAAATAGCAGTGCCAAGATAGTAACTCCCATTAGCATACAGACTAAAACTGATCAAGGATCTCTATTTTATGGCACAAGCAATAGTGCGCAACTAGGCTTTATACCGCTAGCATTAGATAGATCAGAAATCAACGATAGTACAAATGATGGTGTCTTGGATACACCTCTTAATGTCAATGTATATAGTGGCATACTTGTAGTTGTCAACTCCTCAAATAGCTCTATGGATAGCGATCATGACGGCATTATAAATATATATGAAGATGATGATCATGATGGCATATACAATAGAGAAGACAACGACTCAAAAGACCAAAATGACATAGATGGTGATGGCATAGATAATGATATAGATGTAGATGATGATAATGATGGCATTAAAGATGACGATGATGATGACGATAACAAAGATAGTAGCTCTTGGAGCTCAACACACGATAGCTCTAGTAGTAGCTCCAAAGATAGTGATGATAGCAGCAGTAGCTCTCAACATAGTTCAGACAATAATCACAATAGCAGCGATGATGACGATGATGATAACGACGATGACGATGACGATGATGACAATGATGATGACGATGATAGCAAAAGCTCTAGTAGTCAAGGATAGTGATGACAATCTTACTTGTAGAAGATGATGAGATACTAGCAGATCAGATAGCCAAACTGCTCAACAAAGAGCAGTATAGATGTGATGTATCTTACTCACTAGATGATGCTACGCATAGATATAGTGAGGGCATATATCAACTCCTACTTATAGATTGGAACCTTCCAGATGGTAGTGGGCTCACTCTTTTGGAGCAGATTAGAGCGGATGATGATAGTGTTGCTATCATCATGCTATCGGGCAGAGAGAGCATTGAAGAGCGAGTGTTAGCACTAGATAGTGGAGCTGATGACTACCTATGCAAACCCTACTCAAATATAGAGCTCTTAGCACGCATAAGAACCGTACTGCGTCGTGAGAGCTCTATGCGATCTAGTGCTTTAGTTGTTGGCGATGTTAAGATAGACTTAGCCAAGCGGCGCATAAGTGTAAAAGGGAAAGCGATCGCTCTTACAAATAGGGAGTTTAACCTACTAGAGATTCTAGCTATACATAAAGATCAAACTCTCTCAAGATACCAGCTATCAGAACTCTTAGAGAGCGACTTTGACTCCATAACATCCAGCAATGTTATAGACGCACACATAAAAAACCTGCGTAAAAAACTCTCACCAGCCAACATCATAACTACCATAAGAGGCGTAGGATATACACTGAACTCATAACATCAATGTGCCGATACAAGCTTAATGCTCACTACAAAAAGCTCCATCTATGACAACAGTTCAAATTTTTAGTGTATCATAACACTGTTACTCTATATTTTAGTAAGGCTACAACATGAATGAGTATTTTCACAGACAGATAAAACTTTGGGGTGAGCAGACACAACGCTCCTTGCAAGATAAAAAGATAGCTATCATAGGGTGTGGTGGGCTTGGCAGCTCACTAGCTTTTGGGCTTGGCGCATCTGGTATTGGCCATATTCATCTAGTAGACTTTGATGATGTAAGTCTACACAATATTCACCGTCAAATAGCATTTAAAATGGGGGATGAAGGCATCAATAAAGCCCTTATCAACGCTAAGATCATAGAGGAGCGTTCCCCATTTGTTAAAACATATGTTCATGAGTGTGATGCTGCTGAATTTTCAGAAAAAAATATTGAGCTAGACCTCATCATAGACGCAACCGATAACCTGCCATCAAGAGAGCAGATAGACAGTTATGCTACAAGAGTTGGTACACCATGGATATATGGCTCGGTAGAGGAATTTCATGGTCAAGTGTGCTTTTTTGAGAAGGCTAGATTTGCTTCCTCGTTTAAGATTATAAAAAAAGAACCTGCTGGTATAGCTGCACCAATAGTTATGCACATAGCCTCACTTCAAGCTAACTTAGCTTTAAGATATCTAGCTGGCTTGAGTGTAAAAAAAGATCTGTTATATTATTTAAGTTTTAATCAAGATGGTGAACTGATAAGCAAAAAATTTAAAGTAGCTTAGCAACCAAGGGCTTCTCTGCTCTTTTTTGTAAGCTTAGATACCACCAACTCATAAGAGTGATCGATCAGCTCAAAAAAGAGTCCGTCATCCACATCACCATCTGCACTCACGGTATTCCAATATTTTTTATTCATGTGATACCCTGCTCTTATAGAGCTATAGATGCTTCTAAGCTCTAGCGCATAGATAGGATCACACTTAAGATTTACTTCTAATGGCAACTCCTCCGTTGTGAGTGCAAATATCTTATCCATCACACGATACACTCGCACCTTCTCATCAAAAGGGTAGTCACAAGATACTCCTTTTTTAGAGAGCAAGTACTTATCTAGTTTAGCAAAATTCATGACATCTGTTGTGCAAAAGCTAAGATATAGCCGCTAGGATCTTTCATATAAAATTCTTGCACTCCGTGCCAAGAAGTATCTATGCTTTTATCAATCTCTACACTATCTCTTGCTACAATATTTGGGGTTAATTGTTTCATTTTAAATCCTCTCAATCATTTAAATAAATGATAGCATAACTGGAGTAGTTATGTATTGTACAAAACAGACATCAGTTTTGAACTAGGAGTTAAGCCTGTAAGTTTTTTAAAATCTCGGTTAAAGTGGGCTTGGTCAAAATAGCCTTTATCTAAAATCTTTTGTGTTAAATTCTCTAGCCCCTTTTTTCTTAAAACAGTATGTACATCATAAAAGCGTATGATTTTAGAGTATTTTTTTACCGATAGCCCCATATATCGCACAAACAATCTTTCTAACTTTTTAGGATGAATTTCTAAGGCTTCTGCGCAATCAGCGACCAAAATATTTCCATGAGAAGTAAGAATTAAATCTAAACTATCTAAAAGAGCCCTATCTATTGATACATGGGTAAAAAATCTTTCAAAATAGTCATTGAGTATTTTATTGCCTTCTCTGTTTGTATCAAACAATCCTCTCATATCTTCTTCCAATGCCTTATCTATCTCCTCTAATGGCACAGATTTATCGTTATATATAGAAATATCTTTAGCCAACAAAAGAGCCAAAGCATAGGGTTGAAACCGTATACCCAAAAATCTATCTTCAGGTGCAATACTAATAACACGAGCCGACTCCATAAGTCCTGACAAAAAGATATGGCCATTAAGCCAAATAATATCCATAGACCCATCAGGAACAATGGGCATCTCAACCTCTTCAAGTATTGGATTATAGGCTCTCCAATACACTTTGATATATTTTTCTAACTCTTTTGAGGGGTGTTGGTATGAAGCTATTATTTTTTGAAGCATCTATTTTTTATTCTCTTTCATTAACTTCAAAAACAATCCATTAAACTGCTCTTTCTCTTGTTGAGAAAATACAGAAAAAAACCTCTTATCTACCTCTTCTACTATCTTCACAGAACTCATGGCTAACGCATTTCCCTCATCTGTTAAAGCAATAATTTTGGCTCTAGTGTCAGCCTCATTTTCAGCTCGAAACACCAAGCCCTCTCTCTCTAGCTTCTTTAGACTCTTTGAGACGGTCATTTTATCTAACTTTGTATGTTCTATGAGAGCTGTTTGGCTTACAACTATATCTTGCTCTTCAAACCAAAGCAAAGATGCCACAAGCACAAAGCCTGAGTGACTAAGATTGACCTCTTCTAGTGCTGTTTTTATCTCTCGCTGCCAAAGGGTTGTAACCTGCCAAAGCAAAAATCCTGAGCTTGTTTTATCGGTTTTGCTAAAATTACTTTTTTTCATTTTCTATTAGTTTTATCATCTTATCCATATCAGAACCCAAGCTATCGGCCACACCTTGGGCGACTATTTTAGTCCATAAAAATGACAAAATTCCTTCTATTTTAATGGTTGCTACAAGCTCTATTTTACCATCTTTTTCTACTATTTTATGAATCCCATACATCTTAGCAAGTGGAAACTTGGTCAGGTCAGTAAAGCTTCTATTCTGCTCTACTTCTAAAAGCTCTATTTTTACTTTTTGAGCATTTTTTAAATCTAGAGTAAAAAAACTCCCCTCTTTAAACTCTCCGTGTAACTCTGCTGATTCTATGTCATCATTCCACCTTGCCCAGTTGTTAACATCTGCCCAAAATCCAAATATGCTCTCTTTTGAGATACCCTCTACTACTTTTGTTGCTACTCCTACTGTTTTCATACTTTGTCCTATTTTAGTAAATTTATATATAGTATGTAAGTTTACTATATTTTTAATTAAAAAAAGACTATCTCTTAGTCTCATATTTTAAACATAAGACTAAGAACCATAAAAGAGTCTCTAAACATCCTCCCTATCAAAATAGGATATATCAGGAGCAGAAACAAAAACAGAACCCAATCTATCCATTACCCCTGTCTCTACTCGCCAAGCCAAGTAAGCTTCATACGCCTCCACCGACTCCCACTCTTCAAAAAAGAGAACGCTGTTACTCTCTCGTTGGAAATTAATAGAGATATCTATAAACCCTTTATAGAGCCGTGTTTGAGGTAGAAACTCTCTAAGCATTGTTACCAAATCTTCTCTACACCCCTCTCTAAGCCCTGCTTCTAATGTGACAATGACACTCATCTCATAACCCCCAACTGCTTCTGAAATCCATACATATCATAGTAATCTTTTTGAGCAATAATCTTGCCATTTTTATCAATGGTTGTGGTACTAATCCCCTTAATAGAAAACTTCTTATTCTCTACTTTTACATCACCCCAAGAGCCATTAAAAGTTCCTCCATAACTCCACTCATAAGTAATGGTGTTGCCACTTACAAACAGATCACCACTCTTGATCCAAAACATATCAGGAACATAACCCATAAAGGCATCGGTAATGGCTTTTGAAACTTTGGCTTTTCCTTTGGTGGTGCTATCAGATGGCAGGTCGTACCAGATAACATTGGGGCTGTAGTAGCTCTCTATTTTAGTTATGTTGTGTTCGCTCCATGCACTCATGTAGTCTTGAAGCACCTGCTCTATTTTGCTCTCGTTAGCCTGCATCGTGGTTAGCATTACGCCTATCAGTGCTACTATCTTGTTCATCATTTGCCTTTGTGTTTAGATGCTTTATTATGGCGGGTAATAAAAAAGAAAACTACTTATAGAGTGTCAAAAGTAGTGATTTTGAGTCAACTAAGCGATTTTTGCATCACTTTTGGTGTCTCATTATAGAGAGATTTATAGGCTTTGATAAAATTAGAGACATTGGCATAGCCCACTTCAAAAGCTACCTCAGTTACACTCTTTCCCTCTTGAAGCAGTTCAAAAGCTCGGCTCATTTTTTTCTCTATGAGCCACTGTTTAGGTGTGTTATGATATCTCTCTTTAAACTCACGGTTAAAAGTAGAGAGGCTTCGACCACTAAGAGATGCAAAATCAGCAATGGTCATGTTTTTATCATAATGCTCCAACATCATTGAGCCAATATCTCGCCTCTGTTTCCCTTTTTCAGAAGCCTGTAGTGTTTGAATAAAATCTTGTTTCTCATTTATCAGATGTAAAAATTCTAAAAGCTTTAATTCTACAAGCTTTTGGTTTTGAGGGTTATCAAAGTTCATCGTAGAGATATTTTGAAAATAGTTTTTTATGTTTGCTGTCACTTCTAACTTACAGATAGTAGACTTCTCAAGCTCTTGATTCTTAAGTTTCTCTATAAACTTCATTGCAATCTCATGGTCAAAAAAGAGCAGAAAAACCTCCATATTTTTACCATTTTGCATAAAATCAGAGATAAGATAGCTGTCTCTTGGCATAAAAAGCATCTCTTGATTCCCAATAGAAACTTCATCTCCCTCAAAAGTAGTAACACTCACTTTTCCATTAAGCACATAGACAATGGAGTGAGCTGTAATCAGCTTTTCGTTATCGAGCAAATCTCTTTGTAGTTTTTTATGAAGTATGGCATTCTCTTCATAAAAAAGTATCTCTTTTATGCCATCAAAACCGTAGAGTGATTGGGGTAGTGTAACTGTCATATAGTCTTCTTTTATTAAATTCTAGATATGTATATTAATTTTTCTGCCAATAAGTACAGTACTCACCATGCCAGCTAAGTACTCTTTAGAAGAGAGCACTTTAAACTCGCTATCTACCAATAAGGCTTCTAGCAAATTAATACTCATCTTTTTTGCCAATTTATGCCACATTTTCAAAGCCATTTTAGAAAAACCTTGTAGCTTTAAACTTACACTTAGCTCTGCTAGTTTAACATTAGAAAAACCCTCCAAAGGAAAGAGTAACATTAACTTTCCATCTTCTTTACAGACTCGTAACATTTCAGTAAGCAAGGCTTCTTTATTGTCCAGCACATTGATGAGTGAAGAAGCCAAAACCAGATCAAAAGTTCCGTCATTAAAGGGTAAATCAAGAGCATCAGCTACCTGAAACTCGACATGAGGATACCTCTCCTTGGCTCTTGCTATCATTTTTGGATTGTAGTCTATGGCTGTTACTGCATAATACATGGAAAGGTAAGAGCTCAATGTCCCTGTGGCTGAACCAATCTCTAACACCTTGCTCTGCGTTTGTATTTTTTCATCTTCTACCCAAGTTTTTAAAACTCCTTGATACCAAGGAAGTTCATTAATTTTCTCAAAGAGCTTAGAAGGTTGAAACATAGATAAATAGAAAATTTGTAAACTATAAAACCAATCTTTCACTATCAATCCTTTTGTAAAAGTATTCTAACAAAGTTCTCATCTATTGGTATAGCTATATTAAAACATGCACAACGGTAATCACACAAATAAATTCCTCTCAATCTCCAACAACTTTCTCTTCGCATCCAACCCGCCTGCATACCCTACCAAATCACCACTACTTCCAATAATCCGATGACAAGGCACCAAAATAGAGATAGAGTTTGCCCCATTTGCTGAAGCCACAGCCCTCACAGCCTTTTCATTACCTATTCGTTTTGCGAGCTCAAGGTAAGATGAAGTTGTACCAAAAGGTGTCTCAATGAGTCCTTGCCAAACAGATTTTTGAAAATCGGTTCCAACCAACAAAAGAGGGATAGCAAACTCTTTTCGTTCAAGGTTAAAGTACTCTTTCATCTGTTTAATTGTTTCATCTATAACATCTGATGGCTCTTCAATATACTCAGCTTGTAAACCTTTTTGTATTCGATTGTCTATAGTAGTCCTCATCTTTCGGTATCGCCAATCTGCGATGCAGAGTTCGCCCTCATAAGAGCCTAGAAGCATCTCACCTACTGGACTTTTGTAGTACTGTATTGATATTTTACTCACTCCATCTCCTTCACCATACTCTTTATCTTAACGGCTTTTTCAAAA
>JAMONY010000013.1 GCA_027066325.1 Helicobacteraceae bacterium | reverse complement strand
CTCTTAAACACTAAGAGCAGCTTTGAGATACCTCTTTTTACAAGTGGTCTCTTGTTTGTGGAGGGGAATTATAGGGGATTATTGTTTGGATGTCAAGAGTGTTGGGGAGGAATTTGGAAAGTTTTTTAATTTGCTACTTTTTAGCTATCTGATTGTTGCTATTTGTGATCTCATTTTCTACTGGTGTGCTTACGCTGTGTAGTATCTCTATGAGTTTTTTATCTTGTTCGGTTGGGTGAGTAGAGTCTTGAATTTTATCTATAATCTTCTCTGCTAGACGCATTCTGCTCTGTATCTCTTGCTGATGGAAATACTTTTTAAGATTGTTGTCATAAGCTTTTTGACGATTCTCGCGCCTATGTTTGATAAGCATATAGACCCCAAGCGCTAAGATAAGTATCAAAAAAGCGCTCAACAGTATAAGATTGCGCTCTTTTTTATATAGATACTCTTCGTTTATGCTCTGCTGCTTTAGTAGAAGATCACTCTGAAGTTGCTCTAGCTCTACTCTCTGCTCTAGCTTTTTTAGCTCTACCTCTTTTGTTGAGTCAATATGGGCTAACTCTTGTGTAAGTTCTGGGTCAACTACCGAATTCTCCGGCTCTTTAGTTGGCTCAAAGCAGCCTGCAAGTAACAATAGTAGTGCAAATAGAAGTAGCTGTCTCATAAAAGTAGTTTATCATCTTTGGGTTAACTACTCATTGCGCAATACTGTTAAAACATCAACTTTGCTAGCTTTTGAGGCTGGATACCAAGCTGAGAGCAGTACAATCAGTAGCGCTCCAATGATGATAGATACTAGATCTATTGTAGATAACTCAAGTGCTAGTGTTGAAGTTGGGTAGACATCTTTTGGAAGTGATACTATGTCAAATGTCTGCAGTAACCATACGCCACCTAAGCCAAGAGCAACCCCAACCACAATACCACCAATACCAATAACAACTCCCAAATATAGAAAAAGTCTTTTTATCTGAGAAGGTGAAGCTCCAAGCGATATAAGAAGTGCTATATCTGCTCTACGGTTCATAACTGTCATAAGAAGAGATGAGATGATGTTAACTGATGCGATAAGTATGATAAGCATTAGAACAATAAATAGTGATCGTTTCTCAAGCTCAAGTGCTACAAAAAAGTTTGCGTTATCCTCCCACCAACCTTTAATGCGAACATTGCTAGGCAACTCTGGAGCTATCATCTGTAGTGTGGCTCGTGGATTGTCGCTGTGTATATGGATACCATCATAGTAGTTTTTTGGTAAATTAAGAACTTTCTGTAAAGAGTCTATGGATGTGTAACTGTAGGCACGATCATACGCCTTGAGTCCTGAGCTAAAAGTATCAAAAACCTTAAATCTTTTAATCTTAGGAGTAAGCGCCAATCCTCCAGGCTCAATCTGAGTAAATATATACATGAGCTTATCACCCTTAGAGAGTGAAAACTCATCATATAAAGAGCTACCAATGACTACACTAAAGTTCTGTTTTGGAGTCTTAGATAGAGCCTCTGCAACTACGGCATTTACCTCTTTTTCCGCCTCAAAATCTACACCAAATAGATATCCACCCTCTATCTTTGTGCCACTTCTAGTCATGATAGACGAGACAACATATGGACTAAATTTTAACTCTGGAAACTTCTGCTGTAGCTCTTCTAAGAGATTGTGATTGACACTTGCAAAAAAATGAGGAACAATTGTCAGTGGATAGTTCATTGTTGTGAGTTGTTTTTTAAACTCTTTGCTAAAGCCATTCATAAGGGACATAGCTATAATCAAAACCGCTACACCCAATAAGATACCCACAAATGCCAACATGGCAGATAGGAAGATAAAAGGTTGCTGTGGGTCAAAACGCAAAAAACGGCGTAACAGATAGCCCACTAATGAACGCTTATGGTTCAAGATACAAGAGCTCCTTTTTTTGGTCCACTCTTACCACAACAGCTCTTATACTTCTTACCACTACCACATGGACATGGTGCATTTCTAGCAGGCTTCTTCTCAACAAGTATGCTCTGCTCTTCGCTACTAAGTCTCATCTGCTCTTCAGCTATTTTTCTACTCTGCTCTTGAGCCTTTACAAATGCTTCAGCTTCCTCTTCAGGTGATCTAAACTGTATGATATGCAGTGTCTTAATGGTGTCGAACTTGATAGTCTCAATAAGCTCACCAAAGAGCCCAAAACTCTCTTTCTTATACTCTACAAGTGGATCTTTTTGATTGTAAGCGCGCAATCTGATACCAGTTTTCATAGTATCCATTCTATATAGATGCTCACGCCATGCGTTATCTAGTGTTTTAAGATAGATCTCACGCTCTATATTTGAGCGCAACTCCTCATCTACTGCTTGCATCTTCTGATCGTACTCACCACTCAAGTCTGCAAGTAACTTATACTCAAGCTCATCAGACTCTAGTGACTCATAGTCTGCGATACTAAGAGTAAAATTGCACTCCTCTTTTAGCAATTTTGATAGTTTGTCTATATCAAAATCTTCTGGCGATGCACCCTCATAGATATTGGACTCTAGCAGAAGATGCTTTAGGTACTCCTCACGCACTTCTTTAACTTTTTTAGCTATATCATACTCTTGATCTAGTAGTTGATTGCGAAATTTGTAGACTATCTTTCTCTGCTCATTTGCAACATCATCATACTCAACAATATTTTTTCTACCCTCAAAGTGCATAGTCTCAACTTTTTTCTGAGCCTTCTCAACAGCTCTAGTAACCATCTTGGACTCTATATACTCACCATCTTCAACACCCATGCGCTCCATGATGGACTTGATCTTATCAGAGCCAAAAATACGCAATAGATGATCTTCTAAACTGAGATAAAATCTTGTAGTACCAGGATCACCCTGTCTACCTGAACGACCTCGCAACTGATTATCTATACGGCGATTCTCATGTCGCTCCGTACCTAAGATATATAGACCTCCAAGCTCTTTAATCTCATCACTAACTTTGATATCTACACCACGACCAGCCATGTTAGTAGCTACTGTAACAGCACCTTTAGAGCCGGCATTTTTAATGATCTCACCCTCACTCTCATGATTTTTAGCATTTAGTACAGTGTGGACTATCTTCTCTTTTTTAAGTAGAAGATGTAAGGCCTCTGACTTCTCTATAGATGCAGTTCCCACTAAGACTGGCTGACCCTTTGTGTTTAGCTCCTTGATCTTTGCGATAGCCGCGTTGAACTTTTCGGTCTCCGTCTTATAGATAAGATCATTGAGATCATCACGCACAACAGGAACATTGGTAGGGATAGAGACAACATCTAGTGAGTAGATCTGAGCAAACTCTGTAGCTTCAGTCTGCGCGGTACCGGTCATACCAGCTAGTTTTTCATACATTCTAAAGTAGTTTTGGAATGTGATATCAGCTAGCGTCTGGCTCTCCTCTTTGATATCTACATCCTCTTTTGCCTCTAGTGCCTGATGAAGACCTTCAGAGTAGCGTCTCCCTTCAGAGAGGCGACCGGTAAACTCATCTACAATCAGTATCTCACCATCACGCACAACATAATCTACATCTTTTTCAAATATATAGTTTGCTTTTAGAGCTTGATCTAGATGATGTGAGAGTGTGGCATTTTCAAGACTATATAGATTATCAACCTCTAGTAGCTTCTCTGCCTCTGCAATACCCTCTTCTGTAATAAGAATCAATCTATCTTTCTCATCTACCTCAAAGTGTGTATCTCTTGAGAGCTGCTTGGCTATCTGATCTGCTCTTAAGTACCCATCCATAGTGCGACTAACTGGTCCTGAGATGATAAGTGGGGTTCTAGCCTCGTCTATCAAGATGGAGTCAACCTCATCTACAATAACAAAACTGTGACTGCGCTGTACCATCTGCTCTAGTGAGTAGCTCATGTTGTCTCGTAAATAATCAAACCCAAACTCATTGTTAGTACCATAGGTGATATCTTTTGCATACTCTGCTCTCTTAAGAGCGCTATCATGCATGGTTTCAAGTATAGTTCCTACTTCAAAACCTAGAAAGTTATATAGAGGCTCTAGCTCTGATGCATCCCTAATAGCCAAGTAATCATTGACTGTGACCACATGCACGCCTCTACCCAGCATAGCATTTAGAGCTACCGGTAGAGTTGCTACAAGTGTCTTTCCTTCACCTGTTTTCATCTCCGCGATACGACCCTCATGTAGCACCATACCACCAACAAGTTGAACATCAAAGTGGCGCATATTGAGTATGCGCTTACTAGCCTCTCTGGTGATTGCAAACGACTCTACAAGCACATCATCAAGTCCTTGCTCTTCACTCAATACGGACGCCTTGAGTGTAGCAAATGAGCTCTTTAGCTCATCATCACTCATCGCCTCATAAGTCGACTCCAAGCTATTTATAGCAACTACTCTTTTTCTATATTTTTTAAGCTCTTTATCATTTCTGGTTCCAAAAACCTTTCCTAGCATAGCTTGAAGCATCATCTACCTTCACAATCAATAATTGACTAAATTTATGCGATTATACCTAATGATCTATTTTATTTTGCTAAAATTGCATCTATACTTATCGACTAGAGAGGTTTTGATGAAGATTTTGATTGTTATATCGTTAACATTTACTACACTTTTTGCTCTTGCTGAGAACATAAAAACATTTCAAGCAAACTTTACACAGACACTTACAGATGACTCTGAACGCACCATTACCTACAGTGGCAAAGTGCAGATAGAGAGACCAAACCTTGCCAAATGGGAGTATGTCTCACCTGTTAAAAAAGATATCTATATCAATAGCAGACAGGTGACAATCATAGAGCCTGAACTAGAGCAAGTTATAGTGCGGAAGCTAGATAAAGATCTTGATATCTTTAAGATCTTACAAAGTGCAAAAAAAGTAGGTACAGATAGGTATTTAGCTCTCTATCTGAAAAGAGAGTTTAAGATCAAGATGGTTGATGATAAGCTTGTATCAATCACCTATCAAGATGATTTTGAAAATCGCATAAACATAGTCTTCTCTTCACAACAGACAAATCAGATCATACCGCCAGAGAGATTTGTCCCAAACATGCCAAACGGTTTTGATCTTCTTACAGAGTAGATCGCTACTAGAAGCTAATCCTACCCTCTCTTACTGCTAGACACCTCTCCAGCATCTACGCGCTTAGAGAACTCTGTCTGAGCTCCGGATGCTAAAAGTTCTGCCTGCTTGACCCACTCTTCGCGCACAACTCTACCTGGAAAAGCTATGTTGTGATCAACCCAAACTATCTCATCTGCGCCCCAAGAGGCTATCTGATCAAAGTGAAATATACCCTTAGAGTTTAAAGACTCCTCGATCTTAACACCTATCCCTTTTATGCGTGTTAGGTTATCTTTCACGCCATCGCGTGGGGCATCTAGTTGCAATGGAGCAGTTCCTAAATCTTCACCTAAAAGCTCCTCAACACTCTGAGTATCAGACTCATCATCACAGCTCTTCTCATCACTACAGCCGACACGGCAGATTAGATAACCAATAATACCGCCTATGAGAGCGGCTAGCAGTAGACAAAAGATAATTTTTAAAGCGATTTCTAACATGTTATTCTCCTATAACTATAAACTCTACACGACGATTTTTCTGTTTATTTGCCGCATCTGTATTTGAGACTAGAGGTCTACTCTCACCATATCCAACAGCCCTAAGTCTATCTGGACTGATACCAAGAAGTATAAGCTCATCTTTGACACTATCTACCCTAGCTTGTGATAGCCTCAAATTAAGATTGTCATCACCATCTGAGTCTGTATGACCTGCGATCTCAACCTTAATGGTACTATGTCTTTTCAGTATATCTGCTAGTTTTTTGACTGTTAAGCTACCCTTTCGTGATAGATAGTCACTAGCTTTTTTAAACTCTATATTTTCAATACTAAGCAGATCTGCTAGCTCTTTTTGGGCAACCTCTATGTTGCCTTGTGTCTCTTCTACCTCTGGTACTATAAGCTCTATATTGTGAGTGTATGTTATATTGGTATTACTCAGCATACTAAGTAGTCTATCTAGCTCAACTTGTGAGGAGATAGAGCCTTGTACATCTAAAGTTCTGTTTTTATAACTTATCCTGCCGCTATCAAAGCTACTCATAAAAGGCCCTAGAATCTGAGTGACACTCACAACCCACTCCGCACTCTGTCTGTTGTCATCTACTCTACTTCTATCTGCTAGTAGAGTGCCTAGGCTCTCTATCTTACCCACTAGCTGATCTGACTCATCCTGAGCTGAAAAGACTCCATCAAGAAAAACCCCATCAAGGCTTTTGATGATAAGCAACTCTGTATAGATAGGCTCCACAGCAGGTAACACAACGCTAGCGTGTGTGCTACTTGACAACTCCTTAGGCGAAGAGTCTGGTTTAAATTTATCTAAGTGTGTAAGTGTACATAATATAATTAACACAATCAGTGCAAATACAGCGATACACAATTTCCTACATCTAGGCACAGTATCTCCTTTTTGTTTTCACTATTATAGTATGTAGTTTCTAAAATATAACTTGTATGCTATTTTGCATAACTCTGTATAAATAGCGCAGGATCTACTGCCTCTTGATTAAGAAAGATACTAAAGTGAAGATGTGCTCCTGTAGCGCGTCCAGTCTTGCCAACACTACCTATAATATCACCTTTTTTAACTCTATCGCCACTCTTTACAAAAAGCTTGTGAAGATGACAATACATACTAACAACTCCCTCTGAGTGATCTATGTACAGAGTGTTGCCATTGAAAAAAAACTCCTCTGCTATAGAGATAGTACCATCTTCGCTAGCCACAACAGGAGTCCCTTCGGCTGCTGCGATATCTATACCTTTATGAGGGGCTCGTGGTCTGCTATTGAAGTAGCGTTTTTTGCCAAATGGTGAAGATATTCGTCCATCTACTGGGGCTATAAACTCTAACTCTATGTTGTGTAGATGAGTATAGGAGTTTAAAAGTTTAAAAGTTTTTGCCCTCTCACCTCTATGTCTTTTAAGGTTTTTGGCTGATAGTGATACATGTTTATTGCTTTTTAAGGTGATGTACTCTTTTTCATACTCTTTTTCATAGATATCAAAATAGTAATCTCTCTTTAACTCGCTATTGACTGCCAATATATGTCGGCTTCCAGCTTTTGCATCAAGACCGATACCTATAACACCATAATATACTCCATCTTGGTATATAACTTTTGCCTCCTTGGCACGATAAAAGAGCTTTGGCTTTTGCTTAAATCCACTAAGCTCTACTACTGCCACACCTCCTTGGTGTGGTGAGTGCTCTAGTGCTAACAGTAGTGAACATGCTAGTAGAAATATTATAGGCATACGCATACTAAATCCTCTTAAGTTTATGGTAGATATTTTAACTCTGATAGTTTATCATAGATCTTAGAGACTATCTCTCCAGTTGCCGCCCCACCATGTCCTCCATGCTCCACAAGTACTGTTACAATGTATTTTGGATTTTTAATGGGAGCGTATGTGGTAAGCCATGCATGAGAGCGTGTGTAGTATGCCATATCTTTCTCTTTTATCCTCTTTTTTGTCTCTTGTGGTATGCCTACAACTTGTGCTGTTCCTGTTTTGCCCGCTATCTTTATCTTGCTTGTGATATGTTTAGAAGCGGTCCCTTTTGGGTGATTACACACCTCAACCATAGCACGACGAATTAGGGGCAAAACACCCTTCTCCGCTTCTGTTAAAAGATCTTTAATAACAGGCACCGTTCTATTGGCATCAATCATATATGCTACTCTTGGGATAGGTAGTTTTCCTGTAGCTATAAGTGCTGTATTTTGAGCTACTTGCATGGGAGTTACTAGTGTGCTACCTTGACCTATGGAGGTATTTAATGTCTCGCCGCTATACCATCTCTCACTATATTTACGCATCTTCCATTCACGATTTGGTATGGTTCCTATAAACTCATTTGGTAGATCTATGAGTGTTTTTGCACCAAAGCCGTGTCTTTTTAGATCTGCGCTCATATTGGCTATGCCAGTTTTAAGACTAGCCTTATAGAAATAGACATCACAACTCTCACGAATCGCTTTAATGAGATCAGTTTTACCATGTCCATACCTCTTCCAGCATCTAAAGTTACGATTACCAAGCTCCATGCCTCCACTACAGTTTACATACCACCATTTTGATAGTCCGTTATTGATAAAAGATAGTGCCATTGACGGCTTAATGATAGAAGCTGGTGGATAGAGACCATTTATGAACTTATTTGTAAACGGCAGATCAAGATCTTCGATAATACTCTTCCACTCTTTTTGAGAGATGCCTGAGACAAAATGGTTTGGATTAAACTCAGGGTAGCTTCCAGCGCTCAAGATCTCACCATCTACGCCCATGACAACAACAGCACCAGCTTTGCCTCGCATAAGCTTAGTGATATAGCGCTGAAGTCTGATATCGATAGAGAGCACTAAAGTTCTATTCTCGATACTCTCTTGTGAATCTAGCACTCTAATCTCTTCATTGTAGACATCAATCTGAACTTTTTTACTGCCTGGAACACCCTGTAAGAAACTATTATACTGTTTCTCAATTCCTGTTTTTCCACTTTTATGTGTAAGTTTAAGTACAGAGTCTTCATCCATCTCTTTGGCGTTAGCTTTTGATGTATAGCCTATGAGATGAGCTGCGCTTTGTTGGTATGGGTAGTATCGTTTAGGTGAGAGATCTATCTTAACACCATCTAGAAGATTAAGTTTTGTATAGACAGGTAGTATAGACTCATATGAGACAAAATCTATGACGCTTATGTACTTATGGTTATAGTGAGAATCTTGATCTATATAGCTCTTTAGCATCTCGTAACTCTTAAACTCTGGCAACAGCAGGGCGATTTTGTTGATAACATCTTGTAGTTGATCGTATCTTTTTTGGATACTCAAATGTGGCTCAATCTCTATCTTAAAGCCTAATTTATTGATCGCTATTGGTTTGAAGTTTCTATCTACGATATCTGCTCTTACTGGTGCAATTAGATATGTTCTTGTTGTATTTTTAAGCGATAGCTTCTCGTAGTAGCTATTGGATTCTACACTAAGATAGTATGTTCTACTAAGTAGAGATATCCAGACTACAACAAAGATTAAGACAAGCAGATAGACTCTCAAATCAGACTCACAAACAGAAACTCTAGCAGTATATAGAAAAGTACATATAGCGGAAAAGATGGTGACTCAAGCGCAAATATAACAGATATCAAATATATAAAAAAAGCAGATCCTGCATAGGCATACAGTATAAGAAGAGCATGATATGAGAGCTTTGTATTAACCACGGTTTTTAACCTCGGGATAGCTATGTAGTAGCTCAAGACAAAAAAGATAGTTAACAAAAATAGCGTATAGCCTAAAGCTACCTCAATAATACAGCTCATAGCAATAATCTGGATAAGAAGTACACCATCTTGCCGATCAAGAGCGCGTACAAAGTAGAAAAAGAGTACTCCGATGAGCGGTGGCAGTAGCCAGTAGCTCATTAAAAAAGCTGCATAGATTGTAAAGATAGCTACTAAAAGTAGTGCTATTAGAGGGTTTTGATAAGTGCGATTTCGTTGCATATTGGAAAGTGTTTACATCTGATACAATCAGCCCATATTTTCTGTTCAGGTAGACTCTCTTTACAGATCTCAACAAATCCTAATTTAAGAAAAAACTTCTCTGCATATGTTAGAGCCAATAGACGCTCTAAGCCAAGTCTTTTACCCTCAGCAGTAGCCTCTGTAACAAGCAAGGAGCCTATGTTTTGAGCTCTATACGCCTCATCTACTACCAAAGATCTTATCTCAGCTAAAGCAAGAGAGTGTATATGAAGAGCTACAAAGCCGACTACTCTATCTCTCTTAAGTGCCAATGTGTATGAGCGTATATTTGTTGCCATCTCATCACTAGTTCTCTCAAGTATAATACCACTCTTTACCTCATCTGCAACAAGAGACTGCATCGCTTCTATATCGCTCAATAGGGCTTTTCTATACTCAATCACCACTAACCTCTCTTTGCAAAAAGCCAAAGATCTGTTTTTTTAGAGCATCTAGACCTCTTTTTTTGCTACTTGAGACTATAAGTGCATCTGGATATTTGCGCTTCAGCGCAGACAGCTCTTTTTGATTTAACTTATCGGATTTAGTAAAAACTTGCACAATAGTCTGCTCCTCTCTACAGTGAAGCTCAAGATATGTTCGAACACTTTTATCTATCTCCAAATCAGTATGTCTTGAGTCTATGAGGTGCACAAATAGCTTAAGCTGTTCACGCTCAGCTATAAACTGCGTAAGATTTTTCTCCCAATCACCAAGCATAGATTTTGACACCTTAGCATACCCAAAACCTGGTAGATCCACTAGCTTGATAGGTAGTTTAACTCCTCTCTCTCGATCGATAATAGCAGCATCAAAGTAGTTTATCAATCTAGTTTTTCCTGGTGTAGATGAGACTTTTGCTAGATTTTTATGATCAGTCAATGCGTTTAGTAGTGAGCTCTTACCAGCGTTAGAACGCGCCATAAATGCAACTTCGTTCTGAAGCTCATTTGGTGGTGATAGTGATAAATTGGGTGCGCTTGTCATAAAAGATGCTCCTACGATATCTATCATTTTACACTAGCTCCATCAGGTAGATCAAAGACCATAATAACTGGTCTTTTACCATCACCTCTTGCCACCGCTGTTCCATCTTTAATGTTTACCACAACCTCATCTCCATTGATCTGCTTATGTTTATCTATCTGGCGCAACTGCACATTGTCGTAAAAACGGTACTCCTCTATATATGGCAAAAAGACAATACGCTCTGCACTACCTGTATAGATAGACCCATTCTCTGTGCGTAATCTAATAGAGACACTACCCTTTGCTACATACTTGATAGGCTGGCTCTTCTCGTTGAGTGTCACCTCAACAACAGAGGCATTAAGCTCATCAAACCCTTTTTTGATCTTTACACTACCATCAAAAATAGAGACTCCACTCTTCTCGCTACCACTAAAATTGTCAGCACTGATACTCAACTGCTCTGCTACAAGGGTTGAGATTAGTAGCATAAGGACTATTGGGACTCTCAAATCTTCTCCTTTATCTCATATGTACCATTGACTTTTTTTGCAGAGTATTTGCCAAGTTCTGTGTCATACAACAAGTCGGTACCTCTCATCTTGTCTTCACCTCTACTAAGCACAAAAGCACCATCAACTCTAATAACAGAGCTCTTTTCAGACCATGAAGCTCTACTACTCTCAAACTTCAACTCATCATCTCTTAGATAGACTACCTGTTGTTCTAGTGTGACTACACCATCGCTATACTCTGCCCTATCGGCTCTCATCTGCTCAACATGCTCTCTTGAGCGATCCAATACAGTTATATTATCTATCTTATAGGTGTCATCTATCAGCTCTGCTATATCTGCACTAATGATACTCTTAACACCGTCTAAAAACACTCTATATACTGTAAAATCAGATATCTGTAACTGCGCAATAGGCTCATCTTCTGGTATAGTTTTAATATCTAGTGGTTTAAAAAATAGAAATATCGATGCCAACACAATGGATAGTGTGATAAAAAAACTATTTATACTCATTCCCAAAGAGCCACAAATCTATCATAGTCACCACTCTCCTCAAATACAATCTCTATCATCTCTCGAACAGCACCATCACCACCAACTCTCTTAAGAACAGTATCGCACTCTTTTAAGATATAGCTAGCTGCATCTGCTGGCGCAAATGATCTATTTACAATGCGCAACATACCAAGATCATTTAGATCATCGCCAATAGCCACCACCTCATTTAGTGAGATCTCTAACTCTAAACAGAGCTCTTTTAGCTTAGTGGCTTTATCTCGGATACCTTGGTATAGATAAGTTATCTCAAGCTCTTTAGCTCTTTTAGCTAAAATAGAAGAGTTGCGACCGGTAATAATAGCAATCTCATACCCAAGAGCTTTAGCACTCTTGATCGCCAAACCATCTTTGACATTAAATGATTTAAGCTCATCTTCACAACTACTATATGTGATCTTGCCATCACTCAAACATCCATCTACATCAAGCACAATAAGGCGAATCAAAGTAGACCCTTTGTGCTTGGAACACCTACTCTGCTATTTGGGCTTAGAGCTCGTCTTAGTGCTACTGCAAAAGCCTTAAAAGATGCCTCAATAATATGGTGCTTGTTTCTGCCTCTAAGCATAACTAGATGAGCAGATATACTAGAACCTACAACAAGTGCACGAAAAAACTCCTCAACAAGCTCAACATCAAAACTACCTACTTTGCCATCTATCTCTATATCATAGTGAAGATATGCTCTATTGCTAAGATCTAAATCACACTGCACTAAAGCCTCATCCATCACAATACCAGCACTACCAAACCGCTCTACACCACTAAGCGGATAGAGCGCTTCATTGAGTGCTTGTGAGATCACTATGCCGATATCTTCTACGCTATGGTGATCATCTATATGAGTATCGCCATCACATGATACACTCAAATCTATAAGTGAGTGTTTTGTAAACGACTCTAACATATGGTCTAAAAAACCAACCCCTGTATCTATATTGCTCTGCCCACTGCCATACAACTCCAGCTCAACTGTTATAGATGTCTCTTGAGTCTTTCTGCTCTTTTTAATCAAGACTATCTCCTTACTATAAATGCATCATGAAATGGTGACGATGATATAAAATCTCTAGCCTCATCTTCGCTCTCAAACTCACCAAGCCAGACTCTAAAAAGTCTCTTTCCATCACGCTCTGTATCTCTAACTATAGTTGTATAGCCATCAAGGTTATCATACTTTTTCTGCGTCAATAGCGCACCCTCATAGCGACTAAATGAGCCTATCTGAATATAGAGTGCATCTATAACCTGCTGCTCATCACTAGCTATAAGTGTTGCGCTATCTGGTACAGATCTGCTACCTTTTTGTGCAAAACCTAACACCTCAACCCTCACAGGCGCTGTTCCATCTTTGAGCATGCCTATATCTTCTGCTGCCTTCTTCGATAGATCTATGATGCGTGAAGCCACAAATGGACCTCTATCATTGATACGCACAATGGTGTGTCTTTTGTTGTTAAGGTTGGTTACCTTTACTACTGTATTCATAGGTAGAGTCTTGTGCGCTGCTGTATCATCGTACATGTTGTAAGTCTCACCATTTGAGGTTAGTTTGCCATGAAAGTTTGGACCATACCAGCTAGCTTTTCCATCAAAAATATCGCCTTTTCTTACAACTGTAGGGTAGTATCTAACGCCCCTAATGGTATATGCTCGCATGGTTGGATGAGAGTGTGCTGAGCCATCTGGAGTCTCATACACATTTGAGTTATCTACACTAGGTGATACAGATGGTACACCCCTACTACTACAACCAGATATCAAAAGCGCAACTAGTAGCGCGTATAGTACAGTCTTAATCATATATACTCAACCTCTCTCCTATGCGAATTAGACTACCCTTAAGGTTATTTATCTTTTTGAGCTTCTCTGTGGAGATCTTATATGCTCTAGCTATGCTAATAAGCGAATCACCCTTTTTGACGGTATATTGACCATTTTTTAGATCAGTTGTTGCATCTACTGGTATGATAAGCTTCTGCCCTATCTTGAGTCTTGTATCTTCAAGGTCGTTAAAGTCTTGTATTAGGCTATATTTTACTCTATATTTTTTGCCTATTTTAGAGAGATTATCTCCTGCTTTGACTCTATAAGAGATGTAGTACTCAACTAGTGCAGATGGTGAGTATTTTTGATTAAACTCTCCAAGCTTAGAGGCTGGTATATAAAGAGTATACTTCTCATCATAAGGTGGCACAAAGTCGTGACATAGGTGAGAGTTGAGTCTTTTAAGCTCAGAAACCTTCATACCAAGCATCTTTGCCACCCTACTAACTCTCTCACCTCGCACAACATCAACACCAACTATAGAGTTTGCCTTTGCGCGGTTTAGTAGGTGTGTAAACTCTGCATCAGAAGCCACCATAGCAAATGCCAAAATTTTTCTAATGTAGTTGCGTGTTTCGCGTGGTAGATACTTTTTTGACGGGTCAATAAGTGTCTCAAGATCATCTGTCTGTGCGCGTTTAATAGCCCTCAACACACAACCCTCGCCACAGTTATATGCAAGTGCAGCAAGGTACCACTTATCAAAACGCTGATGAAGCTCCTCTAGGTATGTCACTGCTGCTTGAGTTGACTTAACAAGATCACGCCTCTCATCTACATACTCATCTATATGTAGACCATACTTCTTACCAGTCGCGCTCATAAACTGCCATGGACCAGAAGCTCTCTTGTGAGAGTGTGCATCAACACTAAAGCCAGACTCCGCCATAGCCAAAAATAGAAACTCTTCTGGCAGAGTAGAGTTTGCGATTGTCTCTTGCATCATCGGCAAAAACAGATAGGCATTTTGAAGTTTTTTAGCAAAAAACCTACTAATATGTGCTTGTTGCTTATGTTTTAAGACATCCTGAAAGTCTCTATTGTGTAAAAATGAGTAGTCAACATCAAAAGCACTCAACACGCTCTGCTGCTTCACCTGCTCATACCCATAAGTAGTAGAAGCACTAAGAGACAAAAAGGATAAAGATATCAATAGTAAAACTCTAAATAGCATAAATAACCCAATTTTTAGTGCAATTATAGCATAAAAAGCCTTCTAGCATTTGCCGTACTGATCTTAGCAAGCTTACTGCTGTCAATGTTTAGCAGCTCTGCTACTCTCTCAAGTATCAGCGGTATGTATGATGGCTCATTTCGCTTACCGCGATATGGGTGTGGTGTAAGATATGGTGCATCTGTCTCAAATACTATCTTATCAAGATCTATGTTTACCAGAACATTAACCAACTTTTTTGCATTTTTAAATGTTACAACGCCACCTATACCGAAGTAAAAACCCTCATTAGATAGCGACAAAAGCTGCTCGTCTGCATTGTAACAGTGAAGCACTCCGCCAACTTCTGAGGCACCACACTCTAGTAGTATCCTCTTAGCATCCAAACTAGCATCACGAATATGAACAATAAGTGGCTTTTTGTACTCTTTAGCTAACTCTATCTGTCGCCTAAATATCTTTTTTTGACTCTCTTTTTCTAGCTCTTGCTGCTCTTGGCTGCCCTCTAATCGATAATAATCAAGCCCACACTCACCAATAGCCACACACTTTTTATGGGTTGCATACTTCTTAAAGATCTGCTCATCAAAACTACTCATATCATAAGGGTGTACACCAACGCCAAAATAGACCTCATCAAATCTCTCACTAAGCAAAACTGCTCTTTGAAGTGTTGAAGGATCTGCACCTGGTATGATCTTTACTCCAACTCCAGCCTTACTAGAGCGCTCTAAAACCTGCTCAATATCATCAATATATCTCTCATGATCTAAATGTACATGCGTATCAACTAACACACTATCTCCTATCTGTCATCTCTTTTAGAAACTATACACTAATTTTGTGTATAGTTTGGCTTGACTAAAAGCTTTTAAACTTTTTATGTTTTTAATTTTAGTGTATTATCTATTTTTACAATGCGATTTTTAGGAGTTACACATGCGCAGATTTAAAGTGATAATTTTCATAGCTCTAGCCTTACCATCAACGGCACTTATGGCAGCTGGCATGGGGCTTCATGTTCCTATATCGCTACACAGTACTGCTGTAGTAGATAACGATATCTACCGTTCAGATACAGAAGAGTATGACACCGATGATGTGGAGTATAAAACTTCATTTGGCAAGGGTATAACTTTTGATAGCAATATAGGTCAAAATAGAATCTACAACTACAGACTCAGTTTAGAGACTATAAGGCTAAAAATTGATAAAATAAATGGAAAAACATGTCAAGGAGAGTGCACTTCAACACGATACAATATGGTGCATACTTTTGGATTTGGGGCGATACGCAATAGAGACTTTAGGCTCTGGCTTGGACCGCGTCTTAACATAGCTATAAATGAAGAGAATGGAAATAGCACAAATAGACAAGATGATGATGTATCAAGCTATGTGGAGATTGGATTAGCAGCCGCATTAGGTGCTAACTTCAATATTAATCGAGCTTTTGCCATTGCTGTAGATATTGATTATCGCACATCTTTGGCTACTGTAATATTAGAAGAAGATGATGATAATGATAGAGATGAGTCTGTAGAAGGTGCTACTATAAGAGTCTATGCACTTTTTAGATTTGGGGAGAGATTTTAATGAGTTTTAGTAGATGCTCACGACTGCTCCACTCATACTCATCATCTCTTATGTGTATAAAATAGAGCTCTCCGGACTCCCTCCATGGATCTAAGATAATAGCCTCTTCAAACCTACCATCTCTAAACCCTACTGCTAGTGAGTTGTGCTCAAAATAGGTGCCTATCTTTGAGCCTGCTATATAGAACTTAAAACTTCTATAGTTTTGGGCTCTAAGGTGCTCAAGTAGATCATAGGCGTACTCATAACATAAACCCCTATCTCTTAAACCAATATTTACAAGTGTGTTGTGTAGTAGAGGTGGTGATACAAGAGCGTATCTATGTGATAGAGCTTTTGTGTGCAGTAGTGCACTTGAGGCTAACTCATGTGCTTCTCTCTTTAAAACTCTACCATCTAATTCAAGTAGCATCTTCTCAAGAGCCATCCGCTTCTGATCTGTGATTCTCATTGATGACTTGACACTACAACCCGTAAGAAGTAGCAGA
Organism: Helicobacteraceae bacterium; assembly: GCA_027066325.1. Classification (GTDB taxonomy): domain Bacteria; phylum Campylobacterota; class Campylobacteria; order Campylobacterales; family Sulfurimonadaceae; genus Thiomicrolovo. Next base: position 34,341 of record JAMONY010000013.1, on the reverse strand, counting down.
GCTGTACAGATAGCTAGCAGATTAGGCAGTAAGTAACTTAAGAGCAGAGACTTTTCTTTGTGAGCTATCTGTTATGGTTGCTCTTAATTGAGTATTTTTATAGCTAACTGTAAAAGTTAACCTCTCTTTAGGGCGCACTATCTTCATAAACTTAGCACTTACAACTTCACAGACATCTACTTGCAAAAGTGTTGCCAAGATATCTATCTGCATATATCCTGGTAGAAGAGGGTTTGATGGAAAATGTGCCTTAAAGACTGGGTGAGTGGCATCTGCTAGCTCTATAACTATGATATTGCCATCCCTGCTCACAAGAGTATAGATATCATCACTAAGCAGGCTCAACTCTCATCTCCCAATAAAATATTGATCTTCCCGTCTGCTACTATATGAGTATCTACTACAGCTTCAAAATTTATCTCAAAAAAATGTCTGTAGTTGGCTACATAGCTTGTGCTTATGATCATCTTGCCGCTATGTAGACTACCTCTTTGTTTTGCACTCATCTTAAGCAACATGCCTTGAACCAACTCACCAGATTTGATACCCAATGCCTCTTTATATATGGTAAGTTTCATGTAGACAGAACTCTGTGCAGCTGCCTCTATGATCATAGCTAGAGTTGGTTTTGAGCTAAAGCTTACTTGACACTTCGCACTCTGCTCTTGTGAGTCAAGTATCTGTGTTACAAACCTGATTGGTGGCTGATGTGGCAATCTATGCACTCTTCTCTCCAGTGCTATTTATAAACTCTACCAAAGTGTCGATAGAGGCAAATATGTTCTGTGTATCAGCTAAATTGGTAATTGTGATAGAGTGAGTATTATCAAGATAGATACTCAGCTCAATAGCATCAACAGAGTCAAGTCCAAGTCCATCGCCAAACAGAGGCTCGCTGTTGTCTATATTGGTATTTTGATCAAGTTCAAATAGCTCTACAATATCACTTTTTAATCTATCTGTTGTTATCAATCTAAAGCTCCAGTGAGATTATGCTACCATCTTTTTTGTTCGATATTATATCCAACATATCATACAAAGATGAAGATGGGCTGTGTGGTGAGCCTTTTTTGTTGCAAACTTCTGCTTCATCATCTGTAGGTTCTATCAGTATCGCCACGCCCTGCTCTAGTAGATCTATCTTACAATCTAACTCATCTATCTTTGGTATATTAAGGGCTTCTGCACATATGATGAGTACAGCTCTATTGTGGTAGGTGGCTTGAAGAGCTGCTGTTTTGAGCAGATCTTGTGAGGTCTTAAGTCCACTTGAGATAGTGATGATCTCATTTTGATTATTGTGTAGTAGAGATAGATATGAAGCAGCAGTATTGTAGACTGAGTTTTGAAAAGATGTTGGGCTTATGGGCTCTTTGTTAAATATTGCTGTTGTGATATCAGCAGTGGCTTTAAGCTCACCATAAGCACTACCAAATACAATGAGCCCATCTCTAAATGAGCACTGATCTGCTAGATAGATAGCTATGCGTGCTAGACGCGTTAAGCGACGACGCAACATCATCTTTGGTACCAACTCTTTTTCGTTTAGTGAGTCTATCTTAAGAGGTGAGTCTATCTGCGCAGATGATACGATCTTAAAGTTTTTGCATTTAGATGCAGCCACCTTAGCACTCTTTTGTTGAGGTAGAGCAAATAGTAGTGATGTATTATTTCCGCCAAATGCAAATGAGTTAGATAGCACATACTTCACGCAACTACTAAGAGGCTCTTTAAGAAGAGATATATCACCATTTTGCTGAGTCTTTAAAGCAGACTGTGGAGGTATGAGCTGCTGCTTTAGTACCTCACAACTCACTATCGCCTCAAGTGCTCCCGCAGCTCCTAGCGTATGTCCTGTGATGGCTTTAGTAGAGCTTACATATGTAGATGTTTTATCAAACACCTTAGAGATCGCTAGAGCTTCTACACTATCGTTTGCCTCTGTACCTGTACCGTGCGCATTAATATAGTCTACCATGCTAGCATCAACTCCAGCCTCATCAAGTGCGGCACACATCGCAGCAATAGCACCTTTGGCTTCTGGATCTGGATTGGTTATATGAAAAGCATCAGAACTTGCCCCACAACCAACCAACTCTATGCTCTCATCTGTCATCTCATCTTGTAGCAGTATCGCCGCAACTGCCTCTGCTACATTCATGCCATCGCGCTCAATGTCAAATGGTCTACAAGCACTACTACTAAGTACTCCAAGTGAGTCAAATCCACAAACAGTAGTGTGACAAAGTGCATCTGCACCCACCACAACAATAGAGCGATATACCCCAAGCTTGATAAGTCGATGTGCTAATATTAGAGCATTAGCACTTGAGGTACAAGCAGTTGATACTGACCTGCTCTGCTTAAACTTAAACTCTCTATCTAACATGTCTGATATGACACTGATGGTATGCAAAGCTGGATCTATCTGTTCATAAGAGCCTGTAGCAAAATAGACCTTCTCACTAGTTGCCATGCCACCAACTGAAGAGCCCACAATCAAGAGTGTATCAGCAAAACTCTTCAAAGAGGAGCTACTTAATAGTTGTGATGTGGCTCTACTAAGAGCATCAAAAAATTCAATATCATTAAACTTTCCAATAGCTACACTTTTACTGCTGATATACTCACCATCACTCTTAACACCACTCTTTTTTGCATATATACTCTGCATAAGCTCACTATCTGCTCCCACGCAACTATGTGATGCATACGCATTTATAAAGACTCTACTCACTACCTCTCCCTTTTGGCATCTTATGGATCAAAGTACTCATATATCTATCATTATACCTATCTACAAATAGCATCTTATCACCACTATCTTGAGACCTTAAAAACTCCGCTACAACAAAGAGTACAGCAGTCTCATAATATCCACTCTCAACTTCAAATACTTCATGTCCAGCCAACATATTATCTCTTTGAGATTGAGATATACGCGCACTAAAACTGATACAATCTAAATCTTTATGCTCTTTGATGACTGCTATCATCTCACTACTACTGTGCTGCTTATAGCTTAATTCAATAGCGCCTAAAGCGTCTTGAGCATCTTGGCTAAGTAGTAGAAAATTACTCCCCTCTGCAAGACTCACACTTGGCTCTACGCCAGCTATTTTCTGGTGTAGACTAAGTGGCTCTACAAGCTCATCAACTCCACCAAAGAGTACCTGCGTTGAGTTGCCAGACCTCAACTCGCTACTAGCTACTATCAGGCTCATCTGGGCAGCAAATCCAGAGTGAGACAGTGAGATATTTTTACCTTTTAAGCCCAGATGTTTTGCTACATAAAAACTTGCAGATCCACTTAACATGTTTATAAAATCCACAGGTCGCGGAAGTTGATTGTGTAGATATTTTTGATCTCTTATGCGGTTAAAAACTGCTAGATTTGCTTGCGCTGATGTAAGATATAGGGCACACTTATCATCTAGTTTTTGGCTATCTGCTACTACATGTGCGCCCATCAGTGCTAATTGTGTAAATCTATCACTTCGGCGAAATATCTTACCTGTTAGCTCTTTTAAAGTCTGCTTAGTATCGATACGCTTTAGTGAGTGGTAAGTTGAGAGTGCTTTTATGTAGATCATGCTCTACTCTTACTAACTATAAACGATGTATTGTTCCCACCAAAACCAAAATAGTTCATCATAAACACTCCACCATCAACACTCGCTATCTCACAAAGAGGTGACATATCACTGGACTCACCCTCTATGAAGTTTAAAGATTTTGGCACAAATCCATCATCAACCGCAAGCATCATCAGCACCAACTCTGCCAAAGCACATCCACCAAGTGTATGTCCTATGTAGGGTTTTAGTGAGATAAAGGGTGTAGTATTGCCAAATAGTGATCTCATAGCATTGATCTCTGCTGTATCATTTAGAGCACTTGCTGTTGCATGTGCTTTTATAAGCGTGATCTGCTCTGCTCTTAAAGAGCTATTCTCTAGCGCACCTTGCATAACTTTTGCTATCTCGATACCATCTGCGCTTGTACCTGTGATAGAGTGAGTCTCACAACTACTCTTACCACCACAAAGAGTCCAGTCACTAGAGCCATTAGAGCTTAAAATTGCTGCACTAACCGCCTCACCCAATACAATGCCATCACGATTTATATCAAACGGGCTACAACAGTTTTGTGACAGAAGACCCATCACGCTAAACCCCTCAACTGTTGTTGGAGCATAGCTTTCAAACCCTACAATAAGCGCATGCTGTATAGCCCCACTCTTGAGCATTAAGTCTGCATCCAATAGAGCATTTGCGCTTGAAGTACACGCTGTATTGTAGGTAAAACAGAGTCCATCTATGCCAAATTTTGATGCGATAGCCTCTGCATAGTAGCCACTCCCTATGCGCTTAGAGCATAGAGTAGACTCAAAACTCTCATCAAGACTATATTGCAACACCTCCGCTACAGATAGGTCTATGCTTGCACATCCAAAAAATATGGCCATATTTTTATGCTCATCTGCACTCAAATCTGATCTACTTAAAAGCTTGCCCACTACATCAAAGATATACTCTAACGATACAGATAGACCAAAGTTGTGCTCTTTGGGCTCTATGCTATAGTACGGATAACGAATCTGCAACAGATCAGAATCTATCTCTTTGCTACTTAGCTCTGTTGTGCCATCTCTAAGGTGTTGTAGTGCTCTGCTGTTCTCACCTAAAGCACACAATATCTGTGAATCTAGGATCTTAGTACTCTGCTGCATTACTTAGGCTGTATATACTCTGCTAAGGTATTGATACTTACAACAACTCTTCTAAACTCCTTTGGATCTGCAATGCGCACTCCAAAGTTATTTTGAAGTCCCAAAGAGATCTGAAGAGCATCCAATGAGTCTAGCTCAAGTCCACTTTGTGGTGAAAATAGCTCTAGATCATCTGCTATATCATCTACATCTATCTCATCTTTTTCACACTCTTCAATGATCATCATTTTTAACTTTAGCTTTAGTTCACTATCTTTTGAACCTACCATCACTACTCCTTATCTGCGCCTATAACTCAACGCCTCTAAAATATGTTTCTGCTCAATACCGTTTGAGTTATCTATGTCTGCTATGGTTCTTGCAACTTTTTGAATCTTCTTGATCGATCTAAATGAGAGAGAGTATCTACTAACAGCTTGAAAGAGAATAGACTCCGCCTCGCCACTAAGTAGACATATTCGCTCAATCTGCTCATCATTAAGCGCACCATTTAGAGCACTTTGTCCTCTTTGGCGTTGGGTTTTGTGTACTCTCAAGACTATCTCATGAAGCTCTTTTGAGCTCACACTGGAGCTATCATCCGCTCGCACACTCTGCATCTGAACATACAGATCTATACGATCTAAAAATGGATCAGAGAGGCGTGATTTATAGCGCCTAATCTCAAGATCACTACACCTGCAATCAAGATCTTCACTCAACAAGTTGCCACATGGACACGGATTCATAGCACTTATAAATAGAAAATCAGTTGGATATTCTACTTTGGAGTTCACGCGTGATATACGAATGCGTTTATCTTCAAGTGGCTCCCTAAGTGCCTCTAAAACACTTTTACTAAAGTGTGGCAACTCATCAAAAAATAACACCCCGCCATGTGCTAAACCAACTTCACCTATGCGTGCCTTTGTGCTACCTCCGCCAAATATAGAGGCTGGTGTACCACTATGGTGAGGAGAACGAAATGGTCGCAGTGGTCTAAAGTGTGGTTCTTTACCATCAAGAGCATCTAGTTTGGCTATATCTAATAGCTCTTGAGTGCTCACGGGCGGTAGTATATAGCGAACTCTCTTTGCTACCATGGATTTGCCACATCCTGGACTACCTTCTAGCAGTAGATTATGAAGCCCACATGCACTAATAAGCGCTGCTCTCTTGGCAACTTCCTGACCTTTGATATCTCTAAAGTCTTCATAATAACTCTGCTCATAATAGTATCTATCACCTGACACCTCTTGGTGCGGGTGTGCTATAGGAGTTGCTGTTTGCAGGGTAGCATCTGGACTACTTTGACTAAAAAATTCTATAGCATTACTTAGATTTTTAACTCCTAAAAACTGAATATTTGGAATATTTGAGACTTTTGGTAAAGACTCTTCTGGCACAACCGCTCTAAGTAGCACACCTTGATTTGCTAAAGATAATATGAGTGGGTAGAGTATGCTATTCTCTTTGACAACTCCATCTAACCCCAACTCACCAAATACAAACCAACCATCAAACTCAACATCACTACTATCTAAAGCGATAAGAAGGGCTATACATAGATCAAACTGTGAGCCACTCTTAGATATATCGCTAGGACTTAGGTTGATAGTTATACGCTTTGGTGGAAATGTAAAATCATTGGCAAGAAGTGCACTTTTAACTCTCTCTCTAGCTTCAGAGATAGCATTGGATGCTAAGCCTACAATGGTAAAAGATGGCAGTCCTCTAGTGAGAGTAGACTCAACATCTACCTCAAGTGCCTCTATGCCCTCAAGCGTAGCACACTTTAGATGCTTCATGACCTGCTCTTTTGAGCCTGTTTATACTCTTTTTCAAACTTTTTACGCCTAGAGTATGAGAGCTTATCTATAAATAACTTACCATCTAGATGGTCTAGTTCATGCTGAATAGCTATGCTCAACAGACCATCTGCCGATAAACTTTTTTTGAGATTATCTCGATCCCTATACTCTAACTCTATGCTCTCATAGCGCTCTATACTCTCATAGAATCTAGGGACACTCAAACACCCCTCTTCATACTCTACACTACCATCTGATGAGACTATGACAGGGTTAATAAACTCTATCTTATTCTCCTCTAGCTGATTTCCATCTTCATCTGGTAGGTTTATGATAAATACTCGCACCGCCTTAGATACTTGTATCGCTGCTAGCCCGATACCATTTGACTCCAACATAACACCATATAGCTCATCCAAAAAAGAGTGTAGTGAAGCATCAAACGATGTGACTCTATGTGAAACTTCTCTTAGTTTTTTATCTGGATATCTTATGATTTGAAGCTTCATGACTGAGCTAGCTTTTACTATTTTTACTCAACACTTCATCAATTAAGCCGTACTCTTTTGCCTCTGTTGCACTCATGAAGTTATCTCTATCTGTATCTTTCTCAACCTGCTTGATATCTTGAGAGGTATTGGTTGCTAAGATGCTATTTAACTCATCTTTCATACGCTGAATCTCTGCTGCTTGTATCTGAATATCTGTGGCTTGACCTTGAGCACCACCTAGTGGCTGATGGATCATGATGCGCGCATGTGGCAAAGCAAACCGTTTAGTTTTTGTTCCTGAGCTAAGTAGTAGCGAACCCATAGACGCAGCTTGCCCGATACAGATAGTTGTAATATCTGGACGGATATAGTTCATAGTATCGTATATTGCCATACCAGATGTGACCACACCACCTGGAGAGTTTATGTAAAAATAGATATCTTTCTCTGGATCTTCAGCCTCTAAAAAGAGCATCTGAGCAACTATGGTAGATGATACTGCATCATTTACCTCTCCACTTAGCATAATAATACGATCTTTGAGCAGGCGCGAAAAGATATCATAAGATCTCTCACCTCTAGCACTTTTTTCTATAACATATGGTATGTAACTCATAGTTAGACGCTTTTTAACTTATCGTCCAGCAGCTTAGTTAAGACTCTATCTTCAACCATAGACATCTGTATGGCTGGAAGGTAACCAGACTCTTTATACTGCTCATATGACTTTTGTGGATCTTGTCCACTCTGCATAGCCTCATAGTAGATAGTCTGCATAACCTCTTGTTCACCAATGCTAACATCTTCTGCTTTAGCAAGTGCGTCTATGATAAATGTAGCCTTTACAGATCTCTCTGCTTCAGCTCTTAGCTCATCTCTCATCTGCTTAATCTTCTCTGAATCTTCTTTAAGCTTAGTTAACTCATCTTCACTTAGCTCTCTAGCCTTATTGTTCAATGCAACATCAATCTCCTGCTCAACAACAAACTCAGGCAGATCAACACTATATTTATCAACAATGCTCTCAAGCAGTTCAGGCTTTAGTGACTCATTGTACAGTTTTGTAAGCTCTTCGCTCTCTAACTGCTCTTTCACTTTTGCCTCAAGCTTGGCAACTGTGGCATCATCTTCATCTGTTAAGAGGCTCTTTGCTAGTTTATCATCTATCTTCACATCTTCTTTAACCTGAATCTTATGAAGCTTTACATCAAATTTTACATCTTTTCCTGCTAGATCTGCACTGCCATACTCTTGTGGAAATGTTACATCTATGCTTTTTGACTCACCAATTTTCATACCAATAACACTATCTTCAAACCCTGGTATAAACTGATTGCTACCTATCTCTAAAACAAACTCACTAGCCTCACCACCAGCAAATGGCTCACCATCTAAGAAGCCTTTGAAGTCAATAGTGACGCTATCGCCACTCTCTACAGCTCTAGGTTTAGATATATCAACCAAAGAGGCTTTAGAAGATGCTATCTGCTCTATACGCTTTGTGACATCCTCATCTGTTATAGTAGGTTTTACAGCAGGCTTTACAAGCTCTTGATAGTTACCAAGATCTATGCTGGGCTTCATAGCTACTCTAATCTCAACTTCAATATCTTGATCTTTTTTATCGTACTGAGCAATATGTGGCTCACCAATTAAAGAACTAGAGTCAATCTTCATCTGCTTCAGACCATCATCTAGCAGATCACGAAGAGCTTGAGACTCTGCATCTTGTACAAGTTTTGAGCCATAGTGTTTTTTCACAGCACTAACTGGGGTTTTACCTTTTCGAAAACCTGCTATATTGACCTGTCTACTAAGGTCTTTTGCGATTTTTTCTATGTTTGCCTCTAGTGTATCTTTAGTGATTAGGGCTTTTATCTGAGCGTTTGCGCTATCTAGCTTCTTAAATGTCGTCTGCATTCGTACTTTTCCTTGAGTTATGATAAGAGTAGTTAAAATACTCTACCAATAATAAAAATTTTGGCAATAATACCTAAAATAGCCTAATATTGAGCTTAGTGCAGAGAATCTATAGCTATACTTTATGATCTATTGGGCTACTTTTCTAGTCTAATAATTGAGGATCTTCTGTTCTCATCTTCTGGAAATACACGACCTGAAAGTAGACATGAGTAGATATGCTCAAACACCTCTCCTGGTGTGCCTTTTTTGGTTCCAGAGCGAAAATAAGAGTGCCCTTTTGGTCTATCGTATAGATTGTTAACATCATCACAATCTATACGAAAAACATTTCTTGGTGTCTTATCCATGTTTTCTGGTCCAGTATGTCCCAATCTTCGTGATGCAATCTTATTTTTAAGATTTGATGCTTTACTGGCTCTTAATGCCAAATCATCAGAGGCGTGATACACAATTACATTGCGTGATGCATGGCAGATAAGCTCACCAGCCTCTCCCTCCTGAAGAGTCTCATTAACAACATCAGCAGCTACTAAGAATATATTTCTAAATATCATAGGTAGGCCTTTTGGTAGATCATACTTATTCCAGACTACAAATGTCTCTCTTAAGACCCTGTTTCCCATAGAGTGAGCCAATATATTTACTCTTTTTAGACAAGGATCACCATCTGGATTATACTTTGGTGAGCTTCTCCATGATAGAAATTTCTCTAAAACTCTTGCAAAAGAGAAGGCACTCTGATCAGCAGATTTTTGATCATCCCAATAGTCTTTGATGATACCTAGATCATTATCGCAGGGCCAAATAATAGGGATAACTAAAACCTCATCTCTCCTCTTTTGATCGCAGAGTTTTTGAAACTCACGCGCATCTGCTAACACATCTTCTGGCATATTAGAGAAGCCGTGTATATAGATCAAAATTTGTCGATACTTAGAGTGTTTTAGTCTCTGTAAAAACTCAATACTACCAATCTCACTATATCTCTCTTTTCCTAAATGTTCACAAAAAAAGACTGAGTTGCTAGCCGCATTATCATCAAGGTCAAAATCAAACTTACGCCCAATTCTAGTTCTAATACTCTGCTTTGGAAACCTATTGGTAATAAAAATCATATGTTACCTCTTTGTGTCAAAAGCCATCTCTGGCTTAGTGCAACAAGTATTATAACATGTTATTAAGGTGCCAAAAATATATCTAAAGGATTGATCTGTGACTGATCTTTTGGTTTTGTTATGTCACTAAGCTCTCTTTTCATCTGCATATGACAGTCTCGACAGCTCCTGATAACTTTATGTTCAAATATCCCTTTTTTCTCAATCTTATCTACATCATGACAAGCAAAGCAGTCGCTTCCACACTCCGCCATAGACTCAGTATCTGCCTTGTGACAATTTATACAGGTTAACATCGGTTTGTGACGCAAATCCTCATTGATTGTTGGCAACAAGTTTGGATGACAACTCATACAGTCACCAGTACAAGCCTCTGATATGGCTACAAATACGATCAAGATAGTTACAATAATTTTTTTCATATCTAGATTATACTCCACTAACATTAACGGTTATCTCACCATCTACAGCATCAAAAACAACCCTACTACCCTCTGTGATCTCTTCACGCAGTATCATGTCCGCAAGTCTATCTTCTACTATCTCTAATAGCGCCCTCTTAAGTGGTCTTGCACCATATGTAGGATCAAACCCAACTTCTGCTATATATTGAGCGGCACTCGCGCTCAGCTCTATCTCTATGCCTCTGTTGGCTGCTTTTGTAGCAACTTCTGCAAAAAATAACTTAACAATTGAGACGATCTGATCCTCACCTAGTGGGTTAAAGATCACTATATCATCAAGACGGTTCAAAAATTCTGGCTTAAACTTAAGCCTAAGCTCTGCTAAAACCATCTCATCTAAACCATCCTTGCCACTAAACTCCATGATCTTATCTGAAGCTATGTTGGATGTTAAGATAATGATAGTATTGGTAAAATCTACCACCACACCCTTGTTATCTGTAAGCCTACCATCATCAAGTACCTGAAGTAGTATATTGAAGACATCAGGGTGAGCCTTCTCTACCTCATCAAAAAGCAGGACACTATATGGCTTGCGTCTAACAGCTTCACTTAACTGCCCACCCTCATCATAACCTACATATCCAGGAGGTGCTCCAACTAATCTTGATACAGCATGCTTCTCCATGTATTCACTCATATCAAAACGGATAAGCGCATCTTCGCTATCAAACAGAAATTTAGCAAGTGTTTTAGCACTCTGAGTCTTACCAACTCCAGTAGGTCCTAAAAACATAAAAGATCCTATTGGTCTTGAGCTATCAGATAGTCCCGCTTTATTTCGCTTAATAGCCCTTGATATAGCCTCTATTGCTCTACTTTGTCCTACAACATCCTCCTCTAGCACGCTTTGGATATTTAGGATCTTCTCTCTTTCACTTGCCAACATCTTAGAGACTGGTATGCCCGTCCATCTACTAACTACTCCAGCGATTGAGCTCTCATCTACACTATTTTTAAGCAGGGTTCCCGCGCGTTGCATCTGTTTCCACTGCTGCTCTTGTATATCTACCTCATCAAGGAGAGCTGGTATCTGAGCATACTCAATCTCTGCTGCTTTATTATAATCACCTACACTCTTTGCGCTTTGAGCTTCACGCCTAAGCCTCTCTATATCTGTCTTGAGTGCTGCTATCTTCTCAAACACCTCTCTTTCACTCTCGTACTGGCTCTGCAGCTGTGCTTTTTGCTCATTAGCATCTGCTAGCTCTCGTTCGATCTCCTCTATACGCTTCTCGTTTGATGCGCCCTCATCCATCTTTAGCGCCTCTCTCTCAACCTCTAGCTCCTCAATTTTACGCTTAACAATAGATAGTGCTCGTGGCTCCGACTCTATCTGCATCTTTAGCTCTGCACAAGCCTCATCTATAAGATCTATCGCCTTATCAGGCAAAAACCTATCTGCAATATAGCGCTCCGATAACTTAGCAGCTGCAATTAGTGCGCTATCTGTAATGGTAACATTGTGATGAGCCTCTAGATGCTCTTTGATGCCTCTTAGTATCTGTAGAGCTTGATTGATAGATGGCTCACCAACATTAACTGGCTGAAATCGGCGTTGAAGTGCTGTATCTTTCTCAAAATATTTGCGATACTCTTTTAGAGTGGTTGCGCCTATGGTACGAAGCTCTCCGCGCGCTAGAGCTGGTTTTAAGATATTGGCAGCATCCATACTGCCCTCGCTAGCTCCAGAGCCTACAATAGTGTGAATCTCATCTATAAATAGTATGATATTGGCACTACTCTTTACCTCATCTATAACAGCCTTTAGTCTATCTTCAAACTCGCCTCTATATTTGGCGCCTGCTATAAGTGCACCCATGTCTAGCGTAACTACTCGCATATTTTGTAGAGATAGTGGGACATTTTTATCGTATATACGCTGTGCTAAGCCCTCAACAAGTGCAGTTTTTCCAACACCAGGCTCCCCAAGTAGTATCGGGTTATTTTTACTTTTACGGATAAGTATCTCCATCATGCGCTGGATCTCCTCATCACGACCTATAACTGGAGAGAGTTCTGACTTACTAGCCATCTCACATAGATCTATGCCATACTTACTCAACGCTTCAAGCTTCTCATCTGCACTCTGTGAATCAATTGTGCCACCAGATCTCATCTGCTCAAGAGCTTTTTTTAACTCTAGCAGATCTATAAATTTGCCAAGCACACTCTTTAGAGGATCGTAATCTAGATTTGCTAAGATGTATGTGTCTACCGCAAGATAGCTATCGCCACTACTAGTCATCAATCCGACACCACGCTCTAGCTCTGCAACCAACATGCGTGATATCTTGATACTCTCTTTGCTTACGCTACTGCTCTTAGGTAGCTTCTCTGCCCTGCTTTTCACCTCTAGAAGTATCGCCTCTTTCTCAACTGCTAGCTTATTTAGTGCTGAGCTAAGAGTAGAAGAGGAGTTGGTAAGTAGTGCCCACAACATGTGGATAGGTTCTACCTCGCTGTTTGAGTTGTGAAGCGCTAAAGATAGCGCAGACTCTACACTCTGACTCATCTGGTGTGTTAGTTTATCAAATATTGTACTCATTGTTAAATCCTTTTTTCTGAAATTGTATCACCTTTAGGATTTTTTGTCAATAAACTTGATAGCATACGACTCAACTTATATCAATTTTGACTCCATCTAGGCTTATCGTGTTATTTTTCTGCTGATACTCTTGAAGCTCATCGTTACTTTTATTGTCAAGCCACTTAGTCAATGTATCACGCTGTGACTTAAACTCATACAGAGGCACTCCATACCCACAAGATGTCAAAACAGAATCTATCTCAACGACAAATATCTGCCTTGCACCCCTAATATTGTTAAAATGGTTGCTATACTTACTAAAATCTGAATGAGTGCTTCTAACCTCTTCTGCTCTACCAAAAACTTTTAGTATAAGTGGTTTTTTCTCAAATGAGCAGAACATGATGGTTAGTCTACTATTTTGGTTAATGTGAGCAGCGGTCTCATTGCCACTACCTATATAATTTAACCAAACTAGCTTTGATGAGTCTATGATCTTAAGTGTGTCCATACCTTTTGGTGAGAGATTGATTAGCCCCTCACACCCAGCAGAGGCTACAAAAAAGATCTGCTGTTGCTCTATAAACTCTATGTGTTTTTGATGTAACATATCGAATTTATCTGCCATAAAATCTCCCTTATAAGAGTTACTCTTTATCGAACCCTACTATGTAGTATGTATTTTTATTGCGGATTTTTTGTAGATTGATCTTGTATTTTGTTGCAAATGCATTGATCTGCTCAAACGCTCTATTTTGACGCTCCTGATCCGTAGCTTCAACCTTGATCTTAAATAGATCTAGCGTATTTGACATAGCAACATACCCCTCCTCTATCTTGAGGCGATCATGTAAATCAAACATATGTTTTTGTATCTTAGCGTATCCTGCTGTATTGGCTTCGATGCGCTTTACTTGCTCTAAAAGTGGTTCATTTGGAGCATATCCCAATCTTTTTAATGTAGCTGAACTATCTAGTAGTGTCACGACTAGCCTTTCATAGTTAAATATACTTAGAGAAGATTTTACACTAGCTAAAACTAATAAAAAAAATTCAATAAAACAAAGTATATAGAATAAAAGCAAACCATATTTTAAAAGGGCTATGCAAGATGGTAAGATTTAGAATCTTATCCAAAATTCTGAGCCACCATCAAGGCTCTTCATACCCAATATAGCGCTCATATTTTTCTCAACAATCATCTTGGACATATATAAACCTATGCCACTACCGCTATCTTTGGTGGTGAAGTATGGTTCAAATATCTTATCTGCAATATCATCAGATATACCTCCTGCATTATCTTGAACTCTAACCGTGCGCCCATCAACAACAACTCTAATAGTTGGATTTTCTACCTCACATAGATCAAAAGCCTCTTTGGCATTTAAAATTAGATTTAAAAGCACTTGGGCGTATTGATGTTTATGATTATTGATTTTTGCATCTTGCTTTGTTACAAAGATACAATCTATATGTTGGCTATCAAGATGAGCATGTAAAATATCTAAAACAGAGTGAGTCTCTACGCTTAACGAAAAGATCTCTTTCTCTCCATTTGGCAGATAAAAATCTCTAAAATCATCGATAGTTTGTGACATAAACTCAAGCTGTTTTACACCCTCACAAACTTTAGTAGCAATAGATGTTTTGCTATCTAAAGTACCTATATTCATAAAAATATATGACAATCTAGCAAGAGGCTGACGCCACTGATGAGCAATATTTCCTAACATTTCACCCATAGATGCCAACTTTGATTGCTGTATCATGATTTGTCGCTGCTGCTCATTCTCCTCTTGTAGAAGTTTAAACTTATATGTTAGAGCCAGTGATAGCATTATAGCCTCAACAGCAGAGCCCACAAGCATAGGACTAAAAATGAGATCATCTTCAAACTCAAGCATAGCAACACTAATTAGCATAACAATCCAACCTATAAGATAGAAATACGACGGCATAAAACCTTGTCTGATCCGTATTAGCGCTACAAGAATCAGTACTGTTAAAAAAGGGGAGTAGAAGAGATCTCTTAGTATTAGTGATCTATAAAATATAGTTATGATTATGTCGATGATGAGAATGGTGATATATACTAAAAGTATCTTATCAATTCTTGGTGTAAACCTTGGTGTATTAAAAAAATCTCTTGTAAATAAAATGGTAAACAGAGTTGTAACCATAGCTAACAGCTCTAGCTTGTTCCACTCCATAACTACTTGTAAAATATCGAGAAACATACTACTACTATATGCCAACAACAACAGTATCATAGAGATCTGCATCAGAGTGTAGTAGATAAAAACACGCTCTTTATTAAAGTAAAAAATAGCGCCATTGTAAACAGCGGTCATAAAAATGATACCGATAACAATACCTATGATAACCTGAACATACGAGTAGTGATCCATCTGAGCAAGATACTCTTTTTCAGGCATTATATTTAGTGTGGCACTATCCATAAAAAGTACATTTGGAGTTATTTTCAAATAGTATGTTTTAACATCTTCTAATGGGTCATAATCAAACTCTATGTGATCTAAGCTAGTAAAAGAGAACTTATGGAAGTTTTGATGCTCTTTAAAAGATGTCTCATTGATCTCAAACCCAATATAATAACCCACATATAGATCAGCTTTCAAATTATCTTTTAACTTAAACTCTAGCCAGTAACTCATACCTTTTTGTGACAACATCTCTCTAGAGTCATTAATCTCATGCATGTGAGATACATATCTATTGATATTGTCGATATTTACACCTCTATTGTCTGTCTGATAGACCTTGATATCATCAATCAAAGATGAGCTAAAGGCAGTAACAGAGATAGCTAAGATACCAAATAAGATAGTAAAAATCTTCATCTTCTAAATGTAACATAAAAAAATGAGAAAAAAATAGCACAAAGATTCTGTCCAGTTTTTATATGGCTACTTTGAAATTGCACCATATATTTCTGGATAGAAATTTTTAAACCTTTTATGTAGCCAAAAATATCTCTTTGGATCTCTTTTAACTCTTAACTCCACTAGATCAGACAACCTCTGCGCAACCACCTGTACAGACTCATCTAAACCACATGTTAGTGGATCCATAAACTCTACCGTATAGTGCTGCTCATCTTCTGTATCGATAAATAGCGGGATAATAAGAGCATTATATTTTTGCGCCAAGTAGGTTGGAGCAGCTGTTTGTGTCACTTTTTTACCAAAAAATTCTACTGTTAAGCTGTCGCGTGGATTGGTATTTTGATCTATCAAAAAACCTACTGCTTGAGAATTTTTTAGAGCTTTTACCACCTGCTTGAGTGCACCTTTTTTCTCAACAAGATGCATATTGAGTGTAGATCTTGATGCCACTAAGTAGTGATCAAAATATGGATTTTTAAGTTTTTTATAGGTGTTTAAAGTAGGGGTAATAAGCGCAGAAACAGAGGCAGCTCCTAGCTCCCAATTGCTATAGTGTGCAGACACAAAGATGATAGGTCGTGAACTCTGCAATGCATCATCTACCACCTTTTTATTGATAAAACTTACGCGTTTGTTTATCTCATCTGCACTAGAGTGAGCATTCTCAACAGCTCTATGAAAATTTAGTAGTAAGTTTTTATAGCAGTATTTTTTGATCTGTATAATCTGATCTTGGCTCAACTCATCGCCATATGCCATTTTAAGATTTTGCTCAACTACTCGTCTATATTTTCTATCAAAATGATAAGCCAAAAAGGCTAAAAATAGAAAAAAAGATCTTCTTACTTGGTATGGAAAAAGCATCAAGAGATACTCAATGGTTCTAAAGATATAATATAGTATCAAAGTAGTTGTTTCGCTTTTTCAATGATATCTTTTGGCTCTATATCGATTATGCTCATATCATTTTTATCTATATGTAAAATATCTACGGTTGAGCTAGACTCTATGGCTAGATTTACGCTGGTCTCAAACATCATTCTAGGCGTAGTTGGTCCATAAAGCGTGATAGATGGAGTATTTTGAGCCCATGCTAAGTGTGTTGGACCCGTATCACCACCTATAACTAACTTGGCGTGTGTAATGATAGCAACTAGATCTTGAAGTGAAGCCGTCTTATAGTGTGAAGCATTGCTACAAAGTGAGGCTATTGAGTGTGCCATTTGCTGCTCATCACTATCACCTGCAATCAACAGACATGGAAAAGCAAGTGCGTCACACACCTCTGCAAAACCCTCTACACTATAGCGCTTACTAGCCCAAGATGCACCAACTACAATAGCTACATAAGGATTTAAGAGAGGGCTCTTTGGCGGTACAAATAGGCGTCGTTTAGACTCTATATCTTCATCACCTATCTCTATACCTAGCCCATCGCCTATAAGTGTACAGTTTCGTTTGATGATATTGGTCTCATATGCTATAGAGCTAGTAGTAGAGTAGAGATGAGATGCCATACCCTCTCTAGCGGACTCTGCATCAAAGCCGTGTATATTGCTACCAATGATTCTAGAGACAATAGCGGACTTAAGTAGCCCTTGCATGTCGATGATGAGATCGTACGCACCAAGAGATCTTAATGATGCTATCTCTTTGAAGATAAGCGAGAGCTTTTTCTCTTTTTTGATTCTCTTAAGAGCTACTGTATGGACTTCATCTATAGAGTCTGAGAGTCTAAGTAGATCTGCAAACTGCTCATCACAAAGCCACTCAACTCTACACCCTTGCATATGCTGCTTTATAAAACTAGCAACAATAGCACTATTGATGATATCTCCAAGTGCGCTTAGACGGACAATCAGTACCCTCGATATAGACTTTTTCATGTCGATATTATATCTTGTAAACAGAACTTTTGGTATAATTCGTGCTATTTAAATGAGGATTTTACAGTTATGGTTGCAAGAGATATAAAAAACTTTGGAGAGATTCGCACTCAAGCTCGTGCATATTTTTGTTATCTATTTTCTAAAAATCTTCCAAATCGTCTACCATCAGCTTCTAGTGAGTCGGTTATGAACAAGATGCGTAAAATCATGGGTGATCTAAGAGATGCAGAGGGGATCTATCTTTTAGATCACCGTGGTGTACAGATATCTGCAACTATACTCAATGGATTTATCGAAAAAGAGGATGATGTTGGACTGATTCGCTCTGATCGCGCCTACTACTACCGCGCATGCAAAGAGAGGCGATGCACCATCACAGACCCGTACCCATCACTCATAACAGAAGAGTTGACAGTAACAGCCTCACAACCCATCTTTAATGAAAAGGGTGAGCTACTCTTTGTTGCATGTATAGATCTACCTCTTGACTCTGTACTACATATTGCTCACCCTATGCCTATGCACTCATTTACAGGTAGGTTTTTTCGTGCTGGATATGCGCTGTTTACCTTCTTGCTGGCTATGATTGCGCTACTTTTGCTTGTAAAAAGTGTGAGTGTTTTTTGGGAATTTGGCGCAAACTATAAAGCGATTGATATTGAGAGTATCTTTAAATCTACTATCTTGCTCACACTAGCTCTAGCCATATTTGATCTTGTTAAAACTCTTTTTGAAGAGGAGGTTTTAGGTAGGGGAGATCAACATAGTGGTGCTTCTGATCCGCATAGAACCATGGTTAGGTTTTTAGGCTCTATCATCATAGCTCTCTCGATTGAGGCACTGATGCTTGTCTTTAAGTTTGCTATCATAGACACAGATAAGCTTATGGTAGCAATCTACATACTTGGAGGAGTCTCTGCACTTGTGATATCTCTAGCTATCTATGTTAGGCTAACTCTCTCTACCAATCGTGAGCACTAATGATAGCCATCATAGACTATAACATGGGCAATCTACGCAGTGTTCAAAATGCATTTAGACTGCTTGGCAAAGAGGTTCACATAGAGAGCTCTGCTGATAACTTAGCAAAATATGACAAGGTAATACTGCCTGGTGTAGGAGCTTTTGGTGACGCTATGGATCATCTCAAAAGCTCCAATCTTGATGAGGCGATCATAGAGTTTAGTAAAACAGATAGACCACTTCTTGGCATATGTCTTGGGATGCAACTACTTTTTCAGAGTAGTTGTGAGTTTGGTCACCATGAGGGCTTGGGGTTAATTGATGGAGAGATTAAAGCATTTGACACAAAGAGATTTGATCAAGCACTCAAAGTACCACACATGGGATGGAACGAGGTTTTTGTAAATGGTGGTGATCTATTTGATGGCATGAGTGAGGAGTTCTATCTCTACTTTGTACACTCATACCATGTGGTTTGTGATGATAGGTTTGTTGCAGCTAAGAGCCACTACGGATATGAGTTTGTATCTGCTGTACACAAAGAGAATATCTATGGGTTGCAACCACACCCTGAGAAGAGTCATACAAATGGCTTAAAGATCTTAGAAAATTTTATAAAACTCTAAAATAGAGAGGAGATGAAAATGGTACTACTACCGGCAATAGACTTAAAAGATGGCAGAGCTGTGAGATTGACTAAAGGTGTCATGAATTCAGCTAAGATATATAGCAAAAAACCTTACGAGGTAGCTAAAACATTTGAACAGATGGGAAGCGAATGGGTGCATTTGGTTGATCTTGATGGAGCATTTGCGGGTGAACCAAAAAACTTAGATGTGATCAAAAAAATACGCTCCGAGTGCTCTTTAAAGATAGAGCTTGGTGGAGGAATTCGTGATGAGCAGACCATAAAACAGTACATTGATGCTGGCATAGATAGAGTCATCTTGGGCTCTATTGCGGTAAAAGATGAGCAGTTTGTTAAAGAGATGGCACAAAAGTATCCCATCGTAGTTGGCATAGATGCAGTAGATGGCTTTGTAGCTGTTGAGGGATGGGGTGAGGTTAGTAGCATGAAGGCTACTGATTTAGCCATCGCCTATGCTGATGCTGGCGTTGAGGCAATTATCTGTACAGATGTTGGTCGCGATGGTACGCTTAGCGGGGTAAATGTTGAATTTACGCTTGAGATAGCACGCGCCTGCAAAATACCAACCATTGCAAGCGGTGGTGTAAAAGATGCTAGTGATTTAGCATCACTAGCAGTTACCGATGAGATTGCTGGTGTCATTATCGGCAGAGCATTTTATGAGGGCACACTTGACCTAGAAGATGCACTTAAAGTCTACAGTAATGTCTAAATCAGAAGAGTCAACATACCACGAACTGACCATTACACCATCATCACATATTGAGCTCTTTAGTGACTTTTTATCTGATGTGCTACCGATAGGTTTTGAGAGCACGGATGAGAGTCTTATAGTAAGAAGTGAAGAGAGTCTTGAAAATATAGCTTGGGGAGTAGAACAGTATGCAGATGCACTACAAAACGCTCTAAATACGCAGATTGATGTCACTATTGAGTCTGAGCTAAAAGAGAATCAAGAGTGGGTAGAGATATATCAAAATGCCATAGAGCCCATCACCATAGAGCCATTTCACATACACCCAACATGGGTAAAGCCAGATAGCACTCTGCTCAACATAACAATAGACCCATCTTTGGCATTTGGCACAGGTCACCACCCAACAACAGCCTCTTGTCTTAAAGCAATAGCAAAGTATCAACAAGATGGCTCTAAGGTATTAGATGTAGGGTGTGGAAGTGGCATACTCTCTATAGCTTCTGCTAAACTAGGAGGTGTAGTTGATGCTTGTGACACAGATCCAGTTTGCATTAGCAATACAGCTCAAAATGCTAAGCTAAATAGCATAGATCTAAATCTATGGAAAGGATCTATTGCAAGATCTACTAAACAGTATGATCTCATCATCGCCAACATTGTGGCTGATGTGTTACATATGATAGCACCTGAGCTTATAAGTAGACTCAAATGTGGTGCTATTTTGATTCTTTCAGGTATTTTGGATAGATATGAAGATAAAATCTTGAGTTCATTTGACTCTTTGAGCGTCATTGAGATCATGAGAGAAGATGAGTGGGTAAGTATAGTTGCCACAAATAAGGAGTAGAGCCGATGGCACAACAAGACAATAACAGTAACAATAACAATAATTTTTTTAACCAAAACCCAATAGTAACATTTGCAATCTTTGCAGTTGCAGTTGTGTTGATTTTTCAAACACTTATAGGTGATGGATCAGGCAGTTATAAAGGGGTATCAAAAGTAAAAGAGGTGAGTTATTCAGAACTCAAAGAGCTTATCAAAACTAAATCGATCACAAAAGTAGAGATAGGTCAAAGCTATATCAAAGCCATCAGTGAAGCGGGTGGAGTTAAGACTCTCTATACCACAAGGCGTGTAGCAGGCGATGATACACTTGTACCACTTTTAGATGAGAGTGGCATAGAGTATGAGGGGTATTCTGAAAGCAACTGGTTTACAGAGATGTTTGGTTTTATGTTGCCTATATTGATCATACTAGCAATCTGGATGTTTATGGCATCTCGCATGCAAAAAAGTATGGGTGGAGGCATACTTGGCATGGGTGGCAGCAAAAAACTTATCAACTCTGAAAAACCTAAAACAAAGTTTGATGATGTCGCTGGAGCCTCTGAAGCAAAAGAGGAGGTCAAAGAGATAGTTGACTTCTTAAAATTTCCAGAGCGGTATGTAGAGTTAGGGGCAAAAATCCCAAAAGGTCTACTCTTAGTAGGTAGCCCCGGTACTGGTAAAACTCTTTTAGCAAAAGCTGTTGCAGGTGAGGCTGATGTGCCATTTTTCTCTGTTTCAGGCTCTAGTTTTATAGAGATGTTTGTTGGTGTTGGCGCAGCAAGAGTTAGAGATCTATTTGAGCAGGCAAAAAAAGATGCTCCTTCTATCATCTTTATAGATGAGATTGATGCTATTGGTAAGAGTCGTGCTGCTGGTGGTATGATGGGTGGTAATGATGAGAGAGAGCAGACTCTAAACCAACTACTAGCTGAGATGGATGGCTTTAGCACCGATACACCTATCATTATCCTAGCAGCTACAAACCGTCCAGAGGTTTTAGATCCTGCACTTTTACGACCTGGAAGGTTTGATAGACAAGTACTTGTTGATCGACCAGACTTTGAGGGTCGAATTGAGATCTTAAAGGTACATGTTAAAGGCATCAAGATAGATAAAGATGTAGACCTTAAAGAGATAGCCAAACTTACAGCTGGTCTAGCTGGTGCAGACCTTGCCAATATCATCAATGAAGCAGCTCTACTAGCAGGAAGAAACAATCAAGATAGTGTAAAACAGAATGATCTTAGAGAGTCAGTTGAGCGTGCTATTGCTGGACTTGCCAAAAAGAGTCGTCGTATCAATGAGAAAGAGAAGAGGATTGTAGCTTACCATGAGAGTGGACATGCTCTACTGGCTGAGACAACCAAAGGGGCTAGTCGAGTATCAAAAGTATCCATAGTTCCGCGCGGACTAGCAGCACTTGGCTACACTTTAAATACTCCAGAGGAAAATAAGTATCTAGCACAAAAACATGAACTTTTAGCTGAAGTAGATGTACTTCTTGGTGGTAGAGCTGCTGAAGAGGTTTTTATAGGTGAGATCTCTACTGGAGCCAGCAATGACCTTGAACGCGCAACCGATATCATAAAATCTATGGTTCAGATGTATGGTATGAGTGATGTTGCAGGACTAATGGTACTTGAGAAGCAGAGGAGTACATTTTTAGGTGGTGGTATGACTCAAGGTAGAGAGTATAGCGAACAGATGGCCATGAAGATGGATGAGCACATTAAACTCACTCTACAAGAACATTATGAGCTTGTACTTGAGAGACTTCGTCTATATAAAGGAGCTATTGAGAAGATGGTTGAGCTACTCTACGATAGAGAAAATATCACTGGAGAAGAGGTTGTAAAGATCATAGCTGAGTTTGAAGAAGAGCACGGGCTCAACTCACTACTACAGCAAGTTGAGACAACAAAAACTCAAGAGAGTAAAAAAAGCTAAGAGAGAGGGAGTGTTGTATGCAGTATA
Source organism: Helicobacteraceae bacterium (assembly GCA_027066325.1). Classification (GTDB taxonomy): domain Bacteria; phylum Campylobacterota; class Campylobacteria; order Campylobacterales; family Sulfurimonadaceae; genus Thiomicrolovo. The sequence continues at coordinate 11,384 of JAMONY010000013.1, read as the reverse complement.
GTCCCGATTTAGAGGCTTGCAATTATAGTTATATAAATAACTTTCTACTACAACACTCTCTCATAGATCTTCTTCAATAAAAACTATATGTCTCATAGCAAACACAATACTTACTATGGACATAACTGCTACAAATGGAATTAAACTCCAGGCTGATAGATGATAATAAATCGTAGCAAATCCATATATAAACACCAGTGCAAAGTAGATAGAAAATTCATAGAAACTAAATTTATACTTATACAGTGTTTTATATTTTTGAATGAGCTTACTATTTTTTGATAGACTGCACTCTATCTTCCCTTTGAGCACCTCAGGCACACAAAATTCTACTTCGTATCTATTGTTTTTAAACTCAAATGAGTGTCTGCTTGTTGTTGAATATGACCTCTGCTCTAAGATAAGATCTCCATTGATATACACATACTCTTTTCCATTAACTGCAGATGCGCCTGCAGCTATTGTATCGACTCCATCTTTAAAAATACACCAAAATCCTCTTGTCAACGAGATGGTGTTTTTATTTGGTATGGTCATGTTGTAAAATCCTTTCTCCACAATAAGTGCTGTTCAAAAATCTATATTGATATCAAATAATTCCTCAAATTGTATCATAAGTTTTAAACTTTACTTGACCCTCTCTCAAGAAACTTCAAGAGTTAAGAGTTGCCTACTCTTTTTAAGTATTTCAGATGGCTCATAAATGTTAGATCAAGATAGAGATTAATGAAGGTTAAATAACTATTTGTGTACAATTTTATACATAAAAATTTTACAAGGAGATATTATGAGCAAAAACACAAAGCTACTAAAACTTATCCCATTATCTACAACTCAAGAGGGTGTAATCAGTATATCTCAGATAGATGAGCCATATGCCAAAGGTAGCCCAAGTGTTGCTAGTATAGGTGTCTCACTAGATGGGGATGTAGATAATCCTGAATGGAAAGTACATATTCCTCTAACAGACCTAAATGCTGTCATCGAGGCTTTGAACAAGATAGAGACTAAAGCATAGACTGCACCCTTAACAAGGTAGCAATAAGTGTAGTATTTTTAGCATTTGAGTGGCTACTTTTTATCTGTAGCTCCACCTCGCATAGCAATTTTAAGATTTTTTTATACTGATATGGCTTTATGCGCATATACTGCTTTTGATACTCCTGCTCCTTTGATGGTGGCAATCTGTAGCCTAAGATATCCATAGATGTTGTGTGTGCATGAACTCTAGTGTGTAGGTTATACAGATAGAGCACACTTATATGTGAAGATATAGCCGTCAATATACGAACCTCATCATAACCACTCTCAAGTAGACGCTGTAAAATCTCTAAAAATTTCTTCTTCTCTACAAGAGCACTGCTTAGCTGCTCTATCTTAAACTCTGCTGTACCATATACTATCTCGTCTATATCTTTCACTCCTATATGTGATCCAGAAAGAGCAAGTTTATCAAGCTCATTTATACTCAATGCAAGATCTCCATTTTGAGACTCAAGAAGGTGTAGACTTACATAGTGATCAAGCTCTATCCCTTTGCGTTTAGCTTCACTAATTAAGATCATCTTTGCGTCATTTTGATATGGATGAAACAGTCTAATTGAGCCGCCAACTCCACTACGATCAAAAGCAGAAGATACTCCCTTTTTAAAATCGGTACCAAAATATGCATAGATGAACCTATTGGTAGGGTTTTTATCTACAAGCTCTAACAAGCGCTCCAAGTCTGCTTTTGGTATCTTCTTACTAGAGCGTAAAATTAGTAAACTATCGCCACCAAAGAGAGAACCTTGTGATAGATGTGTAAGAGCGGTATTTAAACTATACTCATCATTGTAGAGAGTCAGTATGTTAACATTATCTAAATTTGAGATATGTCTCATATAGTACTCAATAAGAAAATGGCTCTCTCCATAAAGCATCATAGCAGAAGGTACTTTTTGCTGATCTATAGCTCTATCTAGTTCATGTTTTTTCATACTAATTAACTCGATCTAGGTAGGTAGATGTTATCTTGGTTGTTGCTAGATCTACACTCTCTATCTTAGCTACTATGTCATCAAAAAGAGCTAAATTATCACCACCATACACTACCATTTTAGCACCAAAAAGTGGATTTTGCACCTGCGCTATAACCTGTGGCGTAGTAGCTATGATACGCGCTTGTACACTTTTGCCTCTGTATTTCAATGCCCATCTAGCATATTTTCTATCAAAAAACCTAAACTCTATATCAGCAATTTCACGCTCTTTATCACTTACAGCAAAACAGAGCGCATCTATATTGCGAAGCAGGTATGAGCTCCGTGTTGTACTATCTGCTTGTATCGCCTTCAAAAGCCTATGTACAATAAGATCAGAGTATCGGCGTATAGGTGAAGTGAAGTGTGTGTACTTATCGAATCCAAGCCCAAAGTGACCACTATTTTCAGGTGCATATCGTGCCCTCATCTGTGCACGAATAATAAGCTCATCAACTTCAGCACTCAAATCACGCGCTTGTGCCTCGCTCTGAATAGACTCTATTGTCTCTTGAAGACTCTCTTTAAAGTCTACAACTATCCCTATGGTTGAGAGCTCCTCGTACAGATTTTGAAGTGAGCTCTCCGTTGGTGATTCATGAATTCTAAATATACCACGCTCAAACATAGAGGCCGCCTCTTTGTTGGCTAAAAGCATACACTCCTCTATAAGTGAGTGTGATGGTGTCTGCTCCGCTAACTCCACGCTCTGTATCTGCGCACTATCATCTAACTTCATCTCTATCTCTAGTGAGTGAAAATCAAACCCGATATCCAGTCTCTTTTGACGCAGCTGTTCAGTTAGCCTTTTTAGAGGTGATATATAGCCAAATATATCTTTATCACCCTCTTCGCAAAGCTTTAATTTGCCTTGAAAAAAAGCGTCTATCTGCTCATATGTAAAGCGTCTTTTTGAGTGTATAACAGCTTCATAAAGCTTACTAGATACAACACTGGCTCCATCAAGTTTGATCTCAAACACATATGCCAATCGATCTACTTGTGGCTGAAGTGAGCATAGAGTTTCAGAGAGTATGCGTGGTAACATTGGAATTGATTTGTGAGGAAAATATATACTAAAACCTCTTTTAGCTGCCTCAGCATCTAGTGCACCAAATGGTGCAACATATGCCCCAACATCAGCAATAGCCACATAAAGAGTACTAGTAGATGGTACAAAACAGATAGCATCATCAAAGTCTTTTGCACTTACTGGATCTATAGTACAAAATGGTAAATCTCTCAAGTCAACTCTATGTTTATACTCATCTAAACTGATATTGTCACTAAAGTCTCTAACTAGATCTAGCACATCGTCATCAAATTTATCATCTCTATTGTACATAGCAAGAACAATCTTCTCATCTACTAAAGGATCAGTTAAATTTCCTAAGTTTTCTACTATTTGTCCATCTTGATTGCTGATTTTAAAAAGTGTGTACTCCTCATACAAGCTCAAATCTTGGCTGCTAATCTGAACTCCACATGGGTGAGATGTTTTTATATCAATAAGGGTTTTGACTCCTAGATTTGTCTTAATATAGCCAACACTATAGCTCGCCTCTTGACCTACAACTAGTGCAATTGTAGCACTTGGCGCTCCCCTGTTATTGCCTAAAATACGCTTAGCAATTACAAGGTCACCAGTTTGCACACCATCTAGATTAGAGCTATCAACAAATAGATCACGAACACTCAATGCCAATACCTGAATGTATGCGCCACTACCATTATGCGTTAGCATAACTCTGCCAGCTCTATACTTAGAGTGTAGCTTATATATACCACTCTCTTTTTTCAACATGCCGTGCTGGTACCACTGCTCTATATGCTCTAACTCATCTGGTAAAATATCTCTCTCGTCAAGCCCGAGAGTAACTCTTATTAGAAGTGATTTCATTGGTGCTATTATAACACGGAAAATGTGCTAAGCTTTACCACAACCACTAGAGCTTAAAGCTCTGCTCTTTAAAGATTCGAAAACGCTTCACATTCTCACTCTGCTCTAATCCAAGACCCTTAAGTGCTTTTGGATTTACAAGATAATAACCTAACACAACATCTATCTTGCTTTTACTGCTAAGATCATATGTAAACTCAACTACCCTACTCTCATCTGCTTGTATAACGCTATTGAGAACAACCTCTTTAGCTAACCAAGGTGGTGTAGGCTTGCCATCACTACCTATAAGTTTTAAAAAGTTCACACTCTTGAGTGCCTTGTTATCTACACTCACTCTAAGCTGCATCACTCTTAATGGATGAAGTGAGAGTGCATGAGGTGTCTTGTTTGTGATAACAATACTAAAGCCATCTTTAATTTTTTCAAACCCTAACTCTACATGCTCTTCTAACATAGGCGCATATGAGTTTATGCCTGCAAAACCATGAAACCTTGCTGTTTGATTGCTCTCCCTAGACTGCTTAGGCATGTGACAGCTTACACAACTCTTTGTATCTGAAGACTTTGGCATAGTAGTGATACAGACATTAAACTTGAACTTATTTTTCTTATGTGAGTGGCAGCCCATACAGATATCTGAACTGCTGCTATTTACATCTCTTACAATCACGGTATGAAATGGTGTTGTTTTTGAGATATTAGAATCGCCAAAGAAACTTTTTGGATCTGCACTTAAGATATTTTTATTGCGCTTAGCTCCTAGAGATATGCTCTTGATGCGGTGACAATACGCACAAGAGATGCCATCAGTGTGAGTTGTATTGTTTACATCTGGCACAACACCATTGTTTGGTGCAGTAAGCTCTTTTAGATTTGATGCGGCTGGTGTGTGGCAGTGTGCACAACCATACGCTTTTAGTTTGATATTTTTAGGGTGTTTACTCCACACAGCGGCATGGATTTCATCTTTGAAGATAGAAGCTTTAGAGTGTTGAGAACTCATATACTCATCATATATGAGAGGGTGACACTCCTTACATGCGCTATTTGGTGCAAACTCTGATGCGGTAGCTATGTAAAATATAGCACACAGTAGTATAACTATACGCATAACTACTGTTTATCAAACTCTGGCAGAGTAGCCTCTTGAATTACAATAGCCCACTTATTCTTATCTAAAACACGCTTTGCACCTTGAAAACCGTTCATATATGAGTCTTGCATAAGCTTTTTAGCTTTTTTAGAATCTCTCTTAGTACCATCTCCATTAAGATAGATCATCGCTAAATTATACTGAGCCTCACCATGTTCTTGATCTGATGCCTCTTGATATAGCTTAATGGCTTTTTTGATATCTCTCTTTGAGCCCTCAGCATCTTGATACATTCTAGCTGCTGCAAATTGTGCTTGAGGGTACCCAAGAGCTGCTGCTTTATTGTACCAATAGAGTGCTTGCTCATTGCTCTTCTTCTCATCTTCATAGATCTTAGCAAGATAGAGTATAGACTTTGGATCATCTTCAGATGCTGCTACAGTAAACCAGTGAAGTGCCTTTTCTATATCTTGCGCAACCCCAGAGCCATTGTAATACATAGAGCCTAAGTTAAAAGCAGCTTTTACATGCCCTTTTTCAGCAGACTCTGTAAAGTACTTAATAGCCATATCGTAATTTTTCTTCTGACCTATGCCAAGATAGTTCATCTCACCAAGCGAAAAGAGAGCATTTGGGTCACCTTTTTGTGCTAAAAGTGCAACAGATTTATAAGCTCTGTTTACAAAATTTTGATCCTCACTTGCCCCTACGGTTGTGCTCATAAGTGCTGCTGCTATGCCAGCTACTATAAATCTTTTCATAAATGCTCCTTACTCGTAAATGGTGACTATATCACTCTTAATAGGATTAAAGAGTAACGAACAGTGGTTTAATCTATGCTGAAAGTAGAATCTATTTCTTCCCAAATTTTTCAATACTGCTGTATTGAAGTAGTTGGCATTAGAGCACCTACCTACAAAAAGATTTGAAAAGAGCAATTTTAGTTGAGCATTTTCAAATATCTCATGCGGCTGAGTAAGAAATGTCATACCAAACTTCTGCATATGTATAAGACCAAAAAGATAGAGTAAAAAGTCTTCAAACTTAGTATAAAAAGCATTCAACTGCGCTATCTCATGAAAAAAGTAGTAGTAGTTATCTAGTAGTGCTTTATTTGAAATCATCTGTGAGAGAGTGCTTTTTTTATCTCTTTTATTGGTAAAATAGTCTGGATTAACAGCTAGATAGATATGTGCTCTTGCATCTATAAGAGCGTTTAGGCTACGGCTAAACTCTTCACTCTCATCAAAACGCAGATAGTTAAAGTCGCTATCTATATACCTCTTCTCTACATCATCTATGGATGGATTTGAGAAGTCCATATATAGCGTTGGTGTACTTGAGTCTATGGCAAACTTTCTAATCTTACTAGCTAAGTTTGTCTTTCCTGAGCCCTCTTCTGCTAATATAAGCGTATTTTTACGAAGCACATCTTTATCTAATTTAAGAGCAGAGATGCTGCTGCTGTACTTGCCGATTGTCATTTTTTCTCCTTATATGTTTGATATAGTATCTCTTTGCCAAGCTCAACTCCTGGCTGATCATATGTGTCTACATCTAAGAGTAGTCCAACAAGAGATGTTAAAAGCTCAAAATAGATTATCAGTTCTCCAATATCATCTTCACTATAGCCATTTAGCGTGATCTTGTCAACAGCCGTACCGCTCTGCTTAACACTTGCCATCGTTGAGCTACACTGCGTGCTAATAAGATCTGCAAAACTCTCATTGTTAAATATATCACTACTCTCTAGAAATGGTAGAGGCAGATCTGGTATGATCAAGTCTACACCTCTATTGGCAATATCTATAAAAGTTACACTCTTATTTAACCTTCCATCAATGATAAGCTGTAAAAAAGAGTGCTGATCAACTGAGCCAATAAGCGCAACTGGGATAAGTTTTGTTCGTCTACGGTTAGAGTCTTTTTTACCAAGTGACTCACCCCACAACTGCACAAACCACTTATTGAAATCCTCTAACGCGCTAGCGTATGAGAAGAGTATATGTATGTATCTATCAGGCTCACTTTGTGCTATCTGCACTGCTCTACTTAGAATATAGTGGTCTCGATAGTTAAAAAATGTCTCCAATTTTTCTTCTGCTGAACTAAGCATGGCTAAGGTATTATATCCAGCAAGTGTTAGAGGTACCATGCCAACAGCACTAAGTGCAGAAAAGCGTCCACCAACGGTAGGTGGTATATGAAATACCTTTAAACTATAATGGGCTGCAAATCTATCGAGTGCTGAATCTGGATCGGTGATACAGATAAGGCGTTTTGAGCCCATAAGATCTATCTTAAAGTGAGCTATAGCAGCTTTTAAAATAGAGATTGTCTCAACGCTGGTACCAGATTTTGATATGACAACAACAAGAGTGGTCTTGATATCTAACTTTGTGAGAGTCCTAATGATCTGTAGTGGATCTGAATTCTCAAGATAGTGTAAAGTCTTAGAGCTACTCTGTGAAGCACTTAAAAAGCTATCTATCGCTTTTATGCCAAGCGATGAGCCACCTATGCCTATAATCACAATATCTTGAACTACTATATCGGCAAAGAGATCTTTTGCAAACTCTTTAGTCTGCTCTACTAGCTGTTGCGATGATGATGGTAGGTCGTAGTAGCCTACAGCACCACTACTCCTCTCTTGGCAGATCATCTCAAAAAGTTCTCGCTTCTGCTGCTCATCAACCCTTATCTTATCACCATCAAACTTTAGCATCAATACTTCCCAATAAGTGTTGCCATATCCATAAGGCGCTCTGTGTATCCCCACTCATTATCATACCAAGCTAACACTTTTATGGTTCTATTGTCTACCACACTACACATATCGGGGATAAGAGTGCAGCTATATGTGGAGCCTACAAAATCACTCGATACACGCTTATCATGATCTATCTCAATAAGGGCTTTAAATGCCCCTTTTGAAGCAGCAGTAAATATCTCTACCATACCATCTACCGTGATATCTTTTTTAAGGTTTGCAGTAAGATCTATCACCGAGACATCTGTTGTAGGAACTCTCATAGCATAGCCATTTAACTTACCTTTTAGATGTGGCATAACAAGCGATATCGCTTTTGCTGCTCCTGTTGTAGTTGGTATGAGATTGACCGCAGCTGCTCTTGAGCGACGCATATCTTTAGTATGTTTTACATCTAACAGATTTTGATCATTAGTGTAAGAGTGAATGGTAGTTAAAAGAGCGCTCTGTATACCAAAAGAGTCGTCTAAAACCTTACATATAGGAGCTAATGCATTTGTGGTGCAACTAGCATTTGAGACTATGCTTTCACCTCTATACTCATCTGTATTTACGCCCATCACAAAAGTTGGCATATCATCCTTAGCAGGTGCGGATATAACAACTTTTTTTACGCTACCTTTAAGATGTTTCTGACAAGCTTGGGTAGTTAAAAATACACCTGTACACTCAACAACAACCTCAGCTCCAGTAGAGCTAAAGTCAAGCTCATCTAAAGACCTTTGAGTAAAAAGAACAACTCTTTTACCGCCCACCAACATCTCTGTATCACTCAAAACTTCTGCATCTATACCGCTATGTACAGTATCGTACTTAAGAAGATATGCCAACATAGATGGTTTTGCTGTAGTGTTGATCGCAACTAGCTCCATATCTGCTCTGCTCAATGCTATCTTAATAGCTATAAGCCCAATCCTGCCTGTCCCATTCACTGCTACTTTTACTGCCATAAACATATCCTAAAGTAAATATAGTGTATTATAGTCATTTTAAATTGATAAAAAGGTTAGAGCAGTATGAAAAGAGCTATATTGTTCACTCTATGTTGCCATATGCTTCATGCATCAGCTGTTGTTCCTCTAGATAATGAGTATCAAAAAAGTGATTATGATAGCGTGCAGCTCATCTATAATGAGCAAAATGTTGCTGAAGCCAAGATAGCTCTTCAGAGTGAGTTAGCCATAAGATCCATATATGAGCAGATGTTTGGATCTAGGCTTGATGAGAAGCTTTACATAGCCATAGCATCAAGCAAAAACCAGATTGCCAATGCCTACTCTACACAGATACCTAGCAACCTACAGGTCAACTATGGAGCTGGCGCATCTATGGTAGATTATTTCAGTACCACCTCATGGCTTAAAACATTGATATACCATGAAAGTGCACACAACTACCAGATGAATATTAAAGCTAGCGCGGTATCAAGGGTTCTGCACTCTGTTATAGGTAATGGCAATTTGCTAACTATACTACCTATGAGTCTGCCAAATATCATGATAAATCCTTTTATGTTAGAAGGTCATGCGCTCTTTAGTGAATCTTATCATGGTAATGGAGGAAGACTCTATAGCGGCAGACACCTAGCACTCGTAAACCTACAGGCAAAAGCCAATAAAATCACGCCTCAAATGGTCTATAATCCAGTCTTAGAATTTCCATATGGTGAGAGGTACTACATAGTTGGTGGCTTCTATAATCTATATATGGCACAACAGTACACAACAAAAAAGATAAGCCACTACTTTAAAAATTTCTCAAAACATTGGTACTGGCCATTTATAACCAATGGCAGCATGAGAGCATCAGTTGGTGTAGATTTTGAGGACTCACTATCTGACTTTGCCAAGCTCTATGCCAAGAGGGCTGATAACATGGTATTAGCAGAAGGCAAGATAGTAGCTCGTTCTGAATTTTTTTCACAACTCAATAGCGACAGAGATGAGATCTACTTTATCATCAATGATGATGGTCGAAGTTTTCCACAGCTTGTAACTATGGATAAAAGAGATCTTAAAGTCAAAAAGAGCTCTCAAAGTTACCTTAGTGGCAAAGTCTTCAAAGTTGACGATGACTACTATACGCAATCTAACAACTTCACCTCTATCTTACAGATCTCTGCTGGACTCTATGATGAAGATGCAATACTGCTCAATGGTAGCAACTCAAGAGCCATGCAGGGCTATCTTAGCGATGGGCGTGCGGTCTATTTTGATATACCTAGCTCTTTCTCAGAACCACAACTCTATATTGATAAGCAGTTTTATAGCAAAGTAAACTCATCAGTACAGATAGATTTAGATGATAATCTCTACTATTTTATTCAAGATGGCAAAAAGAGAACTCTATATAAAAACAGAGAACCTCTTATGAGCATGAGAGGATTCTACTCTTTTGTTGTTGATATTTTAGATGATGGCTCTATCTATTTTATATCTACCTCACAGTTTGGATCAACACTCTATAGATACATAGATGGCAAAACTAGCAGAGTCTCTAGTGCTGACAACATCATAGATGCCAGACTTCTAAGAGATGACAGAGTACTCTACGCCTGCATGGATTCTGATGGCTATTACTACACCGTAGATACACTAAAGAATATCGATGAGCCGATATGGGAGATAGAGCACTTTTTTGAACATGAACCATACTACGCCAAAGCAGCTGCTAGTCAAGGTGATATTGAGCTCAACGACCCCTCACCATACTACTCACTTTTTGATCTTAAATACAACTCAACTAGCATCTTTCTCTTCTCTTCAGATGGCAATATTGGTGGAAGTATTGGAGTAAATTTTGAAGACATTTTAGCAAAAAATTCTCTCAGCATATTGCTTGATCGTGATGAGCTCAATATCACTACCGCTATGCTTAGCTACACAAATTCTCAATATCTGCTCAACTACAGCATAAACCTCTACTCAACTCTTGATAAAGCTGATGAAAAAGATAGACGAGATTACGGCATAATCGCCTCTGCTGCACTTGCATTTTTAAGAACTGGACACTACTACGGCTCACTTAAAGCCAACTACTACCAAGACTACTCAACTGCTAGTAGAGAGCCTGTGAGTCTTGGGATAGACATAGGGAGATATGAGCAGTATGGTGTCTCAATGTACCCTAATTACCAAAACTCACTTCAAGCCTATGTTCTCAAGGAGCGTAGTAGTGATATCTATACTGCCAACTATAGTCTAAAGCATAGCTTGGGTCATGAGCTCTACATAGGAGCAAATATAAAACACTCCATACTACAAGATATATCAACCGATCTCGATAGTGGCATCAAACTATCATCCGTATCAACGCCAGAAGATCCCTCAGCTATACAGATACCAACTATTGCTGACAATAGCTATGTGAAACGCGCAACTTATGGTGAAATTGCTCTAGCAAAAGTACTCAATCTATCTGCCTTCTTTTTTACATTTCCACTCTCGCTTCAACGCGAATCTATCTATGCAAAGTATCGCTACTATAGTATTGAAGATCTAGCAGAGCAGACAACAGAGTTTAGTGAAAGTACACTAGGGGTTACGATATCAACGGTTATAGCTAGTAAATTTACGCTACCATTTAGTTTTGAGTACA
>JAMONY010000012.1 GCA_027066325.1 Helicobacteraceae bacterium | reverse complement strand
GTAAGTGGAATGAGGTACGCGCCAGCCTTAACAATATGGTACGCGCCGTACAGATTGTGCGTGATAAACTGGCACAATAATTTACATGTAAAATGAGTCGTGCCGCCTTTTGTGGGTGGCGGGGTTTATTTAAGTCTACCCCTTCATAGCTTTGATAAATGAGTCATATATCTGCTCTAGTTCAAGATCTTGCTCTAGTATATTGCTATTCTCTTTCATAAGTATATGCTCTAAAATTGCAACTCTTTTAAGAAGATATTCAAATAGCTCTTTATCGATATCTGGTAGTTTATTATGGCTGAGCGGATCTTTGCTTCTACCTTTGCCAACTACTCTAGCTGGTATGCCAACGGCTGTACAGTTTGGTGGAACTGATTTGACAACTACAGAGTTAGAGCCAACTTTTGCACTCTCACCTATGACTATGTCACCAAGCACCTTGGCTCCAGCTCCTATGACAGCACGGCTTTTAATCGTTGGGTGCCTTTTAATACCAGCTGTTAGACTAACGCCCCCAAGAGTTACCCCTTGATAGATAAGAACATCATCTTCTATAACAGCAGTCTCACCTATAACAACACCTATGCCATGGTCTATAAAGAGCCTATTGCCTATGGTGGCTGCTGGGTGTATGTCGATATTGGTTAAAAATTGATTAATTGCCATTAAAAATCTAGCTGTCCTGCGCCACCGTGCACGATAGATTCTATTTGAGATACGATACCATGCCACTGCCCATACACCTGGATAGTTAAAAAATAGCTCAAAACGGCTCTTTATGGCAGGGTCGTTTTGATAGATGTTGATAAAATCTTCTTGTATCTGTTTTAGAAGAGCCACTTTATGCCTTTTATTTTGTTGTTCTAAGATACCCATTTTGTGTCAAAAAATTTTTACACATAGAAAGTGTATCCTTTTTTTCTTGTTTATCGCTAAAATCATCTTCTTTGAGCCTATTTTTAAGTTTTGAAACTATCTCATCGCTACTATAATTGATCTTTTCAAGTGTCTCAAGTATGCTGTATGCTTCATTGAGTTCTCTTATAACATAGGAGTTGTCATCAATATCTACGACCACTTCAGTTGGACGCGAAAAGAGATTGTGACTCATAGCCAAAGTCTCTTGATATGCACCTATGTTGAAAAAAGCTAAAAAATACTCCTCTTTATCTAGGTCGATATCGTGCAGATAGAGTGGAGCAGATGGGTCAAACCCTATCTCTCCATCGCTATCACATGTGATATCCCATAGCGATGCAGCACGAATGGCTCTTTGATCTAGGTGGTGTATCGGCATGATTGGAAATTTTTGATTTAGACCCCAAAAGTCTGGTATGCTTTGGAAAAATGAGCCATTTACAAGATAGCGTTCTTGTAATCTTTCAGAGAGCTTTTCTATCTCAGGAGGGCGATTTTTGCCTATAAGATAGAGTGATTTTTTGATGATAAGATGCACTAATATCTCTGCATTTGAGCGATCACATAGATCTATATATCCAAGCTCAAACAGTGTTAAAAGGGACTCCATGTGGTCTAGTCCATCATGTAAGTATTCGATACAGTTTGAGCGTTTTAGAAGATGATTTAGCTCTACTAGTTCTTCTATAAGAGGCGGATTGGTAGGCTTTAGTCTTAATGAGTGCTCTTGGTAATCATGTGAGAATAGCTCAAGTACAGGAGTGATTAAGATAGCATGAGAGGCAGTTATGAGTCTGCCTGATTCGGTCATGATATCTGGATGCTCAACACCCTTAGAGTTCATAATTTCACGCAATACATATATGACATCATTGGCAGCTTCACTTAGTGTGTAGTTCTGTACGCGCTTAGTGTTGTGTTGAGCATATTCTACTGATAAGCCACCACCTATATTGATGCATTTTAAGCTTTTAGCCCCTATCTTTTTAAGTTCAGCATAGATATTGCCAGCCTCTCTTAGAGCACGCTTTAGAGGTGCAATCTCCTCTACTTGAGAGCCTATGTGAAAGTGGAGCATAGTAAATTTATCTAGCAAGTTGTGCTCTTTTAGTAGTCTAAATGCCTCTAGTAACTCTGTAGAGGTTAGACCAAATTTAGAGTGCATGCCAGCACTCTTTGCCCATGCGCCACTACCTCCGCTATGAAGTCTAATGCGTATACCTATGTTTGGTATAGCCAGCTCTCTTTTTTGCGCAACTTCAATAATCGACTCTAGTTCACCTAAGCCTTCAATGGTTAAGGTTATATTGTGCCTCATCTGCGCTGCTATAAAGCCCATAGTTATCATCTCTTCATCTTTAAAGCCATTGACTGTAATAGCAGAGCCTAGGGGAGTCTGAGCCATGGCCAATACTAGTTCTGCTTTAGAGCCAGCCTCAAGACCATACTCAAACTCTCTACCAGACTCTATGATCTGTTTTAGTGTCTCTGGGTATTGATTGACCTTGAGTGGGTAGACTGCTCTAAACTTCCCTCTGTAGCTATTTTCATCTATCGCCTTCTCAAAGGAGTTATATAGAGTTCTAATCTGTTTAGTGATGAGGTGTGGTAGTTTTAGTAGAATTGGTCCTCTTATGCCTTTGGATCTTATCTGTTCTACTATCTGAAGTATAGATGGTGTACTTTTGTAGTTGATGTGAACTCTATCATCTTTGATGATGAAGTTGTTTTCAGCCCAGATCTTTAAACCGTATGATGATGGCATCTCTAAAACTTATCTATATCTACTCTATTTTGAGTATTGTCTTGTAGGTTTTTAATCCAGAGTTTGGCATCTTTGCGCTCATCTTCACCAATGATAACACAGTATGAAGCGTTGGCTTTGTCAGCATTTTTAAGGTGTGCTTTTAGTGAGCGCGGTCTGTACTCTATGTTACAAGGAGCAACTGCTCTTTTTATGCGCGCAGCTCTAATAAGCATAGGGATTGATTCGCTATCCATAGCACCAAAATAGTAGCTTTGAGTAGGCTCTAAGCCAAGTTTAATTAGCTCCAATACTCTCTCTAGCCCTATAGCGGCACCAACAGCAGGCGTGGCTCTTCCGCCTAAGTGTTCACAAAGTTTATCATATCTGCCACCACCTGCTATCGCATTTTGAGCACCTATATCACCGCTTATAAACTCAAAAGCTGTTCTGTTGTAGTAGTCTAAACCTCGCACTAGATGGGTATCTATCTTGTACTCTATGCTGTTATCATCTAGTATCGATTTTAGCTGTTCAAACTCATTGTTGCAACTATCGCACAGGTGATCAAGGAGTTTTGGCGCATCTTTATATATGAGTTGACAGTTACTATTTTTGCAATCTAAAACTCTAATAGGGTTGAGTTTTTTCCTTTTGCAGCAATCCTCACATATTTTATCATTTTGTAGTTCAAGAAACTCTATGAGCATCTTTTTATATGCAGGCATACAGTTCTCATCTGCTATAGAGTTGATACTAAGTGTATACTCTATAGCAAGCTCATTAAAGATGTCACATAGCATTAGTATGGTTGTGGCATCTTCATAAGCACTCTCAATACCAAAACTCTCAATGCCAAACTGATGAAACTCTCTAAGTCTACCTTTTTGTGGTCGCTCATACCTAAACATAGAGCCGTGGTAGAAGTAGCGATGAACTCCACCTGCACGATCTAGTTTGTGTTGTATAAATGCTCTCACTACGCCAGCAGTACCCTCAGGGCGCAAACAGACATCATTTGAACCTTTGTCTGTAAATTGATACATCTCTTTGTTGACTATGTCACTAGACTCACCTACAGAGCGTTTAAATAGAGAGGTCTGTTCAAGTGTAGGAGTCTGTAAAAATCTATATCCATAGCGTGAAGCTACTTTAGTTGCTACACTGATAAACTGCTCATATAGTGCGCTATCTGGGTAGAACATATCATTCATGCCTCGTAGTGAGTTGATCATGACTCTCCTTTTATTATGTTGCCAATAGTTTGAGTTATATTTTTCATAGGTAGTGAAGCATCGATACTAACTGTCTGTATACCCAAAAGCTCTGAAGCTCTAAAGAGGTTTTTTTGGATATTTAGTAGGTACTTTTCACCTCTAGATTCGATCTTGTCTGTAGGTCTGCTCTGTAGCCTGAGACTAAGTTCACTAGGTTCTAGTTTTAGTACAATGCATAGATCAGGCAGTATATTGTCGGTTGCAAAACGGTTTAACTCTACTAACTCTACGGTATCGAAATCATAAGATGCTAGAGAGTAGGCTATGCCTGAGACTGCTGATCTATCTGAGATGATAAGTTTTTGTATGTTTGGCTTTATGACTCTATCTACTAGTAGTGCTCTATCTGCTAAAAATAGGAGTGTCTCTGCTCTTGATGACTCTACACCATCATCTAGTATGATAGATCTTATTTTGTTTCCAATCTCTGTCTCTCCAGGCTCTTTTACAAATATGGCATCTGTAAAGAGCTTTTTAAGGGCCTCTATCTGGGTAGATTTACCAGCGGTGTCTATGCCCTCTATGGTAATGTACATGAGTCCAAGTCTCGTATCATACTCTCAACAGATGGTGGGAGAAGATGCTCTGTTTTACCATTGAAAGATAGAAGGTTTCTTACAATAGATGAGCTTATAAATGCATTTTGTAGTGTCGGCATTAGATAAACTGTCTCTATGCTGTCATCTAGTGAGTTGTTAAGATAGCCAAGCTGTAGCTCATACTCAAAATCACTAACGGCTCTAAGCCCACGGATGAGTATGGAGGCGTTGTGCTCTTTGGCTAGGTCTATGGTGAGATTGTCAAACCCAACAACTTCAACTCGATCAAGATCTGCTACTGCTCTTTGACTCATATCTATTCTCTCATCAAGTGTAAATAGTGGCTTTTTGCTTCGTGAGTCTGCAACTGCTATGATGAGGTGGTCAAAAAGATTTAGCGCTCGATTGATGATATCGCAGTGACCATTGGTGATAGGGTCAAAGGTGCCTGGATATAGTGCTATCTTATGCATCTTCACCCCAACGCTTATAGAGCTTATTGTCCACTCCAACAAGGTCAAGCCATCTTCCAACCATAAAACTCTCCATCTGTTCTAGCGTCTGCTGTTTTGAATAGTATGCCAATAGTGGCGGTGCAATTATAACACCGTTTTGAGATAGTTTAAGTAAGTTTTCAAGTGCAATAGAGCTAAGAGGCATCTCTCGTGGTGCTATAAGCAGAGTTTTGTGCTCTTTGATCATCACTGACGCTGCTCTTGTTGTTAGGTTGTCTGCTATGCCATTTGATATCTTTGCAACCGTATTCATGCTACAAGGCACTATCATCATAACATCAGTTCCAAATGAGCCAGAAGAGAGAGCAGAGGCTATATTTTGATCATCATGTATGCTAACTTGCTCCTCTATCTGTAGTACAGCTTTGGCACTATCGGAGAGGATTAGATGTTTGTCGATACTATTGGGTAGAGCTTTTAGTAGCTTTAGTCCAAGAGATGAGCCACTAGCTCCAGTGATAGCAATAGTGATCTTCATCTATCTGCTACTTAGCCTCAGACGCTTTCTCTTTTTCAAGTAGTTGTTGATATTGGCTTATGATAAATTTAAGTTTTATAGGATCAGGCATTTTTCGTGAAGCTATGTAGCCTATGACTTTACCGTGATCATCTTTCTTTGGAACTATGGTGACAATTACCCAGTAGTATCTACCATCTTTTCTAAGGTTTTTAACATACCCCTCCCAAGTCTTACCCTCTTGTATAATATCCCACATGCCAGCAAAAGCTGCACGAGGCATATCTGGGTGACGCAATATGTTGTGTGGTTCTCCAATAGCTTCTTCTTTACTGTAGCATGTCATCTCAATAAATTTACGGTTTACAAATGTGATCTTACCACTTAAATCAGTTTCAGAAATCAGACTTCTGCCATCAAAAAGAACCTCTTCATCGATAGGTTCTGGTCTTGTAATCATATTAGCGCCTCTTAAGTTTAATTATCCGCCATTTTACACTTTTTAAGATTAATGAAGGCTTTGGTTTGGAAAATAGGTGTGTATAATTTGTGCACTTTTTGCGCCTATCTCCTTAATGAACTTATCAACTCTACTCTCTTGGTTCCAGATTGGCTCTTGTACACCAGATAGAGTTTCAAGACGAAGTTTGGCATCGTAGAGCACACCGAGAGTATCTACAAGCCCAACCTCTTTAGCTTGAGCTGCAGTAAATATGTGAGCATCAGCATAGAGGTGACTTTGTGAGATATTGAGATCTCTAGCGCTGCTAACATCAGATACAAACATCTCATAGGTACCATCAATCACCTTCTGAATCTCAGCTCGTTCAGCTTTACTCCACTCTCGATCACTTGTTCCAACCTGTTTAAACTCACCCCTTGAGGCTACTTGAGATTTTATCCCTATCTTACTCATAAGCTCTTCAGTGTTGATTCCTTGCATAATCACTCCAATGGAGCCAACCATGGAGCCTGGATTTGCCATGATCTCATCAGCCCATATAGAGGCGTAGTAGCTACCACTAGCTAGTGTGCCTTTAGCGTATACAACTACAGGCTTGCTTTGACTTAGTCGCTTTACAGCATATGCTACCTCTAGTGAAGGAGCAACCGCACCACCTGGTGAATCAACGATCAATAACACACCCTCAACTCCACTATCTTGGCGCGCATCTTCTAGCTCATAGACAACATCGGTTGTGTCGAAAATGGGACCTGCTAGGTTGATAGATTTTAGATTGTATGCACTTAGCCCATCTTGTGATGATGGCGCAAAGATTAAAAATAGTAGCAGTAAAAATAGCATCGCTTTGAAGTGGTTTTGTATAAATTTTATAGTGGCTGTTATCGGTAAAAATAGCTGCTTAAGACCTTCCATGACTCTCTCCTAGTTGTGCTTTTCCATCTATATATACCTCTAATATAGGGTATTTGTGCAGTATGATATGTGAAGGTAGTATCTGCTCTGTGTTACTGCTTATATCAAGTAGTAACATATCGGCCGCTCTACCTGTAGAGATAGCACCACAATTTAATTTCAACGCATCTGCCGCTCTTATTGTAGCACCATTTAACAACTCTAAGGCAAATGGCTCTAGCTCTAGCTCATCTTGCATCATTAAAGCTGCTCTCATCTGTTCAAATCCATCAAGTGTATAGTTTGAGCTCAATCCATCGCTAGCTAGTATCCACTCAACTTTAGCCTCTTGTACTTTATGTAGATCAAGTTTTTTACTACCCAGTAGACGGTTAGATATAGGGCAGTGTATAAGTGTATGCTGCTCTTGTGATAGCTCTTTTAGTTCATCAATATTGGCATAATTTGCGTGTGTCATAAGTGTAGGCAGACCCCTGAAGAGCTTTAAGAATCCATCTACATCGTTAACTGCTCTATCTTGAGAGAGAAACTTTTGAAAAAATGGTTTAAACTCACCACTGCTACTCTTTAGCCACTCTCTCTCTGCTCTGCTCTCTAAGAGGTGAGCAGTAGTGAGCAGGTCTCTCTCTTTAGCAAGTTTTAGTGCTTTTTTGATCAACACGGGGTGTACGGAGTATGGTGAGTGTATAGCAACACCACTATAAAACCCCTCTCTTGTGATACCCATGGACTCATCAAGGCGTGCTACAAAATCACCATAAAGAGCATCTACCATGTTGGGCGATGAGCCTATTATCTCACTAAAAAATCTCACTTTTTGCGCAGCAGTAGCAGTAGCTTTAAGATCTAATGCATACGAGCTTATTGCGCCTATGGCTGTTGTGCCTCCTTTAAGCATCTGCTCTAAGTGTTGTGAGATTAGCTTGGTGTCACATCTACTAAGAAGCTCTTCTCGTTTATCTATCACGCTATGTAGCCATGGTATAAATGACCCATACTGAAGATCTGCTTTGTTGGCACAAAACTCAAGGTGTACATGTGGATTAACAAGACCTGGCATCAAGACCGTATCAGCTTTGCACTCAATAGTTTGAGCATCCTTAAATCTATCAAGAAGCTCTTTTAGAGGGGCAACTAAAACCACCTCTTTGTCAAAAGCAACCGAGAGATTTTTAACTAATCCGCTGCTTAAAAGTATAAAAGATGGTGTAATTATCTTCAAATCTAGCCCCTTTTGCTAAGTTTTAATATTTTAACCGTATAATATCCACTCAAAAATTAATTTTAAGGGTAATAATGAAAATAGCAGTCATACAAGGACCAAATCTAAACATGCTTGGTATTCGCGAACAGCATATCTATGGAGCTATGAAGCTAGAGCAGATTCACCAACAGATGAGAGAGTTTGCAGAAGCCAATAAGATTGAGGTTGAGTTTTTTCAGAGCAACTTAGAGGGTGAGATAGTAGACAGAATCCAAGAGTGTTATGGCGATGCAGATGGTATCATCATCAATCCAGCAGCTTACTCTCACACATCTATAGCTATTCGTGATGCACTTGTAGCAGTCTCTTTGCCAGCTATTGAAGTACATATTAGCAATATACATAGACGCGAAGAGTTTAGACAGCGCGATCTAGTAGCACCAGCTTGTGCATCATCTATCACAGGCTTTGGTCCATTTGGATACCACTTGGCTATGCTTGGAATGACTCAGATGATTACCGATATCGCCAATGCAAAAAAAGCACAAGAGCAACAGCAGCAACAACAGTAGCTCTAGTTGTATCTAAGAAGAGAGTTTAAGAGCAGTATAACGCTCTTGAAAAGCAGAGATTTTCCTAAGAGTTGGCAGAGTAGAAGTTTGCCACACACTGTTGTGATTGGTGTGGGCGGTAATGTTGCAGATGTATTGCGTAGATTACAGAAGCTACTTATTTTTTTTCAACGAGATAGCAGAGTAAGTCTAAAGCGTAGCTCGCCTATTGTTAAAAACCCACCTTTTGGTTTTTTAGAGCAGGAGTACTTTTTCAATGCTGTATTAGTAGTTCAGACTACAATGAAACCAGATACTTTTATGAGATATCTACTTGGAGTAGAGAGAAGATTTGGCAGGGTCAGATCATTTAAAAATGGACCTAGAACACTAGATCTTGATATACTATTTTTTGACAATTTGAAGATACAGAGCAACATTTTAAGCGTACCACATCCACATTGGCAAGAGCGTAGCAGTGTAATTGTGCCGCTCTCATATCTTGTGTGTTAATAAGTGTGTGTTACTATTTGATGAAGGATTATAGTGTCTAACAATATAGTACTTATAGGTTTTATGGGTGTTGGCAAAGGTAGTGTTGCTAGAGAGATATCTTCAAGGTGTGATATTGTCAATATTGATAGTGATGATATCATAGAGAGCATGTCGGGCCTAAGTGTTAAAAAGATCTTTGAGCAGTTTGGAGAGAGCCACTTTAGAGATCTTGAGAGGCGTGTTGCTTTATGGATGAGTAGTTCACTTCAAGATACTCTAATCTCTACAGGAGGCGGCTTCTTTAAGGTGGAGAGTCTTAATAAGATAGGTACAGTTGTGCTACTAGATGCTAGTTTTGAGAAGATCTATGAGCGCATACTAGCACACCCTAATGCCCAAGCAAAGCTTAAAAAACGCCCACTTTTTGCTGATCTGGAGGCTGCTAGAGCACTCTATGCACATAGAGCTCCTCTCTATAAAGAGGTGGCAGATGTTGTAGTTGATACTACAGATAGAACGCTTGAGGATATCGCTCAAGAGATAATAACAGAGGTGATAAACAGATGAGAAGAGTTATATTTATTTTACTATTTGCAGTGTCTGCTATGTTAGCAGATGGGATAGATTGGAAAGAGGACTATTTTGCTGCCATGAAGGCATCAAAAGCTCAAAATAAACCTGTAATGCTTGTGGTCTCAAACCATAATTGCAAAGCATGTACAGTATTGAAAAATACAACTTTAAAAGATTTAAGAGTTGTAGAAAAGTTGAAAAAAGAGTACATAAGTGTTCTTCTCTATACCGATGAGAAAGATTATATACCAGGCGAGCTAAGAGGCTCTGCAACACCTGAGATCTGGTTTTTAAATACCAGTGGATTTAATATGTTTGCACCTATACAAGGAGCTATGAAAGCTGATCAGTTTTTAGGCGCACTTGATGTTGTCTCTGAAGAGTTCAATAAGAGATCTGCTAAAGACGCTTCTAAAGAGCCTATAATTAACTGGCGAGAGAATTTTGTAGTAGCTGTTGAGGAGGCGCGTAGAGATAAAAAGCCTCTTATGATTGTTGTCTCTAATCATGGCTGCAAATGGTGTGTGCATCTTGAAAATACAACTTTTCAAGATAAAAGAGTAGCAGATGCTCTCAATAAAGACTTTGTAACCATGATAGCATTTACTGATGAGAGTGACTATATCCCAGGTGAGATCAGAGGCTCTGCAACACCTCAAATCTGGTTTTTAGATAGCGAACCAAAGCCGATGTTTGCACCTATACAAGGAGCTATTAAGGCAGATGATCTTCTACCTCGTCTAAAAGGCGTTCTAAAAGAGTACAAGAGCAAATAGCACATGAGAGAAGTTGTGATCATAGGGGGCGGATATGCTGGTGTTCGTGCTATGCAACGCCTTAGTAAAGAGGACTTTAAGATCACACTTATTGATCAAAAACCGTACCACTATCTTCAGACTGAGGCGTATGCGCTCATAGCACAAAGAGCAACCTTAGTTGATGTGAGTGTTGATCTGGTCACTCTATGTAGAAGCTATAAAAATGTAGACTTTATCAATAGCTGTGTTGAGAATATAGATTTTGAGAAGATGGTTGTCTATTGTAAAGATAGTAGCTATAGCTATGATTACTTAGTTTTAGCCATGGGAAGCCGTACAAATTTTCCACCCGTTGTTAAGGGTTTGAAAGAGTACTCCAATGGTGTAAAGAGCCTCTATCATGCTTTTGCGTTTAGGCAGAAATTTGAGAATGAGCTCTTTATGAGAATGCGTAGTGAAACTGACTCTGAGTGTAGAAGTTTTAATGTTGTGATAGCTGGTGCTGGTCTTAGTGGTGTGGAGATTGCTGCTGAGATGGCATGTTATACAGAGGAGTTTATGCGCTCAAACCGTATGGTTTGTGACTCTATCCAGATATATCTCATCAGTGCTGGCAAGTCTGTACTTGAAGGGTTAGACAGATACCTCATTAAAAAGAGCGAACAGAGACTTAAAGAGCTAGGAGTTGTACTGAGGCTAAATACTTTAGTTAATGAGGTTAAAGATGGTTTAGCTGTTTTGAGTAGTGGCGAAGAGATAATATTTGATTTTATGATTTTTGCTGGAGGTATCACAGCCTCATCATTAACAAGAAGTATAGATGTTGAGAGAAATCGTATAGGGCAGATTATCGTTAAACCAGATCTGAGTGTAGCAGAGCATCAGGGTGTATTTGCCATAGGAGATAGCGCTGAGCTAAGAGATAAAGAGCTAAATATAGTAGCCCCAACTGCTAACTCTGCTGAGAAGAGTGCTGAAGTTGTAGCTAAAAATATATCGCTAGATGCAGAGGGTAGGGAGATGTTAGAGGCGGATCTTAAGCTAGAGGGTGTTATGGTTGCGCTTGGTAGAAATAGTGCTTCTGTTGTACTGTTCGATAAGATTAAGTTTAGCGGTCTATTGGGGTATTGGCTTAAAAAGCTGATCACCTTTAGATATAAATACCTTCTTGATAGAGACGCTCTAAGAGCATACAGAGAGATAAAAATGAGTAAAAGAGAGAGAATATGATCACTATTTCAACTTCACAACCAGACTTCAAAAAAGAGTTTGCAACTCTTCAGAAGCGTGGTGCTATGGACATAGAAAACACAACTAAGATAGTAGGCTCAATTATTGAGCAGATTAAAGAGCAAAAAGATAGTGCTTTGTTAGAGCATGTTGAGATGTTCGATAGATGGAAGCCCATAAATGCAGAAGCGCTACTTATAGATCAAGAGACTATAAAGAGCGCCTATGAGAGTATAGATCCTAAGCTCAAAAGTGCACTAAAGCTAGCCTATGATCGCATAGAGTCTTACCACAAAAAACAGTTACCACAATCTTGGTTTGATACAGAAAGCAATGGTACTATTTTGGGTCAAAGAGTCACAGCTGTTGACTCCGCAGGACTCTATATACCAGGTGGAAAAGCAGCATATCCAAGCTCACTACTCATGAATGCCATAGCTGCTAAGGTGGCGGGCGTGGAGCGTATAGTAGTCTGCACGCCTACACCAGATAATGAGCCTCATGAGCTACTTTTAGCTGCTGCTTATCTTTGTGGTATTGATGAGGTCTATAAAGTTGGAGGTGCATCTGCTATAGCTGCCATGGCGTATGGTACGCAGAGTATTGCCAAGGTAGATGTTATCACAGGGCCTGGCAATATCTTTGTCGCCACTGCTAAGAAAATGGTCTTTGGCGATGTAGGTATAGACATGATAGCAGGACCTAGTGAGATAGGTGTGCTAGCAGATAAGAGTGCCAATGCAAACCATATAGCTATAGATCTACTCTCACAAGCTGAACATGATGAGATGGCAAGCTCTATACTGATAACCACATCACAATCTTTGGCAGATAGTGTCAAAAAAGAGATAGAGCAGTGGTTACCAAAACTAGATCGAGAAGCAATAGCAAGAGAGTCCATAGATAAGCGCGCAGCCATCATAGTAGCATCAGATATGGACGAAGCGATAGATCTTATGAATAACTTAGCAGTTGAGCATCTTGAGATAGCTACAGATAATGCATTTGAGCTTCTCTCAAAGATAAAACATGCTGGGGCCATATTTTTAGGACACAATACTCCAGAGGCGATAGGTGACTACATAGCAGGACCAAATCATACTCTGCCAACAGGCTCAACCGCTAAGTTCTACTCACCACTTACAGTAGAACACTTCATGAAAAAGAGCTCAATTATATCTTTCTCAAAAGAGGCGATAGATGAGCTTGGAGAGGCTTGTGCTCTACTGGCAGATAGCGAAGGATTAGATGCACATGCTAAGTCAGTTAGGGTTAGGATGCAGACTACTTGAGAGTGCTTATTTGATCAAAGCTGTAGGGCTTAGGTTTAAGAGAGTCGCTCTTTGTACTCTCTGTATCCAAACTCTTTGATAATATCTAGCTTGCCACTCTCTCTTAAGATCGCTAGTGATGGTAGTTTGATGCCATTAAATGTTGTATTTTTAACAAAAGTGTAGTGTATCTGATCTTCAAATATGACCCTATCTCCAACTTTGAGCTTCTCATCAAAAGAGTACTCTCCCATGATGTCTCCAGCCAGACATGTGTTGCCAGCTAGAGTATAACTATATTTT
The DNA here is from genome assembly GCA_027066325.1 of Helicobacteraceae bacterium. Lineage (GTDB taxonomy): Bacteria > Campylobacterota > Campylobacteria > Campylobacterales > Sulfurimonadaceae > Thiomicrolovo. Next base: position 38,762 of record JAMONY010000012.1, on the reverse strand, counting down.
TTTACTCCAGCCTCAGATGCATCTCTAACCTCAGCCCTGTATGGCATCGCTAGGGTATCGGGCATATGAGCTTCTGCTGAAGTGTCTAAGATGGCTATAGATTTTTGATTGTGCACTATGTCCAATACAGTACTCATAAGGTAGCCACACTGCCACCCTATCGCCTCACCTGGCTCTAGATATATCTCTATATTGTTGTTGTGTGCTTTAAAATTTTTGATGATACAGATAAGCTTATCTGTATCATATCCATCTTTAGTGATGTGGTGCCCACCTCCAAAATTAATAAACTCTAAACTAGAACAGAACTCTCCAAAGTTGCTCTGAAAAGCCACTAAAAGCCTCTCTAGCGCACTGCTATCTTGTTCACATAACGCATGAAAGTGAAATCCATCTATAAGTTTAAGTAGCGATTTATCAAAGTTTTCTAGTGTGGTACCAAGTCTGCTATAAGGAGCACAAGGATCATACAGGGCGGTACTAGTTGAGGAGTATTCTGGATTGACTCTAAGAGCTATTTTGATAGATGGATTAACAAGCTTAACTCTAGCTGCAAATTTTTTTAGTTGCAAGGGAGAGTTGAAGACGATATGATCTGATAGAGTAGCTATCTCATCAATCTCACTCTCTTTAAAAGCGGGTGAGTAGGTGTGCACCTCTTTGTTCATCATGTCTCTAGCTAGCCTAGCCTCGTAAAGTCCACTAGCACAACACCCTTTTAGGTATCTGCTTACAAGCTTAAAGGTTGAGTGCATAGCAAAACCCTTTAGTGCCAGCAGGACTTTAGCTCCACTATCTTTTTGTACACGATCTAATAGCTCAAGATTGGCTCTTAGTCTACTCTCTTCACAGATATATATAGGTGTATTTATATTGTCAAATGCTCTCATATAGCCCTTCTTTTGGTATAATTGTGCTTTTTATTAGGAGTACTATGCGTAATATATCTATTATTATACTACTACTGTTAGTTATGGCCACCGTAATTTTTATAGTAGACATTATAACAAAACAGAGCACTTTTGTAGAAGATGTGCCTCCTCAGCCAATACTGACACCTATGGTAAAACCAAAAATAGAGCCAGTAGAGCTACCAAAAAAGCCATTGGGCGCAAAAGAGAAGTTTATCGCAGTTATGAAACCTGCTGTAGTTAAGGTGAAAAATGAGTTAGATAGAGAGTATAACAGAGCTTTAAAACTTATAGAGCTAGAAGAGCAGAGCGCATGGTTAGATGAGAAAATGAGGCTCTATAGTGCTACAGATAGGAGCGATCTGCTTGTGCGCATGAAAACTCATCCGGTATCTTTAGTATTGGCTCAGGCTGCGCTTGAGAGCGGTTGGGGTAGTTCAAGATTTTATAAAGAGGCAAATAATGCTTTTGGCATATGGTCATATGACAGTACTGAGCCACGCATAAGAGCCTCTCAAACACGCGGCTCTAAAGAGATATATGTTAGAAAATATAGCGAAGTAAATGGTTCAATTAAGGACTATTTTCATATGATAAGTAGCGGATACGCCTATAGAGATTTTAGAGCACATAGAGCCAAGATAGATAATGCATCTGAACTATTAAAATACTTAAGGCACTATTCGGAGCTAAGAGATGAGTATGTATATAGACTCTATAGCGTGCTTAAAGCAAATAGATTTTATGAGCTAGACAATAACTCTACTCTGATGGATATAGAGCAGATACTACCAGGTTTTTTAGCACAAAGAGAGGCTCAAAGAGAGCTAGATGCAAAGAGTGTGGATGAGATACATCAAGACTACCCAAGCAATACAAATATTACAACCACAACTATAAAGCCTGTAACCTTAATAGAGGCACCATAGCTACAGATAATGCTTAAGTTTTAGCCATTTTTGGCTAAAATTCCAACTATGAGAATAGAAAAAATAGCAACAGTTGTATCAAGCTCAACCGCCGCTTTGCTTGTGAGCATTAAACTTATAGTGGGTCTACTTAGTGGTTCTGTAGCACTTCTAGCTTCAGCGATAGATTCACTTCTTGATCTTATAGTCTCACTCTTTAACTACTTTAGTCTACATCAATCAGAGCGTAAAGCAGATGAGACCTTTAACTTTGGCAGAGGAAAGATGGAGGCTATTGCCGCTGTTGTTGAGGGCAGTATCATATCGATATCAGCCCTATACATACTCTATAGCGCAATCGATAAGCTACTAAATCCTAAAGAGATAGAGTATATGGATGTGGCTATAGCAGTTATGATAGTATCGATTGTTATTACTGCAGCACTTGTGGTGTTCTTACATAGAGTAGCAGTTCGTACCAATAATCTGGTCATAAAAGCAGATGCACTTCACTACAAAACAGATCTTTTTACTAATGCAGCAGTTTTAGTCTCACTTATAGTGATCTACTATAGTGGTTTTGAGATAGTAGATGCAGTTTTAGGCATAGCTATCGCTATCTATATGGTTGTAGCGGCATATCCCATACTTAAAGAGGGTGTTATGATGCTCTTGGATGTGGCACTTGATGAGAGTGAGATAGCCAAGATTAAGACTCTACTTAGCATGCAGCAAGATATCAATGGCTGGCACTATCTTAAAACTAGAAGAAGTGGCGGTGATATATTTATCTCTGTACACATAGTCTTTGATGAGGCAATATTGCTACTAGATGCTCACCGTATCAGTGACCGCATAGAGATCGATATAGCTAGACTTTTTAACAATCAGAGTGTAGAGACAATCATTCATCTTGATCCATTTGATGACTCAAATTGTGCCAAGGAGCATGGATGATAGCGCTTGATAAAGTTGCGCCATATGGTAAGATCTTAATTGCCATAGCTATAGCATTGAGTGTATTTGCACTAGCGCAACTAGCCCTCAATAATACTCAAGCAATACTACTCTGCTTAGTAGCCCTACTAGTAGTTTTATGGACAAATGAGGGGTTGCCTTTAGGTGTTGTATCGCTACTGCCAATTGTGCTCTTTCCAGCCTTTGGTGTGCTTGAAGTTAAAGAGACTACTATCAACTATGCGCACCCGATTATCTATCTATTTTTAGGTGGTTTTTTACTTGCCATTGCGGTTGAGAAGACAGGGTTTCATCGCACTATAGCCAATAAGATGTTAAGTATATTTCCATCAACTGCTCGTGGTGTTATATTTTCTCTTACTATCACCTCAGGAGTTATGAGCTCAGTTTTATCAAATACCACCACAACGCTTCTGCTTATAGCTATCGCGCTCTTTATCTCAGATGACATACGACTTAAGATGCGTTTTGCTTTAGCTATAGCGTATGGAGCTAGTCTAGGAGGCATACTTACACCTATTGGTACAGCACCAAACATGATACTTCTAGGTATCTTAGATGACAAGGGTCTGGAGATGATACCATTTTTTCAGTGGATGTGGATGGTAGCACCTCTTGTATTGGCTATGTTTTTTGTTGTTTCGTATGTGTTGAGTATTGGTGTATCGGATGTGAAGCTAGAGAGAAGTAGTGAGGAGATAGTTGTCACTAAAGATCAGAAAAAAGTTATATTTTTACTCTGTTCGCTTATAGCAATACTCTTTATCAATGCGCCTATTAAGCCTTGGTGGGGTGGACTTGGACTTAGTGAGCCGCTTATCCTTTTGAGCGTGGGGCTACTGCTATTTGCGCCACCATTTAGTATCTTAGACTGGAGAGAGGATAACCATAAGATACCATATGCCATCATGTTTTTATTTGGAGCTGGATTTGCTATTGCTAAAGCATTTTCTGGAACTGGCTTAGCAGATGAGATAGCTTCGCTTCTAATCTCATACTCTCACTTATCGCCACTTGTGATGCTTATTATTGTAGCGGTTATGATCACTTTTACAACAGAGATCACCTCCAATACAGCTCTTATATCTATAATGTTGCCTGTGATCTACTCTATGACTATCCAGACTGGCTTGGACCCTACGCTCTTTATGATGGTTGCTGCTATCTGCGCTAGTTACGCTTTTATGCTCCCTATTGCCACTCCTCCAAACGCCATTGCTATGGCTAGTGGGGTTATCAAAGTTAAAACCATGGCCATGTATGGTATAGTCTTTAATCTTATAGCTATAACGCTCATAGTTCTTATGGCAAATCTATTTTGGAAAAATATTTTAGGAGTTAGTTTTGATTAAGAAGAGTCTTCGTTATATCTTTGTGGGAGCACTATCGCTTCTGCCACTTGTATTGGTGCTTGTAGTAGTAAATTTTTTTAAAAATTTAGGTTTAGATGCCTATCTTGTAGTGAGCAATTATACCAATTCAGATATAGCAACAGGTGCTATAATTTCATCTATTATAGTAGCTTTAACTCTTTTGGGTTGGACTATTGAGAGATATGGACGATCTGTTCTTCTCTCAGCGGTCGATAATCTCATAGCTAAGATTCCAGCCATTAGCACCATCTACTCGGTAGCAAGAAAGATCTCAGATATGCTAACAGGCAAAGATGAGTCTGGTAAAAAAGAGGTAGTACTGGTGGAGTATCCTAAAAAAGATGTATGGGTTCCAGCGTATCTGCTCAATCGCCATAATGGCATAAGTGTATTGTTCATACCAACCTCACCAAATCCAACCAGTGGCTATACGGTTCTCATAAAAGATTCACTTACTATCAAAACAACTCTAACGCTAGAGGAGGCATCAGCCTTCATAATCAGCATGGGGGCAGACTTTGCTAAAAAAGATGAGATTACAGATAAGATTCTAAAGAATAACTGGCATCTTTAATCGGTACGATATCTAAAGAGCATCTATCTATGGCTGTAAATATAAGAGCATATGGATGTGATGTGGCAGCTAGCAGATCGCTTTTTTAAGTGAGCATGCATTAAAACAGCAGCAAAGCAATCTTTAACCAAAAAATCATAACAATTTGGCTATAATTGCGCAAATTGCGCTCTGGAAAACATATGGAATTTAACTATCTTGATCTTGTTGTTGTAGCTATTGTCTTGATTTTAGGACTCAAAGGTTTTTTTAACGGCTTCTTTAAAGAGCTTTTTGGTCTCATAGGCATTATAGGCGGCATCTTTGTCGCTTCACGAGTGGGTGATAGTGTTGGTGAGTTTCTTAGTGATATTGCACTAAAGTTAGAGAGCAGTGCTGCGATATCGTTTGTAGGGTTTATAGCTACGCTAGCTCTATTTTGGTTAGCCATGATCGGGGCTGGCTACATGTTTAAGAAGTTGAGCATACTTAGTGGACTTGGCATACTAGATCGTATTTTTGGTTTTGTGCTTGGTAGTGGGAAATTTTTTCTTATTGCAGCAGTGATAGCATACGCTATAAATAACATCGAGATTGTACGAAACAACATAAAAGAGCCACTCAAAAACAGCTTCACCTTTCCTATCCTTATCCAGACTGGTAGTTATATCATGAAGCTAGATACAGCAGATGTTGCAAGTGAGCTAAATGTGAGTAAAATGAAGCAGTTAGATAGTGTAATAGATGTTAACAATACAGGTAGCAAAGAGTGAATAGTTCAGATAAAAAACTCATACCATACTCCAAACTCTTAGACGATTTTAAGCTACTGTTGAGAAGAAATGGACTTAAGTTTACTGTTCAGCGCGAGATGATATTGGATGTGCTATATAACAGCTCTGAACACTTAACACCAGAAGAGCTATATGAGTTAGTCAAAGAGCAGAATCCTAATCTAAAGACAGGTATCGCCACAGTCTATAGGACGCTCTCACTTCTTGAGGGTGAGCGGATTGTAAGCTCTCTCTCTTTTGGTGCACAGGGTAAGAAGTATGAGTTGGGTGCCAAAGAGCATCACGATCATATGATCTGTACTAGTTGTGCTAGCATTATAGAGTTTGTAGATGAGATTATAGAGAGGCGCCAGCAGGAGATAGCCAAGCAGTTTGGTTTTGATATGAGAGATCACTCCATGCAGATATATGGCATATGTAAAAACTGCAAAGAAAAGGAAAAATGATTGAGTATATTTGACAATAGCTATATCCAGCAACGCATAGATAAAGCACAGAGACTAAAAGAGTCTGGATACAACCCATACAGCAACAGCACACAAAGAGATACAACTGTGGAGAAGTTTATGTATGTAAACTCTGATGTAGCAGATCTTGAAGATAGGCGTGATGAGAAGAGAGTCTATAGTGTAGCTGGGCGTATTAAGTTTTTGCGTATCATGGGTAAAGCATCATTTTTAAAGATAGAGGATGAGAGTGGTCTGCTTCAACTCTATCTTAGCAGAGATAATCTACCAGAAGGTTTTTACAATAACACATTTAAAAAAGATATAGAAGTAGGGGACATAGTAGAAGCATCAGGGTATCCATTTGTAACCAATAAAGGTGAACTCTCTTTACATGTAAGTGAGTTTAAGATACTAACAAAGGCGATCTCACCACTACCAGAGAAGTTTCATGGAGTTACAGATAAAGAGATAAGGTACCGTCAACGCTACCTTGATCTCATCATGAACTCAGAAGTGAAGAAGACCTTTAAGCTTCGATCATCCATAGTTTCGCTCACAAGAAGGTTTTTTGAAGATAGAGGTTTTTTAGAGGTTGAGACACCTATGATGCACCCAATAGCAGGTGGAGCAAATGCTAAACCATTTGTAACGCATCATAACGCTCTTGGTATAGATAGATATCTTAGAATTGCACCAGAGCTCTATCTTAAAAGACTTATAGTTGGCGGATTTGAGGCTGTTTTTGAGATCAATAGATGTTTTCGTAATGAAGGTATGGACGCTACTCATAATCCAGAATTTACCTCTATAGAGTTCTATTGGGCATATAAAACATATAGAGACCTTATAGAGCTTACCAAGGAGTACTTTGAGTATCTTTTTGAGCACCTTAAACTACCATCTAAGCTCCCTTATGGTGATATGGTTGTAGATTTTGATAACTTTAATGAAGTGACACTTGTGGAGTCACTTACTAAGATAGGTGGTATAGATGAGAAGATAGCTACCGATAGATCAGCAGCTCTTCTGTATCTTAAAGAGCAGAAGATAGATGTTGATGACTCTTTGAGTTTAGGTCAACTTCAAGGTGAGATGTTTGATGCATTTGTAGAGAGCAAACTTGTAGATCCTACATTTATCACGATGTATCCTGTAGAGATCTCTCCACTTGCTAGACGCTCCGATAGTGAACCTCATCTTACAGAGCGATTTGAGCTATTTATAGCTGGGCGTGAGATAGCAAACGCTTTTAGTGAGCTCAACGATCCGCTAGATCAATATGAGAGATTTAAAGAGCAGGTAGCATGTAAAGATGTAGATGATGAGGCGCACGCTATGGATGAAGACTTTGTTAAAGCATTGAGTTATGGCATGGCACCAACAGCAGGGCAGGGTATAGGCATAGATAGACTTGTGATGCTGTTGAGCAATGAGCACTCTATTCGCGATGTGTTGCTATTTCCAGCAATGAAACCAATACAGTAAAGGAAGAAAATGAGTTTTTTACAAGAGTACGATAGTAAAGTTTATGATCTATGTGTTAAAGAGATGGATAGACAAAATGATCACCTTGAGATGATCGCATCTGAAAACTTTACACTACCAGCAGTTATGGAGGCGATGGGTTCGCTATTTACCAATAAGTATGCAGAGGGGTATCCCAATAAGCGCTACTATGGTGGTTGTGAGTGGGCAGATGAGATTGAGCAGCTAGCAATCGATAGAGCCTGTGAGCTTTTTGGATGCAAATTTGCCAATGTTCAACCACACTCTGGCAGTCAAGCCAATGGCGCTGTTTATGCGGCTTTACTAAAAGCTGGCGACAAACTACTTGGGATGGATTTAAGCCATGGTGGACACCTTACTCACGGTAGCAAACCAAGCTTTTCTGGTAAAAACTATCAGAGTTTCACTTATGGAGTAAAACTAGATGGCTATATAGACTATGATAGAGTTATGGATATAGCGCGTATTGTTAAGCCAAAGATTATTGTGTGTGGCGCATCAGCATATGCTAGAGTGATAGACTTTAAGAAGTTTAGAGAGATAGCAGATGATGTTGGAGCGATCTTATTTGCAGATATAGCACACATAGCAGGACTTGTTTGTGCAGGAGAGCACCCAAGCCCATTCCCGTATGCGGATGTTGTTACCACAACAACTCACAAGACTCTAGCGGGACCACGCGGTGGAATGATCATGACAGATAGCGAAGAGATATCAAAAAAGATTAACTCTGCAATATTTCCTGGTTTACAGGGTGGTCCTTTGATGCATGTTATAGCTGCAAAAGCTGTAGGTTTTAAGTACAATTTGAGCAAGGAGTGGCGTGAGTATGCTGCTCAGGTTGTAAAAAATGCTAAAGTTTTAGCTGAAGTGTTAACTACTAGAGGTTATGATGTTGTAAGTGGTGGTACTGATAATCACTTAGTACTAGTCTCTTTTTTAGATAGAGAGTTTAGTGGCAAAGATGCTGATGCGGCTCTTGGTAATGCTGGTATCACGATCAATAAAAATACAGTACCAGGTGAGACTAGAAGCCCGTTTGTCACCTCTGGTATTCGCATAGGCTCTGCTGCTCTCACATCGCGTGGTATGAGAGAGGAAGAGTTTAAGGTCATAGCTACTAAGATATGTGATGTGCTTGACAATATAGACAATACTAAGCTTCACGCTAAGATCAAAGATGAGTTAAAAGAGTTGGCGCAAGGCTTTATTATCTACTCTCAACCAACTTATTAGTAAAGGAGTTAAGATGCAAGATGCAAGTGAGCTCAACAACATACTTTTAGATCGAAACGATAGTAAAAAGTCGCGTAAAAAAGGTCTTATTATTTTAGCTCTATTGACACTTTTGCTCATTGCTATTGTGATGATTATAGGTCTATTTGCTCAAGATAAGAGAGCAGGTATACCAGATCACAAAAGAGTTGTTGTTGCCAAAGAGGATCTAGTTAGTACAGAGCCAGTAGCAGTTAGCCAGATCTCTAGTAGTGTAGAGAGTCGTGTGGAGAGTGAGCTTGAGGCGATTATTCAAAAGGTTAAAGAGCAAGAGCTTAAGATGCGAGATGAATCCATAGATATAGCATCAAAGCAGAGTAGCTCTGTAGCTAGTACAATAGTAAGTAGTAGCAGTGTAGCGCAGCAGAGTGTAGAGCATGAGTCTCCACAAGCTCTACCTAAGTCTAGCGCGATAGCTACTGCTAGTACACCAAAGCCACCCTCCAACAGAGCTACAAAATTGGCATATAATCCATCCAAATACTATATTCAAGTAGGCTCTTTTAGTAGGTATAGCCCAGATAAAAAATTTATTAAAAAGATCACTAGTAGTGGATTTAGTTATGCTATACATCGTGTTAGTAGTAGAGATAAGATTATCAACAGGCTTCTTATAGGTCCGTATGAGAGTAGGTCTGAAGCAAAACATGCCCTATTGAGAGTAAAAAGCACTATCGAGAGTGGTGCTTTTATCTATAAGCGATAGGCTCTATTTTATGAGGCATATTGAGTTTACACTAGATCAGTTTGCACCTATAGCACTATATGAGAGGCTCAAAAAGGAGTTTGCTGGCGAGATCTCATTTTTACTTGAGAGCGCAGATGTTAGCGAAGGAGACTATAGCCTGTGTATTATGGGTGCTAGAGAGAGAGTGCAGTATATTGATGGCACAACGCTCTATACAGATGCTAATCTACAAAAAAATTATCTAAAACAAGATCCATTTAGTTTTTTAAAAGAGTACTATAGTAGAGTAGATAGCTCAAAGTACAAGAGATACACAAGAGATCTTGGTTTAGGGTTTGTTGATGGTTTTGTAGGCTTTATTGGTTATGATATGGTGCAGGTTTTTGAGCCTACTTTGCAGCGATATATGAGCACTCTTGATGATACTCTTAATACTCCAGATCTTGACCTAATACTACCAAAACTAGTGGCAGTCTACTCACATAAAACTCATAAAGTTACACTTATAGATCTCACCAATAGCAAAACCACAGAGATAGAGAAGATCAAAAAAAATCTACTTTCAGACTATAGTTATACACCTTTAAAGCCAATTAAAGAAGAGATAAATGGCTCTTTTAGGCACACAAAAGAGCACTTTTTTGAGATGATTGAGAGATCTCAACAGATGATTAGAAGTGGTGATGTTTTTCAAGTACTTATGACAAATAGATACACCGCAGAGATAGAGGTTGACCCCTTTAGTCTTTATCGTATTTTGCGCACTAAAAACCCATCGCCATACATGTTCTTTATGGAGTATGAAGATTTTAGTATTGTTGGAAGTTCGCCTGAAGTGATGGTGCGCTTAAGTGAAGGTGAGATACTTCTAAGACCCATAGCAGGCACACGAAAAAGAGGTAAAAATCGACAAGAAGATAGAGAGCTTGAGATAGATCTGCTAGATGATCCTAAAGAGTTAGCAGAGCATCTTATGCTTATAGATCTTGGACGCAATGATGTTGGTAGGGTTGCAAAGAGCGGTACTGTTGAAGTTGAAGATATGATGCATATAGAGCACTACTCACATGTTATGCACATAGTAAGTGATGTTGTGGCCACTCTAAGAGATGATCTTGATATGTTTGATCTTTTTAGAGCAACATTTACCGCTGGTACCATGACAGGTGCACCAAAGATTCGTGCAATGGAGCTTATAGCTGAGTTTGAGGGTCTAAAGAGGGGTTTTTATAGTGGTGCTATAGGCTACTTTGGGTTTGATGGCAATATGGATAGCGCAATTACTATCCGCACAGCTCTTCTAACAAAAAGCTCTATTGTGCTTCAAGCAGGAGCTGGTATAGTTGCTGATTCGGTACCAGAGTCTGAGTATGAAGAGGTACAAAATAAGTTAGGAGCACTACTTAGTTCACTAGAGGATCTTAGATGCTAGGGGAGATGTTTGCTATATTTGGTAATCCAGTAGAGCACTCAAGGTCACCACTAATGCATAACTACACATTTGAGCAGCTAGGTATTGATGCTTGTTATGGTAGGGTGCACCTACTAGATGGCAAGAGATTAAGAGAGAGGTTTTTCTCATTAGGACTAGATGGAGCCAATGTAACAGTGCCTCACAAACAAGATGCATTTGCGGCATGTGATGAGGTGAGAGGCTTTGCTTGTCGCATAGGTGTAGTAAATACACTTGTTCGTGAAGATGATAAGCTCATAGGCTATAACACTGATGCTGATGGATTTATTTTTGCTATTAAGGATCTAGAAAATATCAAAAATATTCTCATAATCGGTGCAGGAGGCACAGCTAGAGCACTTGCTTTAAGGTTGATGGATGAAGATATGAGAGTAGTTTTACTTAATCGATCAAAAGCGCGACTAGAGCCATTTGTTGACGATGGTTTTGAGTGCTACAGCTGGAGTGAGTTTGTGCCTCAAGAGTTTGACCTTGTCATCAACACAACAAGCGCAGGTCTAGAAGATAAGAGTTTGCCAGCACCACTTGAGTTACTAGAGCCACTACTTAGATCTGCTAAAGCGGCGGTTGATGTGATCTATAACATCCAGACTCCGTTTATAGAGCTATCAGAAGAGATGGGAGTTGAAGTAAGAGATGGTAAGCAGATGCTGCTAGGACAGGGCGTGTTAGCTTTTAGACACTTTTGTAAACATAAGTTTGAGCCTAAAGAGATAGAGGCTATCATGGCAAGAAGTTTTGAATTTTAGAGTTTTTGCACTACTCTTTTTACTTCTGGAAGTTAAACTTTTAGCATATAGCGACTGTAAGTTTAAATTTGAGAGATATGAGCAGATCTGCACTCAAGCTACTAAAAATGGAGTAAGTGTGGAGTATGCTAACTCATTTCTACTCTGCTCTAAATCTAAAGAGAGAGACTTTGAGGCTCTAAGAAAATTTAACCCTACCATGCTAAAGACCCATAGTAAAAATGAAAAAATAGCAAACAACTCCCTTGTTGGTTTTTTACCAAAAATGAGAGAACATCTAAGCAGATATGTAGATGTGTACACAGAAGCAGAGCAGAGATATGGTGTTAATCGTGAGATTATTGTAGCTATATTGGCAAAAGAGAGTAGGTTGGGTAGATATAGATTAAAGCATGATTCATATGTGGTGCTCAATACTCTCTTAAGGGAGCTGAAAGCAGATAGCAGACGCAATAGAAGAGTCTTGAAGATGGCGCAGACAAACCTAGTTGCACTGATGCAGTTTTGTTATCAGAGTAAAATTAGAGCAGATGAGTGTAGTATCGCTAGCTCATATGCTGGAGCAGTAGGGTATGCGCAATTTATGCCACAAAATCTCTACTTGGCTAGAGGTTACAATAAAGCTAGTGCTGATCTCAATACAGCAGAGGACTCCATACTCTCAATCGCATCATTTTTGCACACCATAGCATCATTTAAGAGCAAGTTAGAGTGGAGTAAAGTAGGAGATATGAGAGCCATAGAGTCTGCATGGTATAGGTATGATTTTGAGCATAAAAATAGCTCGTTTGCATTTGATCTTGGAAAGTATAACTGCTTTGCATGCAAGAGGGATGAGTTGAGTTATTTGAGTGGTTATGTTAAAAAAATCATGCGATACAATAGCAGCAGTAACTATGCTGTTGGTGTGCTAAGATTAGCATATGAGCTTCGATAGTGTATAGCATAGAGGATAAATATACTTTCACCTATGAGATAAAACGATCAAAATTTATTGCCTATATTATGCCGTATGAGAGATATGTGCTAGAGCTAAAGAGACTAAGATCTACTCACCCAAAAGCGCGCCACTTTGTAACCGCATATAGGTATCTCAACCAGTTTAATCAGATCGTAGAGTCAAGTAGTGATGATGGTGAGCCATCAGGAACATCTGGCAGACCATCACTAACTGTACTTCAAGGAGCAGAGCTTATTAATGTAGCAGTAGTTATTGTACGCTATTTTGGTGGAGTTAAGCTTGGAACTGGTGGGCTTGTGCGCGCGTATACTCAAGCAGTTTTGGGTGTAGTTGAGTCTGCTATGCTTTTAACATATGAGGAGCTTAAGCCGATAGAGTTCTGTTCGAGCTATAGTGCTATTGAGCAGATACTATTTTTGCTTAAAAAGTGCAATATTGAGCAGATTGAACGCACTTATGAGGCAGATCTGGTTTTGTGGAGCATAGAGGCTAGCGACCTATCTCTAAAGCAGTTCTATGCTACAGTTCCGTATGGACTTGGACTAGAGTTACCAGATCTATAAAATAGAAAAAAATTACTATTAATACATAATATTTTAAAATAAGTATGCTATAATTCAAAAATATAAAATGGCAGGTTAGGATCTAGAGATATCCCTTAGATTGCCATAAATTTTTTAGCTGAAGAGGTTATATGAGCGGTATAGATACAAAACTTAAAGAGTTGCAGCAACTTGGCATATATAAAGAGAGTATAAAATTTAAAAAATACATCAATGATCACGGTATCACAGAGGCAGATGAGAAGATTTTGTATAAGAGTTGGGATGTATTTAAAAGAGCAAAAGCCAATCTGTACATATCTTCTCAAGATAACTTAATCATTGATAAAGCTCTAGAGATCATAAGAGTAGATGATAGTGAAGATAGAGAACCTATCGTAGATGAAGTAGAGCAGACGAGTGAAGTAGTATCTAAAACAAGTTTTAAAGATAGTGCTAAAGATAACAAAAGTAATTTTGAAAATCTTGAATTCAGAGGAGATACTATGGAGTATTTCAAAATCTGGATAGTCAATATCTTTCTTACTGTTGTTACGGTTGGAATCTATTCAGCTTGGGCAAAAGTTAGAACCAACAGGTACTTTTATGCCAATATCTTCTATCGAGATAGCTCTTTTGAGTATACAGCAGACCCCATTAGCATCTTGAAGGGTAGAGTTATTATACTTGCTATCTACATAATTTTTATACTCTCTTCTCAGGTTTTTTTAAATCTATATATAACCTTTGGTATCATAGCTCTTGTCTTGCTTATTATGCCTTGGATCATAAATCGTGCTATAAAGTTTAAGATGCGCAACATTAGACACCGTAACATAAATTTTTACTACAGTGAAAATGCACCACTTTTTTATAAATTTTTCTTTATTCATCTTATTTTAAATCTCATCACGCTTAGCTTAGCGTACCCATATAGTTTAAATCAGTTTAAAAAACTGCTCATAGATAAGACTCAATTTGGAACAGCAAAGTTTGAGTATAGTGGATCAAATGGTGGTATGTATATGAGACATATTAAAGTACTTGGCATCCAGATAGCTCTTTTTGTAATTTTAGCCTGTATTGTTGCATTGGTAGTAGTGGTGTCTGCAGGATTTTTACCAGACCTGTCAAACTTGGTATTTTTACTCCCTATGCTCTCACCAGTTATTTTAGTATTTTTTATAGTTATAGGGCTTGTGGTAAAAGGTGCATATGATGCTTATGTGCTAAATTTTGTATATAACAATACAACGCTAGATCAAAATATAACTCTTAAGAGTGATTTAGAGTCAGTTAAGTTAGCTGGGATCTATGTCTCCAATATGTTTGCAATCATAATTTCACTTGGGCTCTTAGCGCCTTGGGCAAAGGTAAGATTAACAAGGTATAGGTGCAAATGTTTTGCTATTTGTGCAGCTGATGTCTCGGGTTTTATAGCCACTGAACACTCAAGGCAGAGCGCTCTTGGTGAAGAGACTGAAGAGTTTTTTGATATTGACATAGGGTTTTAATGTTACAGAAGATAGATGCCAAATATTTTGATGGTAAAACTTCTAAAAAGCAGAGTGTGTCTATAGAGTTTTTTAAAAATAGAAGTGTAAAAGTAGAGGGTGATGGTGTAGTTTTTGTAGAGAGCTTTGACAATCTTGCAATCTCATCAAGAGTAGCCAATACTCCTCGTATGATCACCTTTGCTGATGAGAGCATAGCGTATAGTAGTAGTAACGATGCTATCGATAGTGTGGTAAAAGAGTTAAACAATACCCGCTCCATTGCCTATCTGCTTGAGAGTAAGATGAGATACGCTCTTCTTTTTGTGGTACTACTTGTTTTGAGCGTAATTTTTTTCTTAACTACAGGCTCTGACTTGATAGCAAAATCTATAGCCAAAATTACTCCACAGATACTTAGAGAGGAGATCTCAACACAGACTTTAGAGATGATGGATGAGTATCTTTTAGAGCCAAGTCTATTGAGCGTAGAGCAAAAAGATAGATTTCAGACACTATTTTCAGAGCTAACCAACCAAGAGGCTGGTTTTCATCTACACTTTAGAAGAGGCATAGGTCCTAATGCTTTTGCTCTACCCTCTGGAGACATTGTGCTTATGGATGAGCTAGTAGAACTTAGTGATGGTGAAGATAAGATGATATATGGAGTGTTAGCCCACGAGGTAGGACATGTGAAGCATAAGCACTCTATGCAACTTATCGTAAAAGTCTCTATTGTAAATATCATAATTGCCTATTTTACAGGTGATATCTCATCAACAGTTGCATCAGTAGGCACTACCATGTTGCATGCAAACTACTCTAGAGAGTTTGAGAGTCAAGCAGATCATTATGCTAAGATACAGATGATAAAGGCTGGGATTGAGCCAAAGTATCTAGCTGAATTTTTTGTTAAGATTGAGACAAATAGCTCTGAAGATCAGAGCTACCACTACTTCGATTCACACCCATCAAACCAAGAGAGAATTGATGCTCTTCTTGCGCCTATTGAGAGAAGGTTGTAGCTGCGGACTAGGAGAGTTTTTGAGTTGTTGGTGGGTTTGTACTAAAAGATCTCCTAAAGCCATCAATACGCGCATCTTTTGCTTTGCCTGGTACTATGAGCGGAAGAAAATTTGCTAGCTCTTGACTCTGTTTGGGGGAGTAGCTGTTATCATGCATAAAGATGACCTCTTTTCCTAAGATAGAAGCCTGAGCTGCTAACCTTTGTGTGTAGGAGATGATATTTTTATGATGCCTATTGTGCCTATTGCCAGTTGCAAAAAATACAAACTTGCCATTTAGGCGAATATTTGAGCAGTCTTGATAGTTGTGTACTTTATCGTACCTTGTTAGCTGCTGAGTGTTGTATCCATCAAGATCACTCTCAAACTCTTCTAGTATAGGTGTTGGTTCTATGTTGGCTCTGTTGAGATTAAATAGATACTTAATCTCTATGAGTTTGCCTCTATATGGGTCTTTGATTGATGATGAGAAGAGATTGCAGTAACTATCAGGGTTTAATTCATGATATTTGCCATCAAATTTAAAACCTTGTTCACTTAGAGTAGTTTTATTGTTATAGCCTACTGGTGACATAGTTGGATTGTAGAGAAATATCACACCTGCTATACTTTTACGCCTCTTTTTGAGATGTTGCTCTAGCTCATCAGTGGTGATTTTCCCACTATCATCTTCTATGTAGATATACTGCTCTATAAGATACTCTATATCAAACTTAGTATAAAATTTTCCAAACACTTGCATACGCTACCCTCTAAAATATAATCGCAATTATACCCTAATGAGTACCTTATCGAGTGCTCTTGTGCTCAATATCCGTTTTAAAAATCCCAATATGTAGGTAGCTCTTGTGATATAGTAGCGTGGAGCTGGATTTTTACTCTCTAGGGCTAGTACAATCTTCTCTATAACAGCGTCTGGTTTTAGTGTAAATGCACTAGCTTGGTTAGAGTTCTGTTCAGATAAGATCTCACTTTGATACTGTTTTTTAAATGTGCTGCTATTGAGGTCGATATATTTTTTAAAATTCTTGATTGCATTTTTTCTAAAATCAGACTCAACTGGTCCGGTATTGAGTAAGCTTACATGTATATCTGTATCAGTGAGCTCAAGACGCAGTGTGTCACAGATACCCTCAACTGCATACTTACTAGCATTGTACGCCCCGCGAAATTTGAGAGATACGATGCCAAGTACTGAACTATGCTGAATAATGCGTCCATGCCCTTGTGCTCTCATGATTGGCAATACAGCTTGTGTCATGGCTACTAGTCCAAAAACATTGGTCTCAAACTGCTCTCTTAGCGCTTTAGATGGTAGATCTTCTATGGCACCAGGTTGCCCAAAACCAGCATTGTTAAATAGCGCAAAAAGCTTGCCGCTATTTTGATCTAGTACCCACTTTAGAGCCTTCTGTATGGACTTTTGGTTACTAACATCAAGTTGGTGAGCATTTAACCCTTCAGATTGCAATCTCTGTACATCAGACTCTTCCCTTGCAGTTGCAAAAACCATGTAGCCAGCTTTGTGAAGATAAAGAGCACTCTCGTACCCTATGCCAGATGAACAGCCTGTGATAAGTATGCTCTTTGTCTCATTTTGTCTCATTCGTTATTTGAGAGAGGTAGCTCATCCTCTCTAAGCGCTGTTACCTCTTGCCACTGCGCTAATGAAGATGGTACTCTAGTAGCACTGCCTTCTAGTTGATCCCACTGTATATAGTTTGTATTAAATGAGTAGACATCTTCAGCGGCATCTTGTGCGCTAGCGTATTCGCCTAGTTTCTCATCATTTAGTAGTAGATCATAATAGGAGTGGTGTTTATAGTTTGTTATCTCAAAAGTTCCAATGTCTGTATTAAAAATGTATATATGCATAATCTCTCCTTCTGTGTAGTTGATTTTAACATGAGCCAACTTAGTTGTAAGTTAGATAATAGAAGTGACTGTTACGATCACCCCTTAGGTGCGCTTCAGTATCAATAGAGACCAACTTTAATCACTTTTTAGATAAAATCCAAAGAAAAAAGAGTAGAAGATGTCTAAAACAATTACTATTATTGATACATTTGGGTTTTTTTTTCGTAGTTTTTATGCTCTACCGCCACTTAAAAACGCACAAGGTTTTCCAACAGGACTTTTGACAGGGTTTGTAAACTTTATAGATAGACTTCATCAAGATCACTCTAGTGACTATATTGTTTTTGCACTAGATAGCAAGGGTGAGACTTTTCGCAATAAGATAGATCCGCTATATAAGGCAAATCGCAAACCACCTCCAGAAGAGTTAAGTGAACAGCTGCCAGTAGCTATAGAGTGGATTAAAAAGATGGGTTTTTGTACAGTTTCACAGAGTGGATATGAGGCAGATGATATGATAGCCTCTTTGGTTAAAGTAGCTAAAAAGCTTGATATTAAAGTGCGTATTGTTTCACATGATAAGGATCTCTATCAGCTTATAGATGATGATAAAGTTGTGCTTGTTGATGCTATAAAAAGAGCTCAAGTAAATGAAGATGCGTGTTTTGAAAAATATGGTGTTTTGCCAGAGCAATTTATAGATTATCAGGCAATTCTTGGTGATAGTGCAGACAACATCAAGGGTATCAAAGGGATAGGTAAAGTGGGTGCTCAAAAACTTTTGAGTGAGTATAAGACACTAGAGAACATCTATGCCAATGTTGACACCATAACACCTAAATCTATACAGAAAAAATTGATAGATGGTGTAGATGATGCACGCATCTCCAAAGAGCTTGTTACGCTAAAAGATGATCTATTTGATAGTGTCGATTTTGAGAAGTTTAAGATGAGTGATCAAAATCCATTTTTACCCATAATTGATGATCTGCGAGAGTATGAGATGAGCTCTATACTTCGTAAGTTAGAGGCAAAAAATCTTACACTAAAGATAGATGTAGCCCCTAAAACTACAAAATTTAAAAAAGTTCTTATTACTGAAACTCATGCGCTAAGGGAGGTGGTAGATGGTATTGATCAAGGTAGCATCATCGCTTTTGACACTGAGACGACAGGGCTAGATTATCAGAGTGACTCTCTTGTCGGTTTTAGTTTCTGCTTTGATGAGCATGTGGCCTATTATGTACCTGTGGCACATGGCTATCTTGGAGTCTCAAAACAGTTGGATGTAGCTACTGCTCAAGAGAGTATAAGAGAGATATTTACCCATAAAGTCATAGGTCATAATCTCAAATTTGACCTACATTTTCTCTCTAAGTTTATGTCAGATTTTAAACCATCTATCTATGTTGATACCATGGTCTTAGCATGGCTAAAAAACCCTCAAAGTCCACTTGCTCTTGATGCTTTAGCCTCAAGTGTGCTCTCATATACAATGTTGGGTTTTAAAGATATAGTCAAAAAGGGTGAAAACTTCTCCACAGTAGAGCTAGAGAGAGCTTGTGAGTATGCTGCAGAGGATGCATGGGCAACACTAAAACTTTTTAGGTACTACTTTACAAATCTTAAGAGTACACTTTTTAAGTTAGCAGTAGATGTTGAGGCTCAATTTACTTTAGTGTTATTTAAGATGGAGCAGATTGGCATAGAGGTTGATTGTGAGCTCTTAAACAATTTGGCATCACAGACTGCGCTTAAGCTTAAAGATCTAGAGAAGAGCATATATGAGCTTAGTGGATCTGAGTTCAACATCAACTCTCCTAAGCAGTTAGGAGCTATACTGTTTGAGAAGCTACAGCTTAAGGTGATTCGCAAAACAAAGAGTGGCTACTCAACAGACGAGAAGGTTCTTCAGGCTTTAAGAGATGAGCATGAAGTTGTTGTTAAACTTCTAGAGTACAGAGAGCTTCATAAACTCTACTCAACATACCTGTTGCCACTAGCTGCGCTTGGCTTAAAAGATCCTCAAAATCGCATACATACATCATTTGTGCAGACAGGTACGGCTACTGGTCGTTTAAGTTCAAAAAATCCAAATCTTCAAAACATTCCAACAAGATCTACACATGGGGCTAAGATCAGAGAGGCTTTTGTTGCGCCAGAGGGTAGGGTACTGTTGGGTTTAGATTACTCACAGATAGAGTTGAGACTATTGGCTCACTTTAGCCAAGATGAGAGGCTTGTAGCAGCATTTAGAGATGATGAAGATATACACTTAGCAACAGCAACAGCTCTATTTGGTGCAGATGAAGCCCATCTTAAACGATCCATAGCTAAGACAGTTAATTTTGGTCTGCTATATGGTATGGGTGCAAAAAAATTATCTCAAACATTGGGTGTTAGCATAGCAGAAGCCAAAGAGATTATAGAGCGATATTTTGAGAGTTTCCCAACCATAAAAGAGTACTTTATCTCTATTGTAAGTGGTGCTAAGGAGAGCGGCTTTGTGCAGACACTTATTGGTCGAAGAAGATATTTTGATTTTGCGCATGCAACTGCTATGCAGCTAGCAGCATATGAGAGAGAGTCAGTTAACACTCTTTTTCAAGGTAGCGCATCAGATCTTATTAAGTTGAGTATGATTAAAATTTTTCAAGAGATAGAGCAGCAAGGTCTTGATGCTAAGATGTTGTTGCAGATACATGATGAGTTGATATTTGAAGTGGAGCAGAGTAGAGCGGAGGAGTATTTGCAGATATTTAAGTCTATATTGGAGCAGACCTATACCTTAAGTGTGCCTCTAAAGGTCTCTGCTAAAATAGGTCTTAATTGGGCAGAGCTGAAGTAGATCCATAGTTATCACAGTAGATCTTAGAGCTCATAAAGATAGATGAGAGATATTAGTCCGCTAAATATATAGTGTTTATCTACTAGTGGGCTATCTTGAATGGTTGAGTCAAGATAGTCAGCGCGTATGTTTAGTAGAGCATGGTAGCTACTATTGAAGCTATATTTCATGTATGTTTGAGCTGCTAGATTTAGTGCAGCATCAGCTTTGTAGTAGGTGCGCCCTAGCGATAGATCTACCTCTTGATCGTTGACTGAAAAGTAGTAGTTGCTAAACTCTTTAGAGAGCCAGATGGCAAGTACACTTGGTACAAATAGCAGATCTTCATTGACTTGGTAGCTTAAGCCAACCTCTGCTCTTAGTTTAAGCCCGTTAGATTCAGAGCCTATATCTTGTAGTGCTACTACCTCTGCAAATATATCTTCATACGAGCCAGCTAGAGCCAGACCAGCCTCCCAGCTACTCTTTTTGTCATCTAGACCATCTAGCATATCACTACTGCTCTTGCCTATCTGTGTTAAAGATCTCTCTTTATAGTACCCTATGATTTGAGGCTGAGCTGTAATGGATGCACCCCAGCTAAACTGATCGCTACTCTCTCCTAAGAAGTATAGACCAGCTCTACTCCATCTGATGTAAAAGAGTGAGTTATCGTAAAATATTACAGGGGAGAGTTGATTGATATTTTCTGCACCTATGTATGGTTGTGTCTGTGAGTATATGCCAGCACCCACATATAGATCTGCACCTTTTAACATACTAAAAGTTAAGATAAAGATTGTGACAATTTTTTTCATCAATAGACCTTTGTGATAATATGAAAATATTTTGGCTCATTGCCTTTGTAGTACGGCTCAACTACTGCTTGTTGATAGCCTCTTGATAGTGATATGTCAACTACTTTTCCAACCTTTACATCATCAAAAAATAGCCCATCAAGCCCAGATGTCACTACCTCATCACCAACTGAGATTGGTATCCATATCGGTATATATTCGACAATCATCCTATCGCTATTTTGTCCTCTGATGATACCAGGAGCTCTATCGTCACCAACATAGACAGCGTATGAGCACTTTAGATCTGCGTTGAGTAGTGCTAATGGTTTGGAGTTCTTAGATGTCACTATGCCAGCACTTTTTTCACCATAGATTAGTCCATAAATACGCGAATTATTAAACTCATCCATCTCAAGCCATAGCTTATTGAAATCTCCAAAATTGGCATACGATATAGCTCTAACTAGAGCTGTAGATGGGTTGGCAAAGAGTGTGGAGTTATTCTCTAGAAGTAGGGCATTAAACTCAACTGCAATTTGATGTGCTGTTAAGTGTGATTCTGTGTACTCTTTTAGGGTTCCTCTTAACTCTTCAATACTCTTAGCTTGATCAAAATGCTCATCATACTTTTTGGCAATAGTGTCTTTAATGTCAAACCACGCTGATCCTGATGAGTGAAGAGCTGCGAGGATTGGTACTTGAATCTGTTTTGATAGAGCCAAAAGTGTGGCAAGAATGATAAATAGGAGTGCAAATTGTAGTGTACGCCTACTCATCTTCAAATAGTTCTTGTAGAAGATCTATGTTATTTAGAGCCTCTCCTGTACCTTTAGCAACCGCTAGTAGCGGCTCTTCAGCAATATAGACTGGTATCTGTACAATATCTGATAAAAATTTATCAAGTTCGCGCGTTAAAGCACCACCACCTGTTAAGATGATACCTCTATCTACAATATCACCTGCAAGTTCAGGTGGTACTTTTTCAAGTACCTCACGAAGAGCTTCTGCAATCTCTTTTAGAGGCTCTTTCATCGCCTCATAAGCATCTTCACTTGTGATTGTTATGGTGTTAAGCATACCTCCACCTTGACTTCTGCCCGATATACTCATACTAAGTCTCTTCTCTAGTGGCATAGCAGTGCCTATATTGATCTTTACATCTTCTGCTACGCGTTCACCGATCAGTAGATTGTACTGGCGCTTAGTGTAGTCTACAATAGCTTTATCTATCTTGTCACCTGCAACTCTAATAGATTTTGATAGAACCAATCCACCAAGACTAACAACACCAATCTCTGTTGTTCCTCCACCAATATCTACTACTAGGTTACCACGCGGTTCACGGATATCTATACCTGATCCAATAGCAGCTGCCATCGGCTCTTCGATCAAAAAGACCTCTCTAGCACCAGCAGATATAGCAGAGTCTCTTACAGCTTTTCTCTCCACTTGTGTAAGCTCATATGGCACACATATAATGATGCGTGGACTTATGAGGCTGGTTCTGCCATGAGCCTTCTCTATGAAGCGTCTGATCATTCTCTCAGTCATGTCAAAATCAGCGATAACTCCATCTTTCATGGGTCTAACTGCGCGAATTTTATCATGGGTCTTTCCGACCATATCTTTTGCCTCTTGACCAACAGCTAAAACCTTTGGGTAACCATTCTTTTCTAGCTTAACAGCTACTACGGACGGCTCATTGATAATAATACCGTGCCCTTTAGCGATCACTAGAGTATTTGCGGTTCCTAGGTCTATGGCTAGGTCATTTGAGAAGAGCCCGATAAATTTACTTAAAAACATGTATGTAGCCTTTTATGCGCTTTTTTTACTATTTTGTTTAATATATATAGGAGCTTGCGCTTCAGATATCACCTCTTCTGTTATTACAACCTCACAGCCAGCATGGTCTGGTAGCTCATACATGATATCTATCATAGACTCCTCTAAGATAGCACGCAACCCTCTTGCACCAGTTTTACGCTCATCGGCTTTTGCAGCTATGGCTAACAGAGACTCTTTCTCAAAAGTTAGCTTCACATCATCAATAGCAAAGAGTTTTGTGTATTGGCGCACTAGAGAGTTTTTTGGTTCTGTTAAAATACGAACCATGTCATCTTTACTGACCTCATCAAGAGATGCTATGATTGGGAGTCGACCTATGAGTTCTGGTATAAGACCGTAGTGTGTTAGATCATCAGGCTCAACTAGAGTCATAGGGATTTTGCTCTCTTTGGTGCTCTTTTTTTCATGACCAAAACCTAGTATATTTTTACCAATTTTCTGTTGCACAATCTGCTCAATACCATCAAAAGCCCCACCGCAGATAAATAAAATATTGGTTGTGTTGATAGTAGAGAACTCTTGATTTGGGTGTTTACGCCCACCTTTTGGCGGTATATTGACCTCTGCACCTTCGATGATTTTTAAGAGAGCTTGTTGCACTCCTTCACCTGAAACATCGCGTGTAATAGATCGATTTTCGCTCATTCTAGCTATCTTGTCTATCTCATCTATAAATATAATGCCCTGCTCAGCACGCTTTATATCACCATCTGCTGCTTGTATGAGTTTTGTTAAGATATTCTCCACATCTTCACCAACATACCCAGCTTCTGTAAGACTAGTAGCGTCTGTAATTGCTAAGGGTACATTGAGGACTCTGGCTATAGTTTGAGCTAAAAGAGTCTTTCCGCTACCTGTTGGACCTATAAGCAGTACATTTGACTTGCTTATCTCTGTATCATCATGCTCTATGGTGTCGTTTAGAAAGATTCTTTTATAGTGGTTGTAGACTGCCACACAGAGCATTTTTCGCGCTCTCTGTTGTCCTATGATATACTCACCCAAGAAGTCATTAAGCTCTTTAGGTTTCATGAGGTTTACATTCTCATCAGGCTCTATGTCGCTATCTTCTACAGATGTACTCTC
Source organism: Helicobacteraceae bacterium (assembly GCA_027066325.1). Lineage (GTDB taxonomy): Bacteria > Campylobacterota > Campylobacteria > Campylobacterales > Sulfurimonadaceae > Thiomicrolovo. The sequence goes on along the minus strand of JAMONY010000012.1, from coordinate 14,665 downwards.
GCCAAATATTATCTTGTATGCAGAAGAGATGCAGTTTTTGCATATAAATGCACCATTGCCTGCTATAAATGGATTTTCTGCGCTCTCGCCTGTTTTACAAAAGCTACACTTTTGTCTTAGCATGTGCTACTCCTATTGAATGGTACGCCTCTGGTTGAATCTAGTATAAATTTACATATCTTTTCTGTGTGCATGTCCGTCTGAGCATCTAGTAGCTCTTGCGCACTCTGTTTGAGAGCTCTGTTGGATCTAAATAGTTGATTGTAAGATCTCTTAAGTAGATTGATCTCTGATCGATCTAGTCTTCTTCTAAGACCTGCTAGATTGAGCCCTTTGATTTTGGCACGATTGCCTTCTGCTAGCATGTATGGAGGTATATCTTGAGCAACAGCAGATGCTCCACCGATCATTGCATAATCGCCAATTTTTACAAATTGATGCACAGGACTAACTCCACCAATAACTACATAATTACCAATCTCTACATGACCAGCTATGGTAGCTGCATTGGCAAGTACGCAGTTATCTCCTATAATAACATCGTGCCCTAGATGAACATAGCCCATGAAGAGATTATTGGATCCTATGCGTGTAATACCACCACCACCCTCTGTTCCTGGATTAAAGAGTGTAAACTCTCTAATGGTATTGTTCTCACCAATGATCAGCTCAACATCTTCACCATCAAATTTGAGATCTTGTGGTATGGAGCCTATGACCGCATAGGAGAAAATTTTGTTGTTTTTTCCTATAGTTGTTTTACCGTATATGCAAGCACCATGAGCTATAGCAGTTCCGCTGCCTATAGTTGCATCTTTAGAGATAAAACAGTTTGCACCTATGCTGACATCTTCTCCTATTTGTGCTCCATCTTCGATGATAGCTAGTTTAGATATATTGCCCATAACAGCTACTTGTCAGTAACCATGGCTTTTAGCTCAGCTTCACTGCATAGCTTACCATCCACATAGGCTTTTGCCTCAAATACCCAGACTGTTCCCTTGTTTTTTAGGACATTAATCTTGTACTCTAGCCTATCGCCAGGTCTAACTGGGCGTCTAAATTTTGCTTTATCAATACTCATGAAATAGACTACCTTCTGAGCAGCCTCCTCCTCTGTTAGATTCATGCTTTTAAATGCTAAAATCCCTCCAGCTTGAGCTAACCCCTCCAGTATCATTACGCCAGGGTATATAGGGTGACCTGGAAAGTGCCCTTGAAATATCTGCTCACCAATAGTGATATTTTTAAATCCAGTTAGTGATTCACCCTCATTGAGTTCGCTTACACGGTCAATAAGTAAAAATGGGTATCTGTGAGGTAAAATCCTCTCTATTTCTGTAACATCAATCATCTACTCTAATCCTTCTAAATAGTACCGCATTTTATCCAAAAAGCAGTTAATAGATACTTAAGATAGGAGTCTTGACTTGACGCAACTAAACCTAATTACAGCTAAATCTAAAGCTATCATCAAGCCTAAGTGGAAGAGTTAGAGTTCTAAGCCCTTGTGCTCTTGCATCTGCACACAAGAGATCTCTTGCTCCATCTATATTATCAACATATTTTTGTGCATATTCTGCATTGAAAACTGCTTTAGAAGCATCTATGAAAGGCTGAAGTAGATCACACTCGTTATATTCATGACACTGCTCGTTGATACTAAAGTCAAAATAGGGCTCAAGCTCTACAACTTGATTGAGATCATTTTTAAGTCCTACAAGCAGGCCTCTACTATTGGCTTCGTTTGCCATAAAGATATTGTACTCAAGTTGGTCTTGAGCGTTAAGTGCAAAGCCTGTGTTGTTTATGTAGCCATCCATATTGTCAGGCTCTACTCCATCACACCCTTTTTGTACAGCTAAATCAAGTCTTGCTCTCATGATAGGCTTTAGTGCATTGTTGCTTATATCAAGCCATTTCTCACCACTCCAGCCATCAAGAGCGTTGCCAAGAGCTATTGTAGGAAATGAAGCGTTGTCATCTCTCCACTCTTCATAAGAGCCTCCGCTAAAGTAGCAGATAACGATTTTTTTCTCACTTTTCAAAGAGCGTATAAGTGTCTCATTGGTATCAAAAAGGTCAATGTCATAAAGATCAACATCGTAGTTGCTGTTTATATCTCCTTGAAGTTGCCACTGCCATGAAGTATTTGAGTCTAGTGTTCTAGTGTTACTTATGGTTTTATGGTTAGAGTTGATGCATCCACTTAGCAGTAAACTAAAAACGACTATCACAAACACTCTCATTTTCTCTTCTTTGCAGTTTTTGGATCTATCTTTGTTGTGCTTTTTAGATTATATTGAAAACTATATAAATTCTATATTATATGCAAATGAGATTTTAGAGGCACTCTTTACTTTTTTTTAATGTGATAGAGAGTATAATTTCGCAATATTTTTACAACAAGGAAACAGCGTGGGCGATCTTTTTACTTTTTTTGGTCTAATTAGCCATGATCACTCTTTTATCTTTTTGACACATATGTTGCTTAGTGCTGCTATTGTGATTGTACTTGTTAGGATGGCCATAGCCAATCTTAGAGTTGTACCTACAGGTGCACAGAATGTATTTGAGGCATATCTTGATGGTGTGTTGGCGATGGGTGCAGATGTTATGGGGCGTGAAAAAGCGCGTAGATATCTGCCTCTTGTTGCAACTCTTGGTCTGTTTATATGTGTTGCTAACCTTATAGGAATCATACCAGGCTTTGAGGCTCCTAGTGCATTTTTAGATTTTACCCTAGCTCTTGCACTAATAGTCTTTGTCTACTACAACTTTGAGGGTATTCGTCGTAATGGTATCATAGAGTACTTTAGACACTTTTTAGGACCTGTTTGGTGGTTGGCATGGCTTATGTTTCCTATTGAGATTGTCTCTCATATCTCAAGAATTATCTCTCTTAGTTTCCGTCTCTTTGGTAATGTAAAGGGTGATGATATGTTCTTGATGGTTATATTGATGCTAGCTCCTTGGTTTGCGCCTATGATCCCACTAGCACTATTGACTTTTATGGCATTTTTACAAGCATTTATCTTCATGATGCTTACATATGTATATCTTGGGGGCGCTGTCTGCTTGCATGATGACGATCATTGAGGTAGATTCTCCATGAGAAGTGCTACTTTCAATACTATTTTAAGTTTTATGGTAGGCTTTGCTTGGGCGCTATTGGTGCTTGGCTCAGCTATTCTCTTCAAGTTTATGTTCTATCTAAGCTCCTCTATAACTCTCTCTTTATTTATCTGTGCTATCTATATATTTGCTGTTATGTTGACTATCTTGATACTGGAGACTTTGGGCATGTATAAGAAGCACTCTAAGAGTCATGATGATCTATGTAGGGTTTTAGAGAGTATTGATGAGCAGCTTAAACGATCGGAGTAGATTTTTCTCATATATGATCACAGATGGAAGGTGTGGTGCTACTGATTTAGACGAGTTTTATAGAGTTATTGTAGCTAGAGTGTCAGACTCTCAACCAGACTATCTACTCTATCGTGATAAAGGGTTTGAGGAGTATGATAGGTACGCTTATGTGCTAAAGTCTATAGGAGACTTAGTGAGAGTAATGGTGCATCAAAACATAGATCTTGCTAAGGACATAGAGGCTTTTGGTGTACACCTTACATCTTTGCAGTTTGAGCAGATTGGTAGAGCTAAGAGTTTGGGTCTATTTACAGTTGTAAGCACGCACACTAAAGAGCAGGTGGAGTTAGCTGTTAGTTGCGGAGCAGATGCTGTAACATATAGCCCGATTTTCTACTCACCAAACAAGACAAAGCCGTTGGGTTTAGAGAGTTTAAATGAGATAGTTGCTACAATGCCAATAAAGATTATAGCACTTGGTGGCATAGTGACACAACAGCATGTTGATCAGGTGCGCTTAGCTGGTGCAGATGGATTTGCATCAATTCGATATTTTGATAAGGATTTTAATGTTTGAGACAGTTATAGGCTTAGAGGTTCATACTCAACTCAATACGCAGACAAAGCTCTTTTGTTCATGTGCGACCAGTTTTGATCAAAGAGCAAATCTTAACACCTGCCCAGTATGTTTGGCTCTACCAGGAGCATTACCACGATTTAACAGATCAGTTTTACATAAAGCGGTCTCATTTGGAACCGCCGTAGATGCTACTATCAATAGAGTGAGCCACTTTGATCGTAAAAGTTACTTCTATCCAGATAGCCCAAGCGCTTATCAGATTACGCAGCTCTATACGCCCATTGTAGAGCATGGTAGATTGGAGATAGAGCCTAAAGACGCAGACTCAAAAATTATCCGCATTAATCGTGCGCACATAGAGGCAGATGCAGGTAAAAATATACATGATGATTCACGCTCAAAGGTTGATCTAAATCGTGCTGGTACGCCTCTGCTAGAGATAGTCTCAGAGCCTGATATGAGAAGCACAGAAGAGGTTACTCTCTATCTTAAGAAACTACACTCCATAGTACGCTATCTTGACATAAGTGATGCCAACATGCAAGAGGGCTCTTTTAGAGTAGATGTCAATGTCTCCATCCGTCCAAAGGGTGATGATAAGCTCTATACAAGAGTTGAGATTAAAAATATCAACAGCTTTAAGTTTATCACAAAAGCTATAGAGATAGAGGTTGAGCGACAGATAGATGCTTGGGAAGATGGTGTGTATGATGAGGTGATTGTTCAAGAGACAAGGCTTTTTGATCAGGCTGCTCAGGTGACAAGGTCTATGCGTGGCAAAGAGGATTCAGCAGATTATCGCTACTTCCTTGAGCCTGACCTGCTTAAAGTAGTGGTTGATGATGAGATGTATGAGAGTGCAATTGAGATACCAGAGCTACCAGATGCTAAAAGAGCTAGATTTATAGATGAGCTTGGATTGAGCCCGTACGATGCTTCAGTTTTAACATCTGATCTTTATATGGCAAACTATTTTGAGAGCATGGTTGAAGATGGAGCTGGTGCTAAGATGTCGTGCGTATGGCTTAGTGTTGAGCTTCAAGGAAGGTTAGATAGTAGTCTAGAAGAGTCGTTAGTAGATGCACCTAAATTGGCTCTGCTTGTTAAGCGCATAGAAGACAAAACCATTAGTGCAAAGGCAGCAAAAGAGGTGTTAGATCATCTCTGTTCTAGTAAGATAGGTGTAGATGAAGCCATAGATAAGCTAGGTCTTAAGCAGATCAGTGACAGTTCAGCCATTGAGGCAATTGTCAATGATGTATTGAGTGCCAATCAGGATAAAGTTGAGCAGTATCGAGCTGGCAAAGATAAGCTCTTTGGATTTTTTGTTGGGCAAGTTATGAAAGCTAGTAAAGGTAGCGCAAATCCTCAGAGTGTTAATGAGATACTAAAGCGTGAACTCTGATGAGCAAAGAGCCTTTTGTAGTATCATTAGCATATAGACTAGGCTCTTCAGATAAGTATACAAACTACAAACTATTTTTCCACAACTTACTAAACAACAATACATATAGATATAAAAAGTATTTTGATGTTGGCATGATAGTGCTGATACTCATAAGCGTTGGCATACTAGTTTATGATGTCACCAATAACCCAAACCCAACACTAGAGTTTTTGAACAATATTATCATTACGATTATCTTTGCTATTGAGTATCTATTGCGTCTATGGCTATGTAGCGACAGCTCTAAGATACTTATAGACTCCTATAGAAGAGATGCTCTTTTGAAGCGACCGTTTAGACTCCATGTGGCTATTGTGGAGATTGTGCTCTCAAAGCTTAAGTATATGATAACTCCAACAGCAATCATAGATCTTTTAGCTATATTGCCATTTTTCCATGCACTTAGGGCTCTAAGGCTTTTTGTTGTATTTCGAATATTAAAGCTTTTTCACTATACACAAAATATGCACCATTTTGCACAGATATTGTCAACAAAAAAGTTTGAGCTATATACACTTTTAACATTTGTAGGTCTTATAGTATTTGTATCATCTATCATTATCTATACCATGGAAGCACGCAATCCAAATGGCTCCATAAGAACACTCTTTGATGCTTTTTATTGGTCGATTGTTACAATGTCTACAGTTGGATATGGCGATGTAGCACCTATCTCTAGTGCTGGTAGAGTTGTGGCTATGGTGGTTATTATGGCTGGAGTAGCTGTTTTGGCATTTGCTACCTCTATTGTTGTCTCCGCATTTACACAAAAACTAGATGATATCCGTCAAACAAGAGTGCTACAAAAAGCTAAAAAATTACAAAATCTATATCTGATATGTGGATACACGCTACTATCTGCTCAGTGTGCAGATGAGTTAAGAAAACTAAAAAGGTCTGTTTTGATCTTAGAAGATAATGCTCAAAGAGCTTCAATGGCACGCATAGACGATCATTTAGTACTAGAGCTTAGTGCCTCATCGCTTCTGACATACGATATGCTTGGTGTAGATCTGCTTGAGCGTACTAGCTCCGCACTGCTTCTAGCAGATAGTGATGTAGAGAATGTTTATACGGCTCTTACTATCAGATCTTTATCAACTAAACTTAACACACTTAGCATACTTAAAGAGAAGCGAAATAGAAAAAAACTTCTTCTAGCAGGCTCTGATCGTGTTGTCTATACAGAGGAGCTTTTAGCACAACTCTCTCATAAGCATAGTACTAACCCCCAAGCTTATGAGATGTTGCATAGCCTAAGAGTTGTAGACTCTAAGATCACTGCTGGTGAGATTGTGGCAACCTCAAGCACTGTTTTAGCACAGATAGAGCAGAGTAGACACTCTGTTATTGTAGTTGGAGTCTATCGTAGAGGTAGGTTTATTTTTAACCCAGATAGAGATCTTGAGATAGAGATTGGATCTAGAGTTGTTATCATAGCACATACGCTTATTATAGAAGATCTTCAAAGGAGTCTAGCTTGAGTGCAACTATAGTTATATTTGGCTACAACGAGCTCTCTAAGGAGATTGTGTCTACTATGAGAGAGCAGGGTGAGGCGATCTGTATATACTGCTTTAGTGATGATGAGTTTCAAAGCGCAACTAGTGAAGAGCTTGAGATCTATAGAGTTGAAGTCGATAGTAATTTTGACTTCTTAAGAGAGTTAGACATAAAAAGATGCAGATTTTTATGTACCATTGATGATGAGGCCAAAAATCTTTTTCTATCTTTATCATTACGCGATCTATTGGGTGATAATGCACATATCATTGCTCTAGCAACAACAGCTGAAAATGCACTAAAGTTGCGTTTAGCGGGAGCTTCCATAGTAGTTGCGCAGATACAGAGTGCTGCAAATACCATAGTGCATCTGCTTGAATACCCTGCGCTATCATGTTTTTTTGAGAAGATACTAGATAGTAGTGATTCGCTACAAGTAGCGCAAGTTAGTATCAGCGGAGAGTCTAAGCTTTTAGGTTCTGATCTTTGCAGGTTAGAGCTTGATGGAGTGATTGTGTTAGGTGTAATCAGACATGAGAGATCAGAGCAGCTATTTGTGGTTGAGATAGATAGCTATCTGCTTTGTGAAAATGATACACTCATACTTATAGCTAATCAAAGTGATCTGGAGCAGATAAGATGAAGCGTATTGGTGTAGTAGGGGCTGGAAAATGGGGTGAAGCTTTAGCTTTTTCTCTATCGTTCAAAAATGATGTTCTAATAACATCAAGAAGAGTACGCAATGTAGCAAATTTTGTTAGTGTTGAGCAGATATTGGATCTTGAATATATTGTAATTGCCATGAGCGCTCAACATATAGGTAGCTGGCTTGAGGATAACTTTATCTTTAAAAATCAGAAGATTTTAGTAGCATCTAAAGGGATAGAAGCATCTTCTGGGCGTTTTTTAGATGAGGTTTTTGCCCCATATGTACCAGATGATAACTTAGCTTTTTTATCAGGTCCATCATTTGCTACTGAAGTTATGAGTTCACTTCCAACTGCTGTTGTTGTTAGTAGTAGATCTGATCTATGTGCACAAGAGTTTAGTGATGCCTTTGCACCATTTATGAGAGTCTACACAGATAGAGATATTGCTGGTGTTGAAGTTTGCGGAGCATACAAAAATGTTATAGCTATAGCTTCTGGTGTCTGCTCTGGATTAAGGCTTGGTAATAATGCGGCTGCTGCACTTATATCTAGAGGCTTAGTTGAGATGAGACGCTTTGGTAAGATGTATGGAGCAGAAGATGAGACTTTTTTAGGGCTTAGCGGAGCTGGTGATCTTTTTTTAACCGCCAGCTCAACTATGTCACGAAACTTTAGAGCGGGATTGGCTCTAGCGCTTGGGAAGTCGCTTGTTGAGATTGAGCAGGAGCTAGGTGAAGTAGCAGAGGGCATAGCAACAACATACGCGCTACACAAGATCTCCCAAGAGCGTGAGATATATCTACCTATAGCTACAGAGGTATATGAGATCTTAGAGGGTAGATCCGCACAACAGAGTCTAGAGAGACTCTTAAGAGGTTAGTTATGAGAAGATTATCTGCTATTGTACTTATGTTGGTGCTCTGTAGCGCACTGATTTTTTTAGGATTTAAGAGCTATGAGAGTGCAAAAACATATGAGTCTATCTCAGAAGAGCTAAACAAACCCATAGAGCCAGAGGAGCAGATTCAAAGTAGCATTAAGAGTCTATTTACTCAGGCGCTTGGCATAGAGATTAAAGATGAGAAGAGAGAGTACAATAAAAAACTACAAGAGCAGCAAGTAGCCTCTAAAAATAGCGCTCAAACATATCTACTTATCTACTCTTTACTTATCATAGCATCAATGGCTCTAGTTCTATTTTTAGATCGAAGCTTTGTGGCAATCTATCTCTCTGTGCTTAGTGGAATCTCATTGGGTTTTGCACTTTTTGCTCCTTTAATGATAGTGAGCGTCTGGGCTGATACTGCCATGTTAGGCAAGGTTGTACTCTCATGGCACTCGTACTCACTATTGGGGTCTATAGAGAAGCTATATGACGATGGTGAGCTAATTGTTGCTAGCGTAATCGCTCTTTTTAGTGTCATCATTCCTATCGTTAAGATAACTCTACTACTAGCTATATCACTTTTTGTACAAAATGGTGCTGCTAGAAAGATAGTCTATCTATTTGAGCTACTTGGTAAGTGGTCAATGGTAGATGTTTTTGTATTGGCAATACTTCTTACCTATCTCACAGCAGATGGTAGTGCAACTAGTAGCGCTGAACTACTGGTAGGGTTTTACCTATTTTTAATCTATGTTCTTTTGTCTATGGTGGCAAATTTAAGTGTTAAAAAGTGTTTAAGTGTTAAATAAATAGGGTATTTGTTAGAAGTGGCTCCGGATACTGGATTCGAACCAGTGACCAAATGATTAACAGTCATCTACTCTACCGCTGAGCTAATCCGGAATATATGGCGGACAGGGAGGGATTCGAACCCTCGGTACCGTTACCAGTACGCATCCTTAGCAGGGATGTGGTTTCAGCCAACTCACCCACCTATCCTTGAATAAAAATTGAATTGAGATTATAGACAGATTGAAATAATATAGAGCTTAAACGGCTACAAAGATTGTAAAATTTGCTCAACGACTGCTGATGGAGAGTGAGAATTGTAGATAGGTCGACCCACTACTATAAAATCTACAAGTGCATCTTTTGCCATATCTGGAGTAGCTACGCGCTTTTGGTCACCACTATCTTTGCCATCTAGACGGATACCTGGTGTGAGTGTAATGAAGCTTTTTGATGTAGACTCTTTGATGAGTATGCTCTCATATGCGCTACATACAACACCATCTAATCCAGCTAGATGTGCATCTTTGGCAAACTGCTTAGCTTTTGTCTGTATGTCTGTGTGGTAGATGGAGTAGAACCCATCTTGATCAAATGATGTCAATGCAGTAACAGCCAACACTAGCGGACGCGACTCTCTGCTGTTGAGCCTACCCATCACTTCACTCATAGCAGCTACTCCAGCAGAGGCATGTATGTTAAACATATCTACTCCAAGATCTGCGATGGACTCTGCAGCATCAGCCATAGTGTTTGGTATGTCGTAGAGCTTAAGGTCAAGAAATATTTTTGCATCAGGATTAATCTGCTTTATCTCCTCTAGCAGCCCTTTGCCATCGCGAATATATGATCTTAGACCAACCTTGAACCATATTGGGTATGTTGAGAGTTTTTTGACAAGTTGTAAGTTTTCAATCTTTGTAGATAGATCAAGAGCAACAGATAATTTCACGGCAAACCTTTGAGATATAGATAGATCTTTTTTGATATTATAGTCAAATTTGATTGATTTATTGCACTATAAGATCTTCTATATAAAAATAATCTTGAGTTAATACTCACTATGATATAATCTCTATTCAAATACAATAAAAGTAGGCATATTTTTGGATTTTAAGCGCTCTATCATGTTGATGTTTATAGTGTCTGTATTGGTAGGCACCTCTTTGTTTGCACAGACAAGAGTAGATGCTCAGCAGAGTGAGAGCATTGTAGAGATTCCACTTAAAAATGCACTTGGTGAGACTCTGTATAAAGAGGCTTTTAACTCAAAGCTCTATACATATGTAGGTAGCAACAAGTGTCGTTTTTGTCATCGCAATTTCTTTCTTGGTAGAAAAAAAGATCCACATGATTCTGCTATGAAGTCTCTATTTGATAGCAAACAAGCAGGTAACCCAAAGTGTCTTGTGTGTCACTCAACAGGCTTTGGTGTGGAGAGTGGATTTGTTAGTATTGAGCAGACTCCAAGACTTGCAAATGTACAGTGTGAAGGGTGTCATGGACCAGGAAGCCAACATATTAAAATAGCAAAAAAGAGGCGTGTAGGAGGAGGATTTTTAGCAGGTACTGACAATCCAAAACGCATAGAAAAGATGTGTAAGAGTTGTCATACTAAACGCTGGAATAGATCTTATGATAACTTTCATACAGCCTACAATCAATACAAACGCGCTGACCCTAGAAAAATAAAACCTAAGATTGAGGCCCCATGAAGCTCTTTGTTGGGCTTTTTAAAAAACATGACATAACTATACTGCTTATTGTGCTGGTTTTGTCGCTATCAGCTCTCTCTTGGCACAACTACTACTCACAAAAAAATCTACTACTTGAGCAGATGAAGAGTGACTCAGGCGACATCGTAAGCTCTATCTCTGCTGCTATAAAAAAGTTTTATGATATCAAAGAGACTATCAATATACAACAGCTAGTAAGTCAAATATCACTAGATCTTGAGATTTTTGAGTTTCGCTACTTAGACTCTAGTGGAGTTATTCGCAACTCTATGTTTGAGCAGGAGATAGGCAAGATTAGCAGGTCTCAAAGCTTTGTTATGACCATGCAAGGAGACATGCCTCTTGGTGAATTCTTTTTTGAAGAGCATGACTATGTGCCTGTGATGGCGATATATTATCCGCTATATAGAAACAATGATCTTATAGGTATCATTGATTTCTCTATAGATATCTCAGAATATAGTGTTGTGAGTGAGGTAAATAAGGATTTTGCTCTAACGCGCCGACAGGTTGATATACTAAATCTATTAAAAGCCATAGAGGGCTCTATCTATAACACTATCTCTATTTTTGAGAGTATCAATCTTCATGATTTTTTATTCAATTATGTCGAAACAGCGGAGAATATTCTTGAGATATCTGTTATTGATGATCGAGGTAGGGTGATTGTTAGCAGTGATCCAAATATGCAAGGGCGCATCTTTGACAAACTTGCACTACAAGACTCTGAGCTTATAGAGGTTGGTGATGATATGATATATCGTATCGTTACTGATCAGATTGAATTCTCTAAGATAGCCAATGGACACCTATCGTTACTTGTTGATGCAACTGTATTTGCTAAAAATAAAAAAGCACTAAAGCGTAACTCTATTATTAACAATATTATTACCATGCTTTTTGCACTTATAATGGCAACTATTATATATAGATCTGCAATACAGCGTTCAAAAAATGAGCAAGAAAAGTTACGCTTGTTGGTTCAAGAGCGAACAAAAGAGATAGAGCTTATGAGCAAGATAGACTCTTTGACAAATCTATGGAATCGTAGATACCTTGAAGAGATGCTTGAGATCGAATTTAAAAGAGCTAGACGATACAAAAGCCAGATATATATACTACTTATAGATCTAGATCACTTTAAAAAAATCAATGACACATATGGTCATTTAGCTGGTGATGAGGTCTTAAAAGAGGTGAGTATGCGTATTAAAAGTAGTTTAAGAGAGACAGATTTTATAGGTCGTTATGGTGGAGAAGAGCTTGTTGTTATATTGCCACAAACACCAGAAGATGAAGTCTCGAAAATTGCGCAAAAGATTGTAGATTTTATAGCTTCAAAGCCTGTTAGGTTTAACGACTCTCTTATTCATGTTACAGCAAGCATTGGAGTTAGTAGATTAAGAAGCACTCATACCTCCTATCATGATATCTTCCAAGAAGCTGATGAGGCACTATATGTCTCAAAGCGCGAAGGTCGCAATAGGGTAACTTACTACTCAATATTACCTGTAAAATAAATCATGGTTTAATCTTTGTGTGATAACATACTCCAATATTTTTATGTGGAGTAGTATCATGAGCGAAAAAAAAGAGGTTTATCAACCAAATCCAGAGTTTGCAAAAAATGCTAGAGTTAAGAGTATGGATGAGTATAGAGCACTTGTTCAGAGCTCAGAAGATGACTACGAGGGTTTTTGGGGCAAAATGGCTCTTGAAAAACTCTCATGGAGAAGACCTTTTACTAGCGTGCTAGATGAGAGCAAAGCCCCTTTTTATAGATGGTTTGACGAAGGAGAGCTCAATGTCTCAGAACAGTGTATAGACAGACACCTTAAGCACTCTAAAAACAAAACAGCTATCTTGTTTGAAGCAGATAATGGCGAGAGTAGGGCTATCACATATCTAGAGCTATATCGCGGTGTCAATAAGATGGCAAATCTTATCAAGGACAAGTATGGTATACAAAAAGGTGATCGTGTTATCATCTACATGCCAATGATACCAGAGGCTGCTTTTGCTATGTTGGCTTGTGCTAGAGTTGGAGCTATACACTCAGTAGTTTTTGGTGGGTTTTCGGCTGAAGCACTAAGAGACCGTATTGAAGATACAGAGGCATCTTTGATTATTACTGCAGATGGAGCCTTTCGTAAAGGCAAGCCATACATGCTTAAACCTGCTGTAGACAAAGCCTTACAGATGGGTTGTTTGAGTGTTAAAAATGTGTGTGTTGTTAAGCGAAATTTTGAGCCAATTGAGATAGTAGAGGGTAGGGATACTATCTACAATGACCTCATAGACAACATAAGTAGCGAGTGCGAAGCAGAAGCTATGCAGAGTGAAGATCCACTATTTCTACTCTATACATCAGGTTCAACTGGCAAGCCTAAGGGTGTTAAGCATAGCTCAGCTGGCTACATACTCTGGGCGCAGATGACCATGGAGTGGGTCTTTGATGTTAAAGATAATGATACCTTTTGGTGCACAGCAGATATAGGCTGGATTACTGGACACACATATATCATATACGGACCTTTAGCCATGGGCGCAACAACTTTAATGTTTGAGGGTGTGCCAACATACCCAGATGCTGGACGCGCTTGGAGTATTGTACAAAAACATAGAGTAAACCAGTTCTATACAGCTCCAACTGCCATTAGAATGTTACATAAAGTAGGAGAGTCTGAACCAGCCAAATATGACCTTAGCTCACTAAAAGTACTAGGAACAGTAGGAGAGCCTATAGATCCACCTGCTTGGAAGTGGTATTATGAGGTTGTTGGAGGAAGTAGATGCAGCATAGTCGATACATACTGGCAGACAGAGACGGGTGGGCATGTTATCTCTCCACTACCAGGTGCTACACCTATCAAGCCAGGGTGTGCCACACTGCCACTGCCAGGCATAGATGCGCAGATACTAGATGAGAGTGGCAATAGATGTGCAACCAACCAGGGCGGTAAGCTATGTATAGTTAAGCCTTGGCCATCAATGATTCGCGGTGTTTGGGGTGATGATGATAGGTTTATCTCATCATATTTTAGCGATATTATCAAAGATGGTAAAAGTGTCTACTTTACTGGCGATGGAGCTGTTTATGATGAAGATGGATACATTACAATTACAGGGCGTGTAGATGATGTAGTTAATGTTTCAGGTCACCGTCTTGGCACCGCTGAAATTGAAGCTGCTATTAATAAATCTGATAAAGTAGCAGAGGTAGCAGCTGTTGGAAGAGCTCATGAGATAAAAGGAGAGTCTCTCTTTGCTTTTGTTGTTTTAAAGCAGAGCAGAGCAGAAGATGAGAAGCTAAAAATCAATACTATCTTAAAGCAAGAGATAGGCGCATTTGCTACTTGTGATGACATAGTATTTGTAGAAGCTCTACCTAAAACACGCTCAGGAAAGATCATGAGAAGAATCTTAAAGTCAATTGCCAAAGGTGAAAAAATCACTCAAGATATATCAACCCTTGAAGACTCATCTGTTGTACAAAATATCATAGATATCGTAGCCAACAACTAACCCAAGGAGCCATCTAAGGCTCCATATATCCCTCTAAGATAAAATCAAAACAACATAGAGCCCGCTATTTAAAAACCTCAATCTAAGTTCTGATATAATATCTAAGATTAGAAGTGAAGTAGCTAAAGGGAAAGAAGTGACGACGCATGCTGATAATGTTAGTGTGCCAGGTTGGTCTGG
>JAMONY010000011.1 GCA_027066325.1 Helicobacteraceae bacterium | reverse complement strand
TAAAGTAGCATATTTTTTATCATGGAGCAGCTGTAACCAGGTAGTTTTATCTGTGATGTCTACTATGCCCGCCCATGTCTGGGTGTTTAGGACGATAAATACAATCAAAATATATAGGTACTTCATGCTCTAGTCTCTCTCTTATAAGTTTTACAATGTTATAAAACCAATCAAGTCACATAGCTACCCGATCAGTTTTGTTGCCACTGTTGAGCGAGCCAAAGTATAACACAATCTAGTAGTTTAAAACTTATATGTTAGAGCAAGTATAAAGCTATTTTGACCAATAGCTGAGACCTCATCATCTTTATAGTCATCAAGATTATCAAAGATAGTGTTGATTCGTCTATAGCCTATCTGAGCATCTATGTTAGTAGTAAACTGATAGTGCACACCTATATCAAAACTGACCTCACCTATGCCTACATTGTCTATGGGTTCTAGCTCATCTGATGAAGATTTCCCTACTCCAACTCCTACTGCAAGATATGGCATTAGACTCTGTGTTGAGAGAGATGAAAAACCCCACTCATAATTGACACCATAACTCTCAAGCGTAATGTCTCCCTCTCTTGAGTCTAGCTTGTTTTTTCGAAAATATAGCTCAACCCTATTGTGTTTAAAGTGCTGATAACCAACCTTTAAAGCACCATAGTGAGAGCTCTTGATATCGTGATATGTTGTTCGACTCTTGTCGCTCTTCTCAACCTTCATAGAGTCTTTTTTGAAACTTAGAAGAGCTCCATCAACACCAACATAAAAACCATCACTATGCGCTTGAACAACACTACCAAGCAGAACCAGTAAAATAAATTTATCTAAAAGTCTATATCTCTTCATGACAGACCCCTTTACTATTTAAGATAAGAGTCATTGTAGTCCAAAATAGTGTGAAAAAAATGTGAGAAGGGGAAGTTTTACAATTTCTAGCTTAGCCATAGAGCTAGGTACTGTAGCCACTAATCTGATCTAGAGTATCTCGCGAATACCTTTGCTATTTGGCTCACTAAGTACTCCGCGCTGCTGTAGCTGCTCTATAATTCTCGCGGAACGATTATAGCCTATTTGAAGTTTGCGCTGCAGGTAGCTAATGGAGGTTTTTTTATCGCTTATTATAACCTGCCTTGCCTCTTCATATAGCTCATCCATCTCCTCAAGAGAGATACTCTCATCTGTGCTAGAGCCTGATGAACTCTCAGCTAAAAATGACTTATCATACTGTGGTGCACGCTGGGACTTGATGAACTCTACAATCTTCTCAATCTCATCTTCGCTACTCCAAGGTGCATGTAGACGGATCAGACCCGTGCTTCCTGGAGGAGTAAAAAGCATATCACCACGACCCAACAGTGACTCCGCGCCCTGTGTGTCTAGGATGATTTTACTATCTATTCTCTGCCCTACCCTATAACTAATGCGTGATGGAAGGTTTGCCTTAATTAGTCCAGTAACAACATCTACAGATGGACGCTGAGTTGCTACTATGAGATGTATGCCTGAAGCCCTTGCCATCTGTGCAAGACGCGCTATAGAGTGTTCAACATCTTTGCCACTTGTCATCATAAGATCTGCTAGCTCATCTATGATAATCACAATATACGGGAACTGCTGCTTGCCCTCTTTGCTCATCTTCTCATTGTAATTTTCTATATTTTTAGTGCGTGACTCACTCATAAGCTGATATCTTCGCTCCATCTCCACAACCATATTGGCAAGTGCAGTTATCGCCTGCTTAGCTTTTGTTATAACTGGCGTCAAGAGGTGTGGTATATCGTTGTAGATTGAGAACTCTAGCATTTTAGGATCTATCATAAGTAGTCTTAACTGATCTGGTGAGTTTTTATAGAGCAGACTTAATATCATGGCATTGATGCCCACTGATTTACCTGAGCCTGTTGTACCTGCTATAAGAAGGTGTGGTAATTTTTTCAGATCTGTGATAAAAGGTTTACCAACTATATCTTTACCAAGTGCAATAGTAAGTGGTGATGCAGACTCTATGAAGAGTTTATCTTCAAAGATTTCACGAAGATATATGGTCTCATAGCTGTAATTTGGTATCTCTATACCCACAACATCCTTACCTGGTATAGGTGCTTGTATGCGTATAGTCTCCGCCTTTAAAGCCATCGCTAAATCATCTTGAAGATTGAGTATTTTAGAGACTTTTATATTGGCAGCTGGCTTAAACTCAAATGTTGACACAACAGGTCCTGCATATGTGCGCACAACATCACCATTGATCTTAAATTGTGCTAGCTTATCTATAAGGTCGCCTATCTTTTTATCTAGCTCTTTCTCATCAACTTGTGTCTTTAGTTTTGGTGCTTTTTGTAAAAAATCTGCTGATGGCAATTTGAAGTTTTTTGGTTTCTCACGGCGACCCTTATCTATCTGATCTAAAAGTTTACGATTCTCATCTAACTCTTCAACTACAATTGCACTACTTTTACTATCTTTCTCTTCACTGCTTTTAGATAGATCTACGGACTCTACTACATAATCTTGCTGCTCTAGCTCCGCATCAGATGTTTGAGTTAATCCGACAGTACTCTCATATGCTAAATCTATCTCCCTAAGAGATACTACTTCACTCTGCTTAGGAGCATCTACCTTTAACTTTTCTCTATCTCTAATAGATCGCATTCGTTTATAAGATGGGGTCTGTAGCTCATCTTGTAGACTACTCTCTTCTCTCATCTTTTTACGCATCATCAGGTTAAGTGGAAACTTTTGTGCATCTATCAACAATACAGCTGAGACAGATAGCATCACTAGCCACAAAACCCACAAACCAAAACCACCTACATATGGATGTAGAAAATCTACAAAACTTGAGCCCAATGCGCCACGAAATTCACCTTCTACTAGAAGTGCCTGCAAGATAAGAGCTGTACAAAATAGCAATAGAGCAGCAAGCGATCTCTCAGTAAAATTGATATCAAAGCTACAATTTTTATAGAGCCTATAGAGTGGATACAACAACACAAAAAGGTATCCAAATGAGACATAGCCAAACAACTCTTGATTGATGCTAGCTGCGTAACCGCCAACTGCTCCTACTATCTTAGGGTCTGCTACAATAGTAGAGATAGCAAAGTAGATAATGACTCCACAGAGTGTTATATATAGTGTATTGCGCAAAAGTATCCTTGTTTTTTAGTGTGATTATAGCAAAAAGAGCTATTTGAGCGCTTAAAATCATAAACAATTAAGCAACAATAGACTAAAATGCGCCTTTAATCGTAGATATGTGCCACCGTGGTGAAATTGGTAGACACGCCGGATTCAAAATCCGGTTCCCTCGGGAGTGGCGGTTCAAGTCCGCCCGGTGGTACCACATAACAACTCTTCTATTACAGATTAGACTCAAGTACACTTTTTTAGCTCAACCACAACAGTTCTACTCTATCTATTCACCTAATATTTAGCAAAGATTAAGTATAATCACTCAAAAAAATAGGTATTTTTACAAAATGATAGACTACAAAACAGTAAAACCATTGCTATTTAGACTCGATCCTGAGAGTGCACATAGCATAGCTAGCGGATACCTAAAAGCCATTTCTGCTATGCCATTTCTGCACAAAAAGTTCTTACAAAACAACTTTGTCAACGCTCCTGAGTTAACACAAGATCTTTTTGGAGTGAAATTTGCAAATCCCATAGGTCTTGGAGCAGGCTTTGATAAAAATGCTACCCTTATAGATGGTACTGAGGCGCTTGGGTTTGGGTTTTGTGAGATAGGGACAGTTACGCCTATGCCACAAGATGGCAATCCTAAACCACGAATGTTTAGACATGTAGATGAGCAGAGTATTCAAAATGCTATGGGGTTTAACAATGATGGTCTATTTAAGGTTCAACAGAGATTAAAAAGAGCCTATCCAGCACAGATCCCACTAGGTATCAATATTGGTAAAAATAAAAATACCCCACAAAAGAGTGCACTAGATGACTACGATAAGCTCATTAGAGCACTTCACAACCTTGGAGACTATCTTGTTATCAATATCTCTTCACCAAATACACCAGGCCTAAGAGATCTACAAAATGAGCAGTTCATTAGAGCTCTTTTTGAACGCTCAAAATCAGTTACAACCAAACCCATATTGCTTAAAATAGCCCCTGATATGAGCGCTAATGAGGCCATTGATCTCTGCTCGTTTGCTATAGAGAGTGGAGCAGATGGTATCATTGCCACAAATACAACCATAGACTACTCACTTGTAAAGAGTCCCAAAGAGATAGGCGGACTTAGTGGAGCGGTCTTAAAAGAGAAGAGTTTTGAGCTCTTTGAGGCTATATCAAAGGAGCTGTTTTCTAAAACTACTCTCATTAGTGTAGGTGGCATAGATAGCGCGCAAGAGGCATACAGACGCATCAAAGCAGGTGCTTCACTAGTACAGATCTATACAGCTCTAATCTTTAAGGGCGATAGGCTTATAGGTGATATAAATCGCTCTTTAATAGAGCTAATCAGGGCTGATGGATATAACAATATTACAGAAGCAATAGGTGCAGATAGACGATGATAAGATACCTAATATTAATCTTTACAACTGGAGTATTGATGGCAAATTCACTACCAACATATGAGAGCAAAGAACTCAAAAACGGCATGCAGGTGGTAGCTATACCCATAAACAAGGGTAGCGGAGTGATCTCAACTAACATCTTCTACAGAGTTGGAAGTCGTAACGAGGTGATGGGCAAAAGTGGCATAGCACACATGTTGGAGCATATGAACTTTAAATCTACCAAAAATTTAAAAGCTGGTGAGTTTGATACTAAAGTCAAGAGCATAGGTGGTGTAAACAACGCCTCAACAGGTTTTGATTTTACCAACTACTTTATCAAGAGTAGTAGTGAACACCTAAAAGACTCCCTCTCTCTATTTGCAGAACTGATGCAAAACCTGAGACTAAAAGAGGATGAGTTTTTAAGTGAGAGGGATGTTGTTGCTGAAGAGCGTCGTTGGCGAACAGACAATAACCCACTTGGCTACCTCTATTTTAGGCTTTTTAACAACGCATACATATATCACTCATACCACTGGACACCTATAGGGTTTATGAACGATATCTTAACTTGGGAGCTAGAAGATATAGAGAAGTTCCACTCTCTCTATTATCAGCCACAAAATGCCACTTTAGTTGTAGCTGGAGATATTGACCCCTCAGATCTCTTCAAAGTAGCATCAGAGGAGTTTGGATCTATTACAAATAGCTCTGATATCCCACAGGTAAAACTAAAAGAGCCTTTACAAGATGGTGCAAAACGCATTATTATAGAGCGTGATAGTGAAGTAGAAATTGTAGCTATAGCCTACCATATACCAGACTTTAAAGATAAAGATCAGGTGGCGCTATCTGCTATATCACAGCTGCTTAGTTCTGGAAAAAGTAGTAGACTCTATAGCTCTTTAGTCAACAAAAAACGCTTAGTCAATCAGATCTACGCCTACAATATGGAAAATATCGATCCAGGGCTATTTATATTTTTAGCATCTTGCAATCCAGATATAAATGCTACTACTGTAGAAAAAGAGCTATTAGAACAGATAGATCTACTAGTTGCATCAACTGTTAGCCAAGAGGAGATCGAGAAGATAAAGATCAATACAAAAGCGGACTTTATCTACTCTTTGCAAGACTCAAGTAGTGTAGCAAATCTATTTGGAAGCTACATTGTAAGGGGTGACATAGAGCCTCTTATGAGTTATGAGCAGAGTATCAAAGAGCTGACACCAAAGCTCTTACAAGAGGTAGCACAAAGATATTTTCAAGCTAAAAACTCAACAACTATTATACTAAAAAAGGGGTCACAATGATACAGGTCAGTGGAGCAACAACTGCTCTTATTACACCATTTAAAGATGGTAAGTTAGATGAGTCAACTTATGCTAAACTGATAAGTAGACAGATAGAGTGCGGCATTGACGCAGTATGTCCAGTTGGCACAACAGGAGAGAGCGCAACTTTGACCCATGATGAGCATAAGCGCTGTATTGAGATAGCCGTAGAGGTCTGCTCTAAAAGTGATACCAAAGTTCTAGCAGGTAGTGGCAGCAACTCAACACTAGAGGCGATAGATATAGCATCACATGCACAAAAATGTGGTGTTGATGCTATCTTCTCAGTGAGTCCATACTACAATAAACCATCACAAGAGGGTCTCTATCAGCACTACAAAGCCATAGCAAACGCTGTTAGCGAACTGCCATTTATGTTATATAATGTTCCTGGAAGAACTGGGGTTGATATAGAGGCAGATACAGTTATAAGACTTTTTGATGATGTAGAGAACATATATGGTATCAAAGAGGCAACAGGCAGCTTAGATAGAGTTATAGAGCTACTTTCACAGCGACCAGATCTAGTGGTACTTAGCGGAGATGATGCCATAGACTTTCCAATCTTAGCATCAGGAGGTGCAGGAGTTACATCAGTCACTGCAAACCTTCTACCAGACATGAAATCAGAGTTAGTTCATAGTGCCCTAAATGAGGACTTCATGCGTGCTAGAGAGCTAAGCAATAGACTCTACCCTATCAATAGCGCACTATTTTGTGAATCAAACCCCATACCCATTAAGGCAGCTATGTACATAGCTGGTCTTATAGATACACTTGAGTATAGACTACCATTAGTAGCGCCAAGCAGTGCAAATATGAAAATGCTAGAGCAAGTTATGAAAAATTACACCATAAGAGGAGCTTAGATGAGAAAAAAAACTTTAGTTATAACAGGCGCAACAAAAGGGATAGGAAAGGCTATAGCAGAGAAGTTTGCTCAAAATGGTGTTGATATAGCATTTACATACAACTCAAATAGTGCTGTTGCGGATGAGCTTGTTAA
Organism: Helicobacteraceae bacterium; assembly: GCA_027066325.1. Lineage (GTDB taxonomy): Bacteria > Campylobacterota > Campylobacteria > Campylobacterales > Sulfurimonadaceae > Thiomicrolovo. Next base: position 133,848 of record JAMONY010000011.1, on the reverse strand, counting down.
GAGTTGGGAGAGTGAGTATGGCATAAAAGCTAGAGCATATCCTCTAAATATCTTAGAACCTACTGAGTTTAAGCCTCTCTTTGAAGCGATAGACAAAGACTTTAGTAGAGTCGATTTTTTTGTCTCAAATGCCATGATCTATGGGCGACCAGTAGTTGGAGGATATGGTAAATTTATGCGCCTTAAGCCACGCGGACTAAACAATATCTATACAGCAACAGTTAATGCTTTTGTTCTAGGCTCACAAGAGGCGGCAAAGCGGATGCAGAAAGTTGGAGGTGGCAGTATAGTAACCATGTCTAGTACTGGTAACTTAATCTACATAGATAACTATGCGGGTCACGGCACCAATAAAGCAGCAGTAGAAGCTATGAGTCGCTACGCTGCTGTTGAGTTGGGTGAGATGGGCATTCGTGTTAATGCAGTCTCAGGTGGACCTATAGATACAGATGCACTTAAAGCATTTACCAACTACGAAGAGGTAAAAGCAGAGACCATAAAACGCTCTGCCTTAGATCGCATGGGCTCACCTGAAGATATAGCAGGTTCAGTCTACTTTTTATGTACGCCTGAAGCTGGCTGGATTACAGGACAGACCATCGTTGTTGACGGTGGTACCACATTTAGATAGTCAATAGATGTTTAATATACCAAATCTCTTAGCACTATCACGCATCATTATAGCGCCCATAATGCTCTATGTGATCATAACGCCAGAGCTATTTACCGATGCTGGCATGCATATAAGCTGGAGCTACTACAGTGCTGCACTTCTGTTTGTCATAGCTAGCACAACAGACTTCTTTGATGGCTATATCGCTAGAGAGCTAGATCAGATCACAACACTTGGAAAGATACTAGATCCACTTGCTGACAAGATGTTGGTTATCGCCGCTTTTTTAGGTCTGATGATTAGCAATAGTGACTACATATGGGCAATATACATCATCTTGGTTCGTGAGCTATTTATCACTGGATTGCGTACAGTAGCGGTTAGTGAAGGCATGGACATAGCAGCATCTATGGCAGGTAAGGTAAAAACTGTAGTTCAGATGATCGCTATTGGATTTTTACTTATGCACTGGAGTGGTGGTGAGGTGCTTTTATGGATCGCTGTTGCTATTACCCTCTACTCTGCATTTGAGTACATTTTTGCATTTACAAAAGAGTATAAAAGGGTATCTTTATGAGTTGGATAATTGCCCTTCTTGTTCTATCGGCTCTGATCTTTTTTCATGAACTAGGTCACTACGCTATGGCTAGATACATGGGCGTTTTTGTAGAGGTTTTTAGCATAGGATTTGGTAAAAAACTCTTCTCTTTTAAGATGTTTGGTACCGATTGGCGCATAGCTGCTATTCCGCTTGGTGGGTATGTTAAGATGAAGGGTCAAGAGGATCTTGATCCAAGTGCTAGAAGCAGTGATGATGATAGCTACAATAGCAAAACACCGCTTCAACGCATAGCTATACTACTAGCTGGTCCAGCTGCCAACTTCATACTAGCCTTTATGCTCTATTTTGCTATTGCTCTTGGATCACCTCCTGCTATCACACCTATTATTGGTGAGGTTGTAGCAGATTCACCTGCTGCAAAAGCTGGACTTAAGAGTGGTGATCGTATACTTAGCATTGATACCATTACAATAGAGACTTGGAAGGAGATGGCAGAGCTGATCTCATCAACGCAAAAGCCTATATTTTTACAGATAGAGCGCGATGGATATATAGAACAGATATCTCTAACACCAACTCTTAAAGAGACAACCAATATCTTTAAAGAGAAGATACAACGCCCTATGATCGGGATCAGTTCAGCAGGCAAGATACATACTCAAAATCTAAGCCTTAGTGAGTCTGTAGTTTACGCATCTGAGCAGACTTACGAGGCATCAAAGCTCATTTTTTTGAGTGTACAGAAGCTACTTAGCGGCGCAGTACCTGCCTCTGAGCTTGGTGGAGTAGTAAGTATAGTGAAGATCACATCTGATGCTTCATCACAAGGGTGGATGGCAATACTATTTTTTGCCGCCCTTATAAGTGTAAATTTAGGAGTACTCAATCTACTCCCTATACCTGCTCTTGATGGTGGACATATCATGTTTAACATCTATGAGCTTATAACTAAAAAAGCTCCAAGTGAAGCAGTTTTTGTTAAACTAACCATAGCTGGTTGGGTTATGCTTCTGGCTCTTATGAGCTTAGGGCTATATAACGACATCAATAGGTTGATACAATGAATACTATAGAGTACAAGATACATGTAGATAAGATATATGAGAAGATTGAGAGTGCAAGAAAACTCTTTGATGCGCAACATATAGTGCGCATAGTAGCAGTTAGTAAGTATGTTGGGTGTAAGCAGGTAGAGTCTCTGTACAACATAGGTCAAAGAACTTTTGGTGAGAGCAGAGTGCAAGAGCTAGCACAAAAATCACAAACATTGCAAAAACTACCTCTTGAGTGGCACTTTATTGGAAACTTACAGAGCAATAAGATCAACGCTCTTATAGATCTAAAACCTTACCTGATGCACTCACTAAGCTCTCTTGAGTTAGCACTAGCTATAGACAAGAGGCTTAGGGTCAAAAATCAAACTCTCAATGCCCTACTTCAGATCAATAGTGCAGATGAGAGTAGTAAAAGTGGCGTAGAGTTAGATAGAGCTTACGATATATATCAGCAGATAAGCTCACAGTGTGAAAATATTAAACTAAAGGGTGTTATGAGTATTGGTGCTCATACAGATGATAAGTTACTGATTAGAAAAAGCTTTGAGTCAACAAGAGCAGTTTTTGACTCACTAGATGGCGCAACCATCTGCTCTATGGGGATGAGCAGTGATTATGAGCTAGCTATAGAGTGTGGCTCAAATATGATCCGCCTAGGCTCTGCTATATTTCCAGCAAACTAAAATGAACATTGCTATCATAGGAGCAGGTGCAGCCGGTCTTATGGCTGCCATCACTCTTAGAGAGCATAGAGAGCTTGATGTTAGCATATACGAGGCTCAAGACGAGGCTGCTAAAAAGATAGTAGCATCAGGCAACGGAAAATGCAACATCACCAATGTAGAGATCCATGCAGATAATTATGTGAGTTCTCATAGTAGTTTTGTTAAACCTGCACTATCTATGATGAGTTTTAAAAAATTTCAGAAGTTCTGCATGAGAGCTGCAATTCCTCTACAGATAAGAGATGATGCAAAGTGTTACCCTTTAAACCTTGAGGCTAGATATGTGAGAGACGCTCTTGTAAGATATGCACTTCATCTGGGTGTTAAGATACTATTTAAACACAAAGTGTTACAGATAAAAAAAGAGCAAAATCACTTTAAAATACTGCTTGATACTCACTCTACAAATGCCTCATATCTTATCATAGCAACAGGATTGAGTGCTGCGCCACAGCTTGGTGGCTCAGATAGCACAATGATATTTGCCAAATCACTAAACCATACAACCATTGCACCAGCTCCGGCTCTAGTAGGACTACACACATCCTTTCCAAATCCTCTTAAGATGAGTGGGGTTAAAATTGATGCTTTAGTGGATCTGGTTGTAGATAGTAGCGCTATCCAAAGAGCCAGAGGTGACCTACTCTTTACCAAATATGGCATCTCAGGACTTACAACGCTTGATCTCTCAACTAGAGCAGCCATAGCACTAAAAGAGCACAAGGTGGTAAAAGTAAAGATTGATCTACTGCCAAATTTAGAGCAACAACAGATAGTAAGCATACTAAACAATCTACATAAAGCTATGCCAAATCTTAGAGTAGATGAGTTGATACAGAGCGTATTGCCAAAAAAACTATCTCCTCTACTCTTGCAAGACATAGAGCCTAAAGCAGTAGACCGTAAGCTACTAACCAAGTTAGCACACAAGATTAAGTCCATAGAGCTACAAATCATAGACACTCACGGCTTTAGACATGCAGAAGCAGCAAGTGGAGGGGTGTCTACAGAGCAGATTAACTCTCACACAATGGAGTCAACCATAGTAAAACGGCTATATTTTATAGGTGAAGGTATCGATGTAGTAGGAGATCGTGGAGGCTACAACTTTGCTTGGTGCTGGGCTAGTGGATATAGCGCCGCACTATCGATATTGGCTCAAAGAGAGTAGTTGTATGGGCACTATTATTCTGATATTTCTACTACCTATAGCTATCTATTTCTATCTTTTTGTAGAACCTAAAATTAAAAGACGCTATTTTGATACATTTACAAAATTTGAAGATGAGCTAAGAGCAGATAAAGATTTAACAGATCAGCAAAAACTGGAGCGATACGAGGCAATGCTTCAAAACAATAGATACACTATCACCCATAAAACAAAAACAGAAATCATAGGTGAGAGAAAGATATTTAGCATGCCTATTTTTGCAATAGGTGTAGGACTCTATGTTGTAGGAGCACTTATATATCTGCTATATTTCTTTTTTATTCAAAGACCTCATGTATTGACTTTTCAACTCAACAATAGATAAAATAGCCAAAGAGCCCTGCTCTCTTATCAGGCTAAACAGCAGCCTTTAGTAGGAATCTACCATCACTACTTTGTGGAAGTTCTGTTACTTTCTTATCCTCTATAAGCTTACCAAGACCTATAGATATATATCTTTTCAGCTCATCTAAACTTTGACAAGAACGCCTGCGTTCATTATCTGGATATAGCTCAATAATCTGTGTTAAATCTAGTGGTTCTGGTGAGCTTTGTAATAGCTGCAATACAGATGTCGACATCTCATCTTGAAGCTTTTTCATCATCTTTTTTAGAGCCTTTGGGCTCATTGAAGTATTGTTAGTTGACTGCATCTATAAAATCTACCTCACTAAGATGGTGCTCAAAACCTAGCTCTTGAGGAGTACAACCAAGAGCAAGCCCTACCATCTGTTGCATGTGAAGAACAGGCATCTTAACCTCTCTACCTACAGCTTCTCCTGCATGTCCATACTGTGTATCTAGCTTAAGGTGACAGAGTGGACATGGTGTAACCATCCAGTCTGCATTAGCATCTATGGCTCCAGCCATAGCATTACCAGTAAGTACTGCAGCAGTATGTGGTGCTTGAAGTTCTGCATGAAATCCACAACACTTATTTTTCTGTTCATAGTCCACATTTACTCCACCACAAGCTACTATAAGCTCATCTAGTGATGTTGGTTTATATGGATTCTCCTTGGTGCGATGTGAGCTATTTTGCAACTCAGATGGACGGATATTGTGACAACCATAAAATGGTGCTATATTGAACTGACTTAGTGGAGTTTTTACCATACTAGCTATCTTGTCAAGTCCAAAATCATCTATAATGGCATATAAAAAGTGTGTGATTTGTGAGCTACCCTTATACTCTAGCCCAACTTCTGCTAACTTCTCATTAACTCTAGCTTTTAGCTTCTCATCACTATCTAACCTCTGTTTTGTCATAGCGGTATTTAGTTGACAAGTATTACATATAGTAACCATTGTCAAACCTCTGGACTCTGCGTAGCAGATATTGCGTGCATTAAGCACAAGTGAGAGAAAGTCATCATAATCTTGAAGATGAGAAGCTCCACAACAGCTAGCTTCACTTAACTCAATCAGCTCAATACCTAGCTTAGATGCCACCGCATATGTTGATTTTAGTTGCTCAGGCGTACTCTGTTTAGCTGTACAGCCAGTAAATAGTGCATATGTTAATTTATCTTGCATTTAGTTATCCTTAAAACTCTGCTGTAGATGATGATCTAACTAAAGCTTGTATCTCATCTAGCTTATCTGATTTTGGCATCTTCCACGGAGGTACCACTTTGCCTTTTTTAAGCATCTTTAAACCAACCACACCATGTTTTAATATCATAGGAATAGTACCCTCAGAGTAGCGTACCAACTCACCCTCATCAAGCATACCATGTTTGCGTATCGAGCTAGCAAAACCTACAGCGTGTCTAGTGGCGACATTATCTAGCGCTACAAACTCACTAAATACCATGTTGTGTAGCTTTGTAATCTTCTCAATAGGGTTAATGTCTTTCGGACAGACCTCTTGACACTCAAAACACTTTACACAGTCCCAAACACCTTGCGCAGGAGCATTGATCTGCTCTAGTCTATCTACTGTGGCACTATCTCTCACATCTGCATTAAATCTATATGCAGCAACAAAAGCAGCGGGACCGAAGTAGTCATCATTTATCTCAACAGATGGGCAACTATAGTGACATAGACCACACTGTATACATAGATCTGCCTCTAAAAGAGCCTCATGCTCCTCAACAGAGACAAGGTTTTCACTCTCTGGGCTCTCATCTATCTGTGCAACAAGATATGGCTTAACCTTCTCGTGAGAGTCCCAAAAGTCTGCTTTATCAACTATCATGTCTTTGATAGCGCGCTTTTCGCTAAGTGGCTCTATGCTCATACTTGTACCAAAGAGCTCTATAAGATCGCTCATGCGCTCTTTACACGCTAGTACACCTTTGCCATTTACCTTAATAGCACAAGCTCCACATATGCCGTGTCTACAGCTTCTTCTGTAGCTAAATGATCCATCATGTTCCCACTTGATACGGTTTAAGATATCTAGCACTACCTCTTCAGAAGTTACCTCTAGTGTATACTTTTTGTAGTATGGCAGATAGTCTGTTTCGCTATTAAACCTAAAGACATCAAATGTAACTGCTTGTGTTGTTATACTGTTATCCATCATACTCTCCTAGTAAATTCGCTCTTGAGGCTCAAATTTGCCCGCAACCACATCCATGTACTCTAGTGTTATATCACCACCCTTGTCCATGTAAGCCATAGTATGCTTCATAAACTTCTCATCATCTCTGGTGTCAAAATCTTCTCTAAAGTGTGCACCCCTGCTCTCATCTCTAGCAAGAGCGCTCTCAACAATAAATAGTGAGTAGTCCAACATGTGCCCAAGCTCTATCGCCTCTTGAAGATCTGTATTGAAGATTTTTGAGTGATCATCAATAGCGATATTGTTAAATCTATCTTTGAGCTCTTTAATAATCTCTATCTGTTTAGCTAGTGGCTCTTTTGTTCTAAAAGCACCAGCATTATCAGTCATGCTTTGCTGAAGTAGATCGCGTAGTTTAGGTACACTCTCTGTACCATCAGAGCTTAAGATTGCTTCTAGTTCACTCTGCATAGTTACCGCATCATCTTCACAAGCTACCCTTAGATCAATCTGATCAATTTCATTGGAGATAGTTTGACCAACATGACGACCAAATAAAAGTGCCTCAAGAACTGAGTTGGCACCAAGACGATTTGCGCCATGCACACTTACACAAGCACACTCACCAGCAGCATAAAAGCCCTCTACAAATTCTGAGTTATTTTTTCTAACATGCCCATCTTTATCAACAGGTATACCACCCATAGAGTAGTGAGCAGTTGCAGAGATCAAGATAGGCTCTTTGATCATATCTAGACCCAAGAAGGTTATGGCAAGATCACGCAACTCAGGTAGTCGCTCCATGATCTTATCTTTACCAAGGTGTACTAAATCTATATATACAGCATCTTTTCTAGGTCCAACGCCACGACCTTCACGAATCTCATTAATGATAGCCCTTGATACAACATCTCTTGAAGCCAACTCTAGCTTAGATGGTGCATACCGTTCCATAAATCTCTCACCATCTGAGTTTAGCAGCCTGCCGCCCTCACCACGCGCAGCTTCTGAGATCAGTATGCCGCTACCAGATAGTCCAGATGGGTGAAACTGTACAAACTCCATATCTTCTAACGGTAGTCCATGTCTAGCTACTATAGAGAGACCATCGCCAGTATTTGCGTGTGCATTTGAGCTAATCTTAAAACATCTAGCATAGCCACCAGTAGCAAACATAACAGCTTTGGCATTATAGATAGCTTGATCAGAGTTGCGGATATTGTAAGCTACAACTCCACTAATCTTGCCATCACTATAGATGATATCAGCAACATACCACTCATCTATAAACTCAACACCACTTCTAAGGGCCTGCTCATACATAGTCTGTAGTAGCGTAAGACCTGTACGGTCCGATGCAAAACATGCTCTAGGTGAAGACTGTCCACCAAAAGGGCGTTGAGCTATAGTGCCATCATCGTTTCTGCTAAAAACAGCTCCCATATGTTCAGCCCACCTAATCGTCTCTGGTGATTTTTGACACATAAGCTCAACAGCATCTTGATCTGCTAGATAATCTGAGCCCTTAACGGTGTCAAACTCATGTAGCTCTATGCTATCCTCTTCGCTTAAAGCAGCATTAATACCGCCTTGAGCGGCTCCTGAGTGAGAGCGGAGTGGATGAAGCTTGGTTAAAACAGCTACTCTCTTACCAGCTTCTGTCAGTTCGCGTGCAGCAGCACAACCGGCAAGACCAGCTCCTACTATTATGGCATCATAGGTGTGGATGGGGATACTCATACATTTTCCTCAAAATTGTAAATTCTAAGAGAGATTATATCTGAATACTCCTTACTCTAGTTTAAAATCAACTATATAATAAACAGTTATTCCGTGTGTTACTTATAGTGGCACTACCCTATCTGATCACCATAAGAGTGAAGTATCTCTCCAACAGACCTGCCAATCTGCCAATAAAAATAGGCTCTATATGTTACAATGATTTTTAAGATCTAAAAAGAGGGCAAAATAGAACTTGAGTCTATTTTTTGTTATGATATGTTTTAAAAAAAGAGGCTATATGAGCTACAAGATTCTAAGTTGTGACACCATTGAAGAGTATCTTAGCACTATTGCTACTGTTAAGAGTTATTTTAATGGTGCCAGATTGGAGATAGGTGAGATAGGTGATGGCAATCTAAATTTTGTCTATATCATCAAAAGCTCTGCTGATCCACACAGAGCTCTTATATTAAAACAAGCAGTGCCCTACTTGCGCTGTGCAGGTAAAGAGTATGCGCTTAGTAGGGAGCGAATGAGCTACGAGATAAGAGCACTTAAAATATACAACTCTCTTACACCAGCTTTAGTTCCAAAAATCTACCATAGTGATGAAGATATGAGTCTTGTTATAATGGAGTATCTCAATGAGTGTGTGATCTTAAGAGAGGGTCTGTTTAAGCAGCATAGATACAATAATCTTACTGATCAAATCACTACATTTTTGGCAACAACGCTCTTTAAGACATCATCTTTATATCTCAATAGTGAAGACAAAAGAGCTCTTATGGATAAGTTTAACACCAATACTCAATTATGTAAGCTAACTGAAGATTTTGTATTTACAACTGCTTTTATGGCGCATGAGACAAACCAGATAGACCCTTCAAGAGAGGCTCAAGCTAAGATGCTATTTGAAGATACGGAATTTAAACAGAAAATCTTGGAGTTAAAATATATCTTTATGACACATAGTGATGCTCTACTGCACGGTGATTTACACACTGGATCGATCATGGTTGATCACAACAGTAGTTACATCATAGATCCAGAATTTGCTTTTGTGGGTCCTTTTGGATTTGACTTAGGTGCACTCATAGCCAATATGATCAATATGTACATATCTTCGTTAGTACGAGGAGTCGATAGTGACTATCAAGAGTATATTCTAGATAGTATCATAGCTATCTACAAACAGTTTGATAGTAAGTTTTTAGACCTCTGGAATCAACAACACAACAGCGCATTAATAGATGAAAAATTTTTATCTTCAGAGGATCTTGATGAGTTTAAAAGCAGATTCATGAGAGATATCTTTACACAGAGCATAGGATTTGCTGGTGCAAAGATAGCTAGAAGAGTTTTTGGTATCGCTGGTGTTGAAGAGATACGAAATCTCAAAAGCAGCCTGCGAGAGAGAGCTGAAGATATGGCACTTAGTATCGCAAGGGTGATGGTAGTAGATGAGATCTATACAGTAGATGAGCTTACAGATCTACTAAGGAGTTACAGTGAAATATAGAGCCCTATGGCTAAATGCAGATAATCATCTAGTTGTGATAGATCAAAGAGCACTACCGTTTAAACATGAAGAGATAGTTATCAAGAGTGTAGATCAATGTGTGAACGCTATCACAAACATGAGTATCAGAGGTGCTGGCATCATAGGTAACACAGCAGCTTTTGGTGTATACATGGCTGCAAAAGAGTCCAAAGGAGAGATTGGTACATTTATAAAACTCTGCGATAAGATAGAGCACTCACGCCCAACAGCTGTCAATCTATCATATGCGGTAGATAAGCTAAAAACAGTTGTGCTAGATACAGACTTTGATCTTGAGACAATCTTTAAAAGTGCCATTGAGCTCTGTGCTAAAGATGCTAACGATAGCCTACTAATTGGCAAACATGGTGCTGATAAAATTGAACACATCATGAAAACAAGAGGTTTAAAAGAGGTCTCAATCTTAACGCACTGCAATGCTGGATATCTAGCGATTGTTGATAATGGAACAGCATTAGCACCTATCTATGAGCTTCATCGTCGTGGCATTAAAGTTAAAGTCTATGTTGATGAGACGCGCCCTCGCAACCAAGGAGCTAACCTCACCGCATGGGAGCTAGCACAAGAGGGGATAGATCATACCATCATAGCTGATAACACAGGCGGTCACCTTATGCAGTCTAAAGATGTTGACCTCTGCATAGTTGGTGCTGATAGAGTCTCTCTCAATGGAGATACGGCCAATAAAATTGGTACCTACTTAAAGGCTCTAAGCGCAAAAGACAATGATTTACCATTTTTTATAGCTCTTCCAACTTCAACATTTGATTTTGCAAGCCAAAGTGGCGATGATATACCCATAGAGATTAGAGATGCAGAAGAGCTAAGATTTATAAGTGGAATAGATAAGCAAAAAATCATCAGGACCATACAGATATACCCAGAGACATCACCAGCATTAAACTACAGTTTTGATATCACTCCAGCTAGACTTATCACAGCTTTTATAACCGATAGAGGTCTATGCAAGGCTGAAGATATCAAAAGTTTATTTAAAGATTTGCTATGATTGATGGGGTGATCAAGTACAACTTTACCAAAGAGCACTCTAAGGAGCCTAGCCACTCTGCGTACATCCACATTGAAGAGGCAAGAGCTAGACTTTTTGCTCTTAAACTTATAGGCAGTAAAGATAATGTAGGATATGGCAATATTAGCCAGAGAGTAGATGGGCCTAGCTTTATCATCACAGCCACACAAACTGGTCATCTGCTACATCTAACTGGAACACACTACACAGTTGTAAACAGTTGTCATGAGGAGAGTTTTTCACTAAGTTATAGCGGAATAGCTAAGCCTAGCAGCGAAAGCTTTACACACCATACGCTATATAGTCTCAACAGCAGTATCAATGCTGTAATCCATGTTCACAACAGTGCCCTATGGCAATACATGCTAAACCGCAACTACCTAAGTACTCCAGATATAGAGTATGGCTCCATAGAGATGATGGAGGCGACCAAGGCTCTATATCTCAATCAAAATCCGCTAAATAACCCACTATTTGCCATGCATGGACATAAAGATGGGATAATCTGTTTTGGAACTGACATTAAAAGTGCAGAGCATACATTACTTCAACTAATAGGAGAACTAATTGAACACAATAGCCCATAAAGATATATTATCTGCTCACACAGAGAGATTTGCTTGTAAAAGCTTCAAAAAAGAGTCTAAGATAACAGATAAAGATCTTAGATTTATCTTAGAGATTGCCAGACTATCTCCATCCTCCATAGGACTTGAGCCTTGGAAATTTTTAGTTATCAAAGATAAACAACTTAGAGAAAAGTTAAGACCATCTTGCTGGGATCAAAAACAGATTACTGAAGCTAGTGACCTCATAGCCATACTATCACGCACCAAAAAAAGTCTATTTGAACATAACTATATAAAAGAGCACTTTATCGCACGAGACAAAGAGTATGCAAGATACATTGACTTTATAAACACTCTACCAAATATAGACGAGTGGACAAAGAGGCAGTGCTACATCGCTTTAGCCAACATAATGAGTAGTGCTAAAATGATAGGTATAGATAGCTGTGCTATAGAGGGGTTCAACTCATCAAAAGAGATTGCAGAGATCTTGGATATCGATACGGAGCAGTTTGATGTGGCAGTAATGGTAACACTTGGATATAGAGATATGCCCATAACTCCAAAAAGCAGATTGGAGTTTGACACAGTTGTTCAGATGCTTACATAGCTAAGCTACTCAACGGTTTGGGTCTGGTACAAATCTACTTCGTTTTAAAACAACATCAAAATCTAAGCCAAAGCCTAGTTTCTGATCTATATGCACAACTGCTGATATATAGATCACATCTCCTATATTAACCTCAGGTGATGCCATTATGGCAACCAATCGACTATCTTTCTCTCTGCTGCCCTCATCTTTGAGATGAACCCAACTACTATTGCTAAATCCATTAAAGATTTTTGTAACTTTACCCTTTAGCATAATACGCTTACCATCAAGCCTCTTTCTCTGCTCAAGCACCTCTTTGACGGAGTAGAACTTAACCGCATTTTGCACATCTACCTGTGTAGCAACAGAGCTAGACTCAACAACCCTCGGCGCATAACCACCAACCTGACTAACTTGACTAACCTGTTTAGTAAGCTTGTCTAAACTATTTTGTACACTATGTTGCTGCTTTAGCAATAAGTTTTCAATTTTTTTAGCAAGTTTTTTGTCACAATCTGATACCTGAATAGTAGATGGTTGATTTTTTATAAGTTTTGTTACAACTGCCACTCTATCTTGTGGTGCATAAAAGATGCTATCTCCAACTTTGATATCCTTTGCCGGGATAGCGATATAGTAAAAATCATCACTACCCTTGAGTTTTACTATGCTGTATGCAGATGGACTCAAGATCTCATCTACAGTACCATCAATAGCTTCCGTATAAGATCCATCACTACTCGATGCTTGAACCTGAAGCCAATCAAGATCTTTCAGTGCTGCTGTATCATAGCAACTTGTAAAAATAAATAGTGTTACTATTAGCATCAAACTTCTATGTATCATCTCTCATCTCCTCTGTGTCTATTATCCAGCCACCGCCAAGCAGTCTATCTTGATCATAAAAAACAGCAGCTTGTCCAGTAGCTACACCAAAGACACTCTGCTTTAGCTCAACGACCGCACCATCTGCGTCTATCTTAACATGACAAGGTACCGCTTCTGTTCTATATCGCAACTTAACATATGCATCAAACTCTTCTCTTTTATCAAAAAGATTTACTCTCTCTAGCACCACTCTTGTAACCTCTAACTCATCTCTTGAGGCAACAACTATCTGATTGGTTTGTGGTAGTATCTTGAGTACAAAATGTGGCTCATGTGCTCCATGTACACTAAAGCCTTTGCGCTTACCTATAGTATAGTGCATATAGCCCTTATGCTTGCCTACAACTACTCCATCTGTATTAAGAACTTCACCCTCCATATCTACATCAATATACTCTTTAAGTGTATCTGTATAGTTATGCTCAACAAAACATATCTCACTTGATTCTGCTTGTGTAGCATATGACTCAAGACCTCTGATAGATGCAGCATATGCCTTTATGTCATCTTTATGGCGAGTTGCTAAGGGAAATAGTAGTCGTGGCACAATAGATGGGTCTATATAAAAGAGAAAATAGCTCTGATCCTTACTCTGATCATCTGCTTGATACAGATACTCTCCATCTGTTTTGATATAGTGACCAGTAGCTAAATACTTAGCTCCTATATCATCAGCTAACTCTATAAGTGCACCAAATTTCATATTGCGATTACATAGTGCACATGGATTTGGGGTAAGTCCATCTTGATAAGTTTTGACAAACGGTTTTACAACTTTTGAAGCAAACTCCTCCTCTTTATTGAGAATATGCAACTTAACGCCAGCAAATTTGGCTGCTTTTTCTGCTCTTGTCTGATGGATCTCATGATAGCCTGGCTTAGAGTGAAGTCTCATATAGACTCCCTCAACATCATAACCCATCTCTTTTAAAAGCAGTGTTGAGACAGTGGAGTCTACACCTCCACTCATGCCAATGAGAACCTTATCCTTGCTCATCATACACTTCTTAACCAGTAGTCTATATTGCGCTGCTCTGCTCGTATAGTTGTACTATCGCCATGCCCAGGATAGACTTTTTTATCGTACTCTATCTTAGCAAATTTCTTTAAACTATCTCTCATATCTTCTGGTGAGGAGTATGGAAAATCAACTCTACCTATACTGCCTTTAAATATAAAATCTCCACTAAACCAAAAATCACCTATCTCAATCACGGAGCATCCAGGACAGTGTCCTGGAAAGTGTAAAAATTTTACCTCAATACCACCGATATCTAAACTCTCATCAGGCTCTACTTCCACATCTGGGTATGACACAGGCAGATCTCTCATCCAGTCTGTAGCCTGCAACATTTTTGCATCACCCTTTGGCGTATAGAGCGGAATTTTATAGAACTTTTGTAGTTTAGCATTACTCCAGATATGGTCAAAATGTCCATGTGTATTTAAGATAGCAATAGGATTTGTAGTGTTGCTTTTTACCCACTCAGTAGCTCCAACTCCTGGGTCTATAATAATATCTTGCTTATTGTCCGTTACAATATAACAATTTGTCTGGTACATCCCCATAGGGTGCTGTTTGATCTGCATAGCTGCTCTTTTATTTTTTTGTTATTATATCACTTTATCTCAAATGAGAAACTTGAACCTTCGTTAGGGTGACTAGATATATCAAGCCTGCTACCAAGCTCTTTTAATATAGTCGTAACTATAAAAAGACCAAGACCCATGGAGTTATCCCAACTATTGGCTTTAACTCTGTAGTACTTTTTTGTGATCTTTTTAAGCTTTGAACTCTCTATGCCTATACCTTGATCAGTAACACTTAGATGACTATCTTTAAACTGAACTAATACCATTTTATCTGAATACTTTAGGGCATTTTCAACAAGATTGGTGATCACTATCTGCATCAAAATTTTATCGCTCTTGATCATAACATCTGCGGGGATATCTAACTCCACCCTACTCTGTTTTCTGCTTATTTGAGCATCTAAGGCTATCTGATAGGAGAGCTCATACAGATTAAACTTCTCTAGCTTTGGCTCACTTCTACCCTCTTCAAGACTGCTAAGTAGGGTTAACTTATCGATAATAGCTGTTATTTTTGCACTGTTATTTACTATCTTTTTAAGAAATCTCTTCTGTTTCTCGTGATCTAAGCCATCCTCCATAAGAGCTTCAGAATAGCCCAAGATGGCTGTGATTGGATTTTTTATCTCATGTGATATGGCTGAGAGAATATCACTCTTTTGCCTGCTAGATACACGAAATTTGGCTACAGCTTTACGACGCTGTTTATCACGCTTTTGAAGCTTTTTTACAAGATTTTTCATCTTTAAAGAGATCTGTAAAAACTCTAAAAAGTGCTCAGATCTAATAGTTGCTCCATAATTTTTATGGCTCACATCCTCAAGATATCCCAATATAGCATCTGTATCCTGCTTCACCTCAAAAGCGATACGACGAAAGATCAGATACCACAATCCAGATACAGCGCCCACAAGTAGTGATGTGTTAAGAAAAATCAACACCAATCTATCAGACTCTATCTTGCTACCAAAAAGTAGATAATATAGCATCAGTGACACAACAGACGAGAGCAGCAACAATACAACAGCTAACAATAGTACATGTGAGTGTAGATGATCTTTAAACTTACGCATAGACAATTATATCATTTTTTCACTCAAGCAACTTGATCTGTAATCATTCTGTAATGTTAAATTGGTAAACTTCTACAAACAAAACCACAGGAGAGTAACTTTATGAGTAAATTGGCAATATCACTTCTAACATCAGGCACGATACTTGCTAGCTTAAATGCAGCAACAATATATGTAGATGAGAGTAGCGGGGAGCTCTTTAGCACACCTGGCAAATCTAGAGTAGTGCTAGGCAACTTAGATAGCAAGAGTAACACACCGCTATTTGCTAAATCTAGCAAAGTTAAGCTCTCAGGCAAACACTACTTGGGCTACACTTACAGAAGTCAAGATGTAGGTAGCAAAGGTCAGTTTGAAACTAGACGAAATTACCTGCAGGTAAAAGCGTATCTACTAGATGATCCAGCCTCATATATGAGAGTTACTCTTGACTCATTTCAGGTTAAAGATAGTGGCAAGATAGACGGCACTTGGGCTATTCGCCTCAAGTACGCTTATCTGTATCTCAATAATATACTCCCATACACAAGTGTAGAGATAGGTCAAGCACACCGTCCATGGATAGACTATGAGCAAAAAAGTAGTTGGCACTATCGTGCTATCTCAAAGACTTTTACAGAGTCTAAAAGAGCTGGAAACATTACAGGCTCAACTGACCTTGGTCTAAATTTTCAGACACGCACACCCTACTTCTCATCCGATATTGGTATCTTTAATGGAGAAGGGTACTATGGCAAAGAAGATGGTGAGAGTGTCTCTTTAGAGTACCGTCTTACTGCTGCACTACTTGGAAATGGTAACAAAAAACGCAAACCTACAAAGATGAGCTACTTTGATATCTCAACCATGGGTCAATACAACATAAAAAATAGCCTAAATAGTGGCAAGACATACTCATATTATGGTATCCATGCGGTCTATAATCAGCCACGATTTTTACTATCTGCACAGTACCTAAGTGCATCAAACGATAAAGATACAACTAAAAAAAGTGGTAGTGGATACAGCATCAATGCTACCTATAGAGTTGGAGAGAGTAAAAAAATCGCACTATTTGGACGCTACGGCATCTGGAGCGCGGATGATAAGCTCAATGACAAAACATACGATACGCTAGATACTGTTGTAGGTTTATCATATAAACAAAATAGTAACATCACATGGATAGCAAATGCCAACATCTTTGATCCGCTAGACGATAAAGACTATAGTGGCAAAGATGCAGTTAGTCACACGGACTATATGATCACAGCTGAGGTTAAGTGGTAGAAAGCAAGAGAGAAACCCTGCTCTTGCCTACTTGTTAATCTCCAGTTGTTCTTACACAACGGTACTTATAGGTTCTGCTCTTAGAACCTGCTAGTATAAACCCCTTTGAGTTTATGTAAAGAGCACTAGAGTTGCTCTGCTCATAAGTAGTTGAAGATATATAATCACCACTACTATGTAAGCTAAATGCATTATCAAAAATCGACCCGCTACTCTTATCAAAATCTACAGCTGTAGCTAGTTCATTGATATTTGGTAATCTCCAATCTCTTTTATTGGCAGAGTAGAGACTCTCACATCCAGCTATAGCTTCAGCAAATGTCCCCTCTTTGATGCTATTTGGTCTAACTCCACCATTGACAAAAATCAATCCGCTATAATCACTCCACTCAAGACCATGTACAGCGTCATACACAACACTATTGCTTCTGTTTAGAGGCTCATAGCGCGGCTCTTTAGTATCTCTTACACACCGAACATGACCATTTAATGTATCACCCCAAGCTAAACTTAAACCGCCATTCATCGCATAGATATAGTGCATGTTTGAGCTAGCACCTCTTTTATATGCTGTTAGTGACCAGTAGAACCCAGAACTTTTCATGCCATCTAGCTCACTAAAGCTTACAGGATTACTCTTGCTGCGATTAGCCAAAGTATTTAACTCATCTATAGTTGGCAGTCTCCAGTCACTCTTTAGAGCAAAGACAGAGTTCTCGCAAAAAGATTGAGCACCACTATGATTAGCATCACTCACGCTCTCATTGAACCACTCTAGAGATGTCGCCTTATCAATAAGGGTATGCCCAAATGAAGCTCCCAATAAAGAGATTGATTTATCTTTAAACTCTCTAGTTACACCAGACTCATAATCACCATCATCATCTGCTACATAGCTTGTCGTCTGTGCCGTTTGTGGAACCAAACTGGCACCATCTAGATTATTGATACTTACTGTAATCTCTTTGGTTGTTGTGTGTGTAGCATCTTTTGCACCAACCATAACTACATAACTAGACTTTGTCTCATAATCAGGAGCTACTTTAAATGTCACCACTCCAGAAGAGGCATTGATATCAAACTTATTGGCATCTGCCCCACCCTCTATGGTGTAAGTTATAACATCTGCGTCAATATCGGTTGCTACAACTACAAATGCTCTTGATTGATTCTCATTTGCATTTTGAGTGCTTGTCGTTGCTATGATGGGTGCAGAGCCTTCAGCTACATCAGTGATGGTTATATTTAACTCTTGAGTTGTAATACTTGAGCCATCACTCACACCAACAATCAAAGAGTAGCTAGATTTTGTCTCATAATCAGGCGCAACTGTAAAAACAAGTACACCAGTAGATGAGTTGATCGCAACAGAAGTAGCATCAACTCCACCACTAATAAGATAAGAGAGCGTATCACCATCTGCGTCAGTAGCAGTGACACGCAAGATGCTAGTCTGATTCTCTGCAACACTTACAGCGCTAGCACTTGTGATAACAGCCTCGCTATTTTCAGCAATATCACTAACTGTTATAGTAATGCTTTTAGTGCCTTTAAGTGAACCATTATAAGCTGCCGCTACAAATGTGTAGCTGCTTTTTGTCTCATAATCAGGGGCCACCTTAAAGGTTACAACACCAGTAGATGAGTTGATATCAAAACTACTAGCGTCTGCACCTGGCTCTATAGAGTAGATCATTGTACTGTTTGAAAAATCAGAGGCTACTATGGTGATTGCACTAAACTGATTTTCAGGAACAGTTGCAGTTGCCAAGCTAGTGATAACTGGCATCGAGGTTAACGCAGGCTCAAATACATCCGTAATACTAACCGTTATGCTCTTTGTAGTCTTATCACTACCATCATCCGCACCCACCACAATACTGTAGCTAGATTTTGTCTCATAATCTGGCGCAACCTTAAAGGTGACTACACCTGTAGATGAGCCTATGTTAAACATGCCAACATCAGCTCCGCCCTCAAGCGAATAGACTATGGTGTCATTATCCTCATCAGTTGCTGTTATCGTAAAAGCACTAAGCTGATTTTCAGCTACAGAAAATGTTGCGGCACTTGTTATGACCGGTGCTTTGTTGCTGGACGATGAGCCTGAGCTACCGCCACATGCCACAAGCAAACTGGCACCACAAAGTAGACCAAGCTGCTTAAAATATCTACCTAACTTCATATCTTACTCCTTTAACTATTGAAAATATTTCTATAGTTATAGCGCATAAAAATCATTTATCAGTTCTGTTATCTGCTATAATAACAAAATGTTTAAAAATTTTGCCAAGATTCACTATAAAGAGAGATTTTTATATGGATTGTATATCACATTTTTAACACTAACTTCCATTGCTGCTGTAGTAGACTTTAGTATAAGCAACTATAAAGATGCGGTAATTGATGCCTTATCTGTACTGATTGTTGGCTACATGTTTTGGTACTATACAAAATACAGAAACTACAACCTAGCCTCATCTTTTCTATTTGTATTTACATCTTTTATTATATTTATATTTGTTTTTACAAACGGTTTTGACATAGGTGTAATCTTTACTCTGCTTGTCCCCATGGTAGCTTTTATATTGCTGCCAACAAAAAAGGTGATTACACATGTAGGAATCTATTTTGCAACACTTATCTTAATCTTTGCCTACGGCTATATCACATATGAGAGCCACCCTCTTCTTCATAACCCAAAATATATGAGCGCTTATATTATTGCTGCTGGATTTGTACTGGCATTTGGTATATTTTACCACATTACTATTGAAAAATTCTACCTTGAACTTGAGTCTGCAAATAGACAAAAAACACTACTTTTACAAGAGATTCACCATCGTGTAAAAAATAATCTCAATATCATCTCAGCCATACTTGGTCTACAGAAATTTGATAGCAATATAGCAGAAGTACATAACCTTGTAGACCAAAATCGACTCAGGCTAGAGTCCATGGCGCTTATACATGAGGCTATATACAAGTGTGAAGAGATAGACAATATTGAGTTTAAAAGATACATCAAGAGAGTCATTGAGCATATTTTAAAAGCCAAAAATGGTTACAATAATAGAGTAGATATTAAACTAGACATTGAGCCAATCAAACTTGGTTTTGAGACAATTATCCAGCTTGGAATGATCATAAATGAACTTGTGACAAACTCCATTAAGTACGCCTTTTCAGATACAAAGAGTACGATATCGTTAAGCCTAGTTGAGAGTCAAGGTGAGTTTTTACTAAGCTATAGCGACAATGGTAGTGATCAGATAGATCTAGTTGCTGGATTTGGTAGCATGCTTATACAGATGTGTGCTGAACAGATCAATGCTACAGTAGATATAGACTTTAGTAGTGGGCTAAAGTATGAGCTACGGTTTAAATCTTTAAAATAAGGTTCATAGGTGATAAATATAGCGATTGTAGAAGATGAGGTGATAGCAGCAAACTATCTAAAACGCCTACTTGAACTTGAGGGCTACAAAATTGCTGGTCTATTTAGAGATGCAAAATCTGTTATTGATGCTGTGCAAGATGGCGGTATTGATCTGATACTTATGGATATTGTGCTACAAGGGTATATGCTAGGTAGTGAAGCTGCTATTAAAATATATGAGATAGAGCCATCTATAGCTATCATATTTCTTACCGCATATGGTGAACAAGAGATGATAGATAGTGCGGTTCGCTCGCGCGCACTCTCATATCTGCTCAAGCCATATAGAGATAGCGAAATCTTAGCCGCCCTACAACTAGCAACAGCTAGACTAGATAGATCGCACCCAAATCAGACAGATACCATAGAGCTCATAGAGCATTACAGTTTTAGCAAATCTACCCAAATGCTCTACCAAAACAATAAAGAGGTTCCGTTGGGACCAAAAGCACTCAAGCTCATTAGACTACTATGTGAACATAAAAATAGAACAATTGAGATAGATGAGATTATACAGAGTCTATATGGAGATGAAGACTCTGTTTCAACTCAAACTCTACGCTCTCTTATACATCGCATCAGAGAAAATACAACTCATAATCTAATACAAAATGTCAGCAGATTCGGATACAAAATTGGCACCAAATAAGATCTCTTGGAGTATCTAATACCCTCTAAGGTAGTAGTTAAACCTATAGCGTATCAGCGTCTTCTGTTGAGGTCGTGGATACTTGCTATAGGCATACTTAATAGTCTCTATGGTAGTGTCATCTAAGATAAAAAAACCACTTTTTTGTATAGTTTTAATCTCTGTTATATCACCATTTGGCATCAGATAAAACTCAATGAGATTACTGCTGTTTATTCTTAGATTATTTGGTATATTGACGCTACCTACACGCTCTAAGGTGCTCTGTGTAATACGACGCATAATCTCTTGGTTGTCTAGTATATACTTCTGCTCACCTAGACTCAAAAGAGCAAACTTCTCTCCATATGCATCTTTGATATTTTGTGAAATTTTAGAGTGGCGATACACTTTTGACTCTTGATCTTGATCTGGCGCTATTTTTTTAGATAATTTATCAAATAGAGTCTCTTTTTTGGCTACTTTTGGCTCTTTATGTGCAACTCTATCTATCGAGGGCTTAGAGTGTGTAGGTTTTTGTATTGTGGTAGGTTTTTGTACCTCTTTTTGTATCTCTTGCTGTATCGGCTTGGGTGTTTTAAGTTGAGAACCTTTGGGTATTGGCGGGCTCTTTTTTTGAGTAGGCTCAATACTATTTTTAACTAGAGCCTCTTTAGATGCTTCTAGATTTTCAAGCAAAGAGACTCTAATCTTTTTGCTCGTCTTAGGTTCTACTATCTTCGGTTTAGGCAGATCAACACTGCTCAAGTAGATAAACATGCACACATGTAGCAATAAGATAAAAATCAAAGTTGCCACAGACCAGAAGAGTCTTCTCATTAAAAGCCTATTTTCTGCTATTGTACCACACCCCAACAAACAGATAATCTATGCGGTTGCATCCTCACAACACTCCGCCAATAGTCCAGCCCTAAGCGCACTATATTTCTCATCAGAATCTAGAAGTTTTACTATATGTAAAGCAAAACAGATAGCAGTTGCTGGACCTCTTGATGTGATAATATTTTGATCAACTACTACCTGATACTTGTCACCAAGATACCCACTATGCTCAATCTTAAGCTCAGCAGATGGATAACATGTAAATCTATCTTTTAGAACACCAGCGCAACTTAGTGCATATGCCGCAGCACATATAGAGCCTATAAGACGACCGTCTGCATCAAGTGCTTTAATGATACTCTGCACTCTAATATCTGTTGCCAATATATCAGTTCCTCCCCATCCACCAGGCAATACAATCATGTCAAGTTTGCGCTCATCAATATCGTCTAAATCTACATCACACTCTATAACAATGCCGTTGGCACCAGTTACGCTAGCGCTCTTACCAACATGTGCTACAAGCACCTCAATACCTGCTCGACGCAACACATCAATGATACTAACAGCCTCAATCTCTTCAAATCCAGTTGCAATTGGTACAAGTACTCTGCTCATAAGAATCCTCCATAATTTTAGTGACAATTGTATCATGGGTTCTTAAATTTTAGGTATAATACTTGAAAAATATTTTGGGGTACTACATGAGCATAACTGAGTCACAAGAGGCATTCAAACAGGCACAAGCACTCATACCAGGAGGGGTAAACTCTCCAGTAAGAGCATTTAAAAGTGTTGGAGGAACTCCGATATTTGTCAAGAGCGGAGATGGTGCATACCTGATCGACATAGATGACAATCGATACATAGATTTTGTACAGAGCTGGGGACCACTTATCTTTGGGCACTGTGATCAAGATATAGAAGAGGCAGTCTGCAAGATGGCAAAAAAGGGGCTAAGTTTTGGTGCTCCAACACTTATAGAGAGTGAATTAGCACATGAGATTGTATCTATCTTTGATAGCATAGATAAAGTACGCTTTGTCTCAAGTGGTACTGAAGCTGTTATGAGTGCAATCCGTCTAGCGCGTGGCTTTACAGGCAAAGATGATATAGTCAAATTTGCAGGTTGCTACCATGGACATAGCGACTCCTTACTAGTAGAGGCTGGTTCAGGCTTAGCTACATTTGGCAACCCAAGCTCACCTGGTGTACCTGCAGACTTCACCAAACATACACTTCTAGCAACATACAACGATATAGATAGTGTAAAAAAATGCTTTAAAGATAGCACAGATATAGCCTGTGTTATTATAGAGCCAATAGCAGGAAACATGGGTCTTGTACCTGCTGATAAAGAGTTCTTAGTAGAGCTAAGAGAGCTGTGCGACAAAAATGGTACGCTCTTGATTTTTGATGAAGTGATGAGCGGTTTTAGAGCAACTCTAAGGGGTGCACAGAGCATTACTGGAGTAGAGCCAGACATAATCACACTTGGAAAAGTGATAGGAGGAGGCATGCCTGTTGGTGCCTTTGGTGCAAAAGAGCAGATTATGGCAAAGCTATCACCAGAGGGACCAGTGTATCAAGCAGGTACACTAAGTGGTAACCCTATAGCTATGGCAGCAGGTTATACTGCGGTAAAAAAATTACGCTCAAATGCTCATATCTATAGCATCTTAGAGTCACGCGCTAAGAGGTTGATGGAGGGCTTTAGCGAAGCAGCATCTAAGCACAATATAGCACTACAAACATGTGTAAGGGGCTCAATGTTTGGATTTTTTTTCAACAACAAGAGTGTCAAAAACTTCTCCGATGCTGCTGAGTCTGATCTAGCACAGTTTGCAGCTTTTCATGCTGGCATGTTAGAGCGTGGGTTCTATTTTGCATGTTCACAGTTTGAGACAGGCTTTATATGTACTAAAACTACAGATGAGATGATAGAGCAGACTATTGCAGCAGCAGATGAGGTATTTCAAACCATATAATGAAAGATGAAAATCCAAGATTTAAACCCATAGTTCAAGGCGCAGAGTCACTATCACTTGGCATCTCAATGGTGGTTGCAGTGCTTATTGGTGTGGGTATGGGCTTAGGGCTTAGAGCACTTTTTGATATATCGTGGCTACTATGGGTTGGTGTATTCATAGGCATAGCAGCAGCTTTTTTAAATGTATACAAGGCCTACTCTAGACAGTATAAAGAGTTTGAAAAACTAGCTAAAGATCCGCGCTACAAAGATCATAAGCCTCTAAAGTTTGATGATGATGAGGATGATGATATTGCTTCAAAGCACTACTAAGATCCTCTCTTTATCACAGCTTCTTATTCTACTGGTGCTATTTTACTCTTTTGACTCTTTTATCAATATCGAAATTGCTGTCATAAGTGCGCTATTGGTTACTCTAGCTTCTATGCATAGCTATCACTCTTTAGTGCAACGCAAGCTTCACGATAAGGAGGGGGTAAGCGAAGATCTATTTGAGAAGATAGATGATCCATACGATCTATATGGTGAAGATATTGATGAGAAAAAAGAGTTAAGAGATGTTATCAAAGAGCAAAAAATTGCTCTTAAAAAAGAGAGAAAAACCATCAAAAATGTAGCACTATCTTCACCAGCCATCTTTTCACCATGGCGCATAGGCTCATACGCTATGTTAGTTTTTGGTTTTTTAGCACTACAGAACAACTCACTACTCTACCTTCCGCTATATCTGCCATCCTTAGCAGTAGGTGTCATATTGGGCTACAGTGTTGGTAGGGTTATCTTTCTTAAAGAGTACAGCTAAACATACCCTATGACTCTATTTTTTACACTTTTTGCCTCTTGGAGGTTGATGTTAGCTTGGGCTACTAAATCATCTAAGGTTTTGATAGAGGAGACAGCCTCCACTAGCCCTATACTTACCGTAAACTCAATATTCTCTTTTGTACCAACTCTAAGGTTTGCACTTGTTTGACACAGCTTCTCTGCCTGCTCTAAAGCCTGCTGTTGAGAGAGATTGAGCACAAAGATAGCAAATTCATCGCCACCAAGTCTTGCGCATAAAGCGTTGCTACTAAATCTATCTCTAATCTGCTTTGCAAACTGCTTAAGTAGCATGTCTGCTTCATTATGTCCATAAGTATCGTTAATCTGCTTAAAATTATCGATATCTATCACCATCAGATGCATAGGTATAGCTTTTGTTTTTGCCTGTACAAATAACTTGGAGGCTGTTGTAAAAAATCTTCTGCGATTAGAGATGCCTGTTAGATGATCAGTAAAAGCTAATCTATCTAATTTTTTAATGGCATACTGTAGCTTTAGATGTGTATGTAGTCTTGCTATCACCTCTTTTACATTATACGGCTTCACAATATAGTCAACACCTCCAAGCTCAAAGCCTTTGACAATTGTCTTACTATCTGAACTTGCACTAAGAAATATGATAGGTATAGATGCAGTTTTTGGATTTGATTTTAATCTTTTACAGACTTCAAATCCATCCATGTCAGGCATAGCAATATCTAAAAAAATTAGATCTGGTAGCTCATCTTGGACACTTTCAAGAGCAGATATACCACTCAATGCAGCACGAACATCATAATCATTTAACAGTTCCACAAGAATGTCTAGATTAGCAACATTATCATCAACAACTAGTATCTTGCATTTTGAGTAATCCATATTCATCTTTAACCTTTTTTAGAAACTGTAATATCTTCAATTGCCTTTAAGACGCTATCAAACTTATAAAGAGCTGACTGCTTAATGATATGGTCAATCTTGGTTTTCATACTAGAAGACCATTTATGGCGACTCAACTCTAAACAGATCTTCTTAATCTCTACAGCCTTCTTCTTCTTAGCTGCTGCATAGAGATTTTTTAGCAACTCATTAGTCTCTTCTATACTCAAACTACCCTCTTTACCCCTCTGTGTTGACACATCTTTAACTTTCATCTTGATAGCACCACACAACTCTTTGATCTCAGCCTCTATCGATGCAATGATATCTGCAGTAACAGTGCTCTTTTCACTAAAAATATCTTCTGCCTCTTTGGCTAACTCATACATCTCTAAAGCGCCTATGTTGCCCGAAAGACCCTTTAGATTATGAGCCAAGGCTTTTGCATCATCATATCTACCCTGCTTAATTAGGCTATCAAGATCACTAGAGACATTTTCAAAAAGATCTACATACTTAAGTAAAATTTTCTGATATGCTTGCAGATTACCATTAAGACGCGACAATCCATCATTGATATCTACCCCAGGCAGTGCAAAGCCATCCACACTTGTCACAACAACTTTTTTAACCTGTCTAGTTCGAACTTCTTCAATTTTTGGTCGGATATACTGCATAAGAATTTTATAAAATGCATTAACATCAATTGGCTTCGCTAGATGTCCTTGCATACCAAAACTTTTTGATTTTTCTATATCACTCTCAGTAATATTTGCAGTCATAGCGATGACTGGTATATCATCATACTTCTGATACTCTCTTATGATAGATGTTGCTGCATATCCATCCATGATAGGCATGTTGATATCCATCAGCACAAGCTCAAACTGTTTTGATTTATCAAACACAGCCTCAACTGCCTGCTGCCCATTGATAGCATGTGAGACTTCGATGCCAGAGCCCTCCAAGAGACCTTCAACAACCATTCTATTACCTTCGTTGTCCTCTACTAAAAGGATCTTACTCCCTTTTAGTGCTGCTAAATCATCTATTGTAATTTGATCTTTTTTTATCTCTTGCTGTATGATGTTTTTCCCAAAAATCTCTATCATAGATCTCATGACCGATAGATACATAAAAGGCTTTGTGATCTTAGAGTCTATCTTCACTGTATTGATGACTGGCAAGTTTAGTATCTCATACTGTAGCAATACAACAGTATCACACTTTTGATTGAGTATCTCTGGATGCTCAAGTTGTGCCATTATGCGCGAGTCGATACAAGCAGCGTTGTACTCATTCCACTGTAGCAGGTGATGAAGCTCACTAGCAGAGTTAGCAACCTTAACTAAAGCGCCATGGCTTACTAAGATATTGGTCAAAATTTTACAAGAGCTAATGCTCTGCTCAGCTAACACTATGGTTTTATTGCTAAGTAGTCTTGTGGTGAGGTTATTCTCTATCTTTTTTTTCTGCTTTGCAGTAGCGCATGGGATCTTAAAATAGAAATTGCTCCCCTCTCTAAGCTTACTCTTAACATTTAACTGTCCACCCATCATCTCTACAAGCTCTTTAGATATTGCCAAACCAAGACCAGTGCCTCCATACTTTCTACTTGTTCTATTGTCAGCTTGTGAAAAAGCTTGAAAAAGCTTCTGCATCTGCTCATCACTTAGTCCAATCCCTGTATCTATAACCTCAAACAAGATGCTATTTTTATCTTTAGTTTCATCTAGACTGACCTTAAGTGTCACTTCACCATGGTTGGTAAATTTCATAGCATTATTGAGTAGATTGATCAAAACTTGAGATATGCGTAATGGATCCCCTCTAAGAGTCTCTGGAATATCTGCAGATATATCAAAAATCAGATCTAAATTTCGCTCAACAGCATTTACATTAACCATATCTGCAATATTGCTAAAAAACTCACTACTATCAAAATCTATCTCTTCAAACTGTAACTTTCCAGCCTCTATCTTTGAAAAATCTAATATATCGTTAGTGATCAGCAACAACATCTCAGCAGAGCGCTTAATTTTTAACATATTGGTTTTTTGGCTATGGGTTAAATTGCCTTGTAGAAGTATATGACTAAGACCTATAATAGCATTCATAGGAGTTCTGGTCTCATGGCTTACATTGGCTAAAAAAGTATCTTTTGCTCTACCAGCCTCCTCCGCCTCTAATTTTGACTCACCTACCAACTGCTTAGTTTTTGATGCTTGGTGCTTTGTTCTACTTAGTAAAAATAGGACGGCTATAAAAAGTACTATAGACAGCAGGGTTAAAAATATAACTATAGGATTGGATAATAAGCTTGAATCTTCTGCTAAAAGAGGTGATGAGGCAAGCATAAGCACAGCAGTGCAGCGGAGTAAGTAGAACATTTATATCCTTATATTTCTCATAAACACACTAATCTCAAGGGTGATAAAAATTTGGCTATAGCAACTTATTTTCATGAACACAATTCTGAATTTTATCATAAAAAATAGCAATCTTGCTTAAAAAACCTTCAATAGTTTCTCTTAACACTGCTTTAAGCAATATTTGCCTAAAATTGCGCTCTAAAATACCATCTAAGGATACTCTGTTATGAAAAGAACATATCAACCACACAATACACCTCGTAAGAGAACACATGGCTTCAGATCACGCATGGCAACAAAAAATGGTCGTAGAATTATAAACGCAAGAAGATCTAAGGGTCGTAAAAAACTATCAGTATAGATTCTCTATGTTAACTCTAAAGAGCAATCGTGAGTTTGTAAAGATTTATAAAAAAGGTCGTTCTGCTCACTCTGATGCTCTAGTTCTTTTTTTTTTACCTCACAAAAGTGAGAGTACAATAGGCTTCACAGCTAGTAAAAAAGTTGGGAATGCAGTAATGCGCAATCGTGCCAAAAGACGCATGAGAGCACTTGTTTTAAAGAATGTAGACAAGATAGAGAGTGGCGGATATGTTTTTGTAGCCAAGAGCAGTACCGCAACTACACGCTGGGGTGATCTTGAACGCTCATTTAAGAGAGTTTTAAGCAAGAGCGGAGCTTTAAAATAAGAGCTTTAATCTTAAAACTTCTATGGTTGTATCAGCGTTTTTTTACACTCCTAAGCTATGGAAGTTGTCGCTACTATCCTACATGCTCAGAGTACACCAAGCAGCAGTTTGAGCAGAACTCTCTTATCTATGCATTTTTACGCTCAACAGTACGGATATTGAGTTGCAATCAGATGTTTCGTGGCGGGATAGATTATGTCAAAGTCACCAAAATAGAAAAAAAAGTACATAATTTAAATATAGATCAGATAAAATACTGGTTGATTCCAGACTCCAACAAAGAGTTTTATCTGATTAAAAATTTCTCTTATAAAGGTTTATAAAGTGCTAGAAAATATGAGCGCAAACACGAGGCTAATCTTAGCTGTTTCACTATCAATCATCTTTTTTGTAGCTTACACTGCAATATTTCCGCCAGCAAAACTCTCAGAAGAGCAAAACAACACTACTGCTGTACAGTCTCTTGCTACAACCAACCAAAACACAGAGGGTGCATCAGTAGCTCAAGCTGGTCACAATATATTGAG
This sequence comes from Helicobacteraceae bacterium, assembly GCA_027066325.1. Lineage (GTDB taxonomy): Bacteria > Campylobacterota > Campylobacteria > Campylobacterales > Sulfurimonadaceae > Thiomicrolovo. The sequence continues at coordinate 104,703 of JAMONY010000011.1, read as the reverse complement.
TGATGAGAGAGTAGTCAACAAAGAGGCTACCATTTTAAGCTCTATCGACTCAGAGCACTTTTCACTTAAGATAGACACACTAGGTCGCATAAGTTCTAAAATACTGAAAGATGAAAAGTACTATATTGACGACAAGCCAATTGAGCTTATCGCACAGACTGGCGCTCAACCACTTTATATCCGTTTTGCCGATGACCAACTGAATGAGGCGGCACTTAAAACAGCATATAGTAGTAATGTTGACAAGATCACACTCACTGAGTCAAATAGTGCTCAAGTTATCTTAACACAAAGACTTCCAGATCTAACAGTTACTAAAACAGTCACATTCTACTCAAATGGTCAGTATGATGTAGCTGTACAACTCTCTAAGCCTACACGCTACTTTCTCTATGTAGGACAGCATGCGGAGCATAAAAATCAGATGATGATGGCTCTTCAAGGTGTAATGGCATACGATAGAGCAGAAGTTGCAAATATCTTTGAAGATGGTGATGTTGAGGGTAGAACTACCTATCGTGATGTTGTGTTATTGTCTGCATTTGATCAATACTTTGCGTCTATATTTTATGATTTTGGTAGTGATACTATTGTCAATATTGACCGTGATAGAGATGATAATCCAGCAGCATATCTTGAACTTGACAACTCTATTGAGTTTAAGGGGTATGTTGGACCAAAGGATTATGAGCTACTAAAGAGCATAGAGCCTGAACTAGTAAATGCCATAGAGTTTGGTTGGTTCACTTTTGCAGCCAAGCCACTCTTTATAGTTCTACTATGGCTACACAATCTACTTGGAAACTGGGGCTGGTCGATAGTAGTACTTGTTATCTTACTACGCATAGTCTTGTTCCCTCTCACACAAAAAGGCATGCTCTCCATGGCAAAGCTAAAAGATCTAGCGCCAAAAATGAAAGAGCTTCGTGAGAAACACAAAGGTGATCCTCAGCGTATGAATGCTGCTACTATGGAGCTATATCGAAAACATGGTGCAAATCCATTTGGCGGATGTCTTCCGATGTTGCTACAGATACCAGTATTTTTTGCAGTCTATCGTGTGCTTCTTAATGCTGTAGAGCTACAGGGTGCGCCATGGATATTTTGGATAGACGATCTATCGAGAATGGATCCATACTTTATCTTACCAATCTTAATGGGTGCATCTATGTACTATCAGCAGAAGATTACACCAAACAACTTCACAGATCCACTTCAAGAGAAGATATTTAGCTATCTTCCTATCATTTTTACCTTCTTCTTTATAACATTTCCAGCTGGTTTGGTTCTGTACTGGTTTGTAAACAACCTGCTCTCAATTGCACAACAGTTTGTTGTCAACAAGCAGCATGGAGCAGCAAAACTTAAAGTTGCAGAAGCTACACAAGAGCTATCTAAAAAGGATAAGTAGTGAAAAAGATAGAAGCATCTACGCTTGAAGAGGCGTATATAATTGCCGCCAATGAGTTTAAGGTATCGATCACAGCGCTAGATATTGTCATAACACAACAGCCTACAAAAGGGATTTTTGGTCTATTTTCAAAAAATGCCATTATCGTTGTAAAAGAGCGTCATGAGATACAAGAGACAAGAGAGAAAGAAGATAAAACAGACTATGCGCTAGATGATCTTGAAGATGATGACAAATATGATGATGGCGAATATGATGAACCTGTGCAGTATGATGAGAGCATATACCAAATAGCATCAGAAGTTAAAACACAGATCAATGAGCTATTTTTAAAGCTCTGCTACAAGATAGATGAGATAGAAGTTGATGTTTATGATAACAATACTCTACTCATTAAGTTTAATGGTGATGATGTTGCGCTCCTTATTGGTAAGGAGGGGTATCGCTATAAAGCTATGTCATATATACTTTTCAACTGGATAAACAGCACATACCAAGTACAGATCAGGCTAGAGATAGCAGAGTTTTTACAAAACCAAGAGGAGTCTATAGAGCGGTACTTAGAGAGTGTTTATGACTCTGTAGACAACGATGGTTCAGCTCAAACAAAAATATTGGACGGCGTCTTAGTGCAGATTGCGTTACGAAGACTAAGAGAGAGGTATTATGATAAATATGTTGCTGTACGCTCTACTAGAGATGGTGAGAAATATATTATCATAAACGACTACCACACTCACTAATATGAGAGATAGTATTGTTGCTATTGCTACGGCGCCTGGACAAGGCTCTATAGCGATAGTACGCCTTAGCGGAGTAGATGCTTTACAGATAGCCCAAAAGATCACTCAATACCACACCTTTAAACCACGATATGCACACCTATTGTCTCTTTATGCAGATGATAACACTACGCTTGATGAAGCTATAGTTATCTACTTCAAATCTCCACATAGTTTTACTGGAGAGGATGTTGTTGAGTTTCAGTGCCATGGTGGAGTTATTGTTGCTAGATCTGTAGTCTCAAGAGTTCTTGATCTTGGTGCAAGACTTGCAACAGCTGGTGAGTTCACTAAGCGTGCATACTTACTAAATCGCATCGATCTATCACAAGCAGAATCAATTGCTAACCTCATAAATGCAAAAAGCGAAAACGCTGCCAAAGTTTTGGTGCGTCAACTCAAAGGCTCCTTAGGTAACTTTGTCAACAGCAGCAAAGATCAACTACTAGAACTTCTAGCCTACTCAGAAGTCAACATAGACTATGCAGAGGAGGATCTGCCCTTAGATATTGTAGCTCAAATGTCCAAACGCCTATCTACACTACAGCAGCATCTACAAAAAACGGTGCAGAGCAGTAAGCGGCGTGAAGGTGTGATGAATGGTTTCAAAGTCAGTATCATAGGCAAGCCCAATGTGGGTAAAAGCTCTCTCTTAAATGCTCTTCTAGACTACAATCGTGCCATTGTATCTACGGTTGCTGGCACTACAAGAGACACTATAGAGGAGGAGCTGTATATAAAAGGGTATCTTGTACGCATCATAGATACAGCAGGTATTAGAGACAGTAGTGATGAGATAGAGTCTATTGGCATACAGCGCTCCATAGAGTCTGCAAGGGAGTCAGATATCATCATAGCTCTATTTGATGCATCCTCACCTACTGATGATAACGACAAAGAGATTATTGAATTTTTAAAGAGCTTAGATGAGACTATAACTATCAAAGTTTTAAACAAAAGTGATCTAGCTAAACAGACAGATCTAGATCAAAATAGCAACTTCTTAAACATTAGCTGCAAACATAACATATCTGCTCTTATTGATAAATTAGAGCAGATACTAGATGATCAGACCTGCTCAGATGAGACAATGCTTGTCTCACTACGACAAGTAAGTGCTATGCAAAAAGCTACAGACGAGATAGATCTTGCTCAAAAACAGCTTGAGCATGGTGAACTTGAACTATTCTCTTTTCATATACACGCAGCAATTGAAGCCATGTCGTCTATTACTAAACAATTTGATAATGATGAGATGTTAGACAAGATGTTTAGCAACTTCTGTCTTGGTAAATAGATAATTATGGATAAAATCATAGCTATAGATCTTGGTCTAAAGAGAATCGGCTTAGCCTATAGTGCAGATGGCTCATTTACCACCCCACTACCTGCCATAGAGCGTAAAAATCGCAACCAAGCAGCAGCAGAGCTTAGGAAAATATTAGAGTATTGGGAGATTAAGACCATTGTCATAGGAGTACCTATGGGAGGTGATAGCGAAGAGGTTATGAGACGCAGAATAACGCACTTTTTAACACTTGTAAACTTTGATGCCAAAGTGATATATCAAGATGAAAATGAGAGCTCTATAGAAGCAGAAGAGTTATTCAAGGGAAAGATGAGAGCTATTCGTGATGGCAGAGTTGACTCACTAGCAGCTAAGATCATACTGGACAGATGGCTCACATCAGCTCTAAATTCACCAATCTAACTTTTATGAAATAGATAGTATAATACGCAACTTTAAATCAAGGTGGTAACATGAAAAGATCTATATTGATATCTACAGTAGCAGCAGCTACACTATTTTTGTCGGCATGTAGTGACAACTCACAAGAGTCTGCAGCAACTAAAACAGAGGTAGTTTCTCAACAACAGAGTGCAGTTGGGTCGAAAATGCAAGAAGGTACTGATACATCTAGTATCACCGATGGCATTCAAGAGGTTACTAAAAGTGTTCAACAGACTACTGAAGAGCTAGGAGACAAAGCGGTCTCTAAGTTACAAGAAGCTAAAGAAGAGGTTGTTAATGCTAGTGAGCTAGTTCAAGAAAAAGTAGTTGATACAGCAAAAGATGCAAAAGAGCAGATTGTAAATACAGCTACATCGATCAAAGATAGCGTAGAAGATACAGCAGATAAACTGATATCAACAGATACTCAAGGTAATGCTAAAGCTAGAACATCTACAGCTACAGCTGAAAAAACCGACTCTAATGATATGCCAGATGCATATAAGAAGTGTGTTGGATGCCATGGTAAAGATGGTAAAAAGAAAGCATTAAATAAATCTGCTATTATTGCATCTCAAGATAAGCAGACTCTCATATCATCACTAAATGCCTACAAAGATGGTACACGCAATGTCTCGGGCATGGGTATGGTTATGAAGGGCAATGTTGTTGGGCTAAGTGATGCTGATTTAGAGGCTATAGCCATATATCTATCGAACATAAAGTAGTCCTATAGAGCTACTTCTACTTGGTCTTATAGCGGGTATTTTTTCTGGCTTTTTTGGCATTGGTGGTGGTGCAGTACTTGTGCCAGCACTTCTAATGTTGGGTTTTGATATAAAAAGTGCTATTGGTATCAGTGTAGCACAGATGGCTCTTAGCTCATCTTTTGGCACATACCTAAACCATAAACGCACAGGTATCTATCTGCGTATTGCTATACCGGTCTCTATTGGTGGAGCAACTGGTGCACTATGTAGTGGCACGCTTGTAAAGATGCTCTCACCAGCTACACTTGAGTACGCTTTTATAGGATTTTTAATCTTTGCATTATGGCGTATGTTAATCAACACAACACAGGTTAATGTTAAGCCCTCCTATGCTATAAACCCCGCTATACTATTTGCAGTTGGTCTACTTCTTGGAGTAGCAAGTATCTCCATAGGTGTTGGTGGCTCTATACTACTAGTACCTATATTGGTCGGTTTTTTTGGTGTTGATATCAAAAAAGCTATACCTATTGGTCTATTTTTTGTTATGGTAGCATCTATATCTGGGCTCATCAGTATGAGTTTTCATGCTCACATAGATTACCAAAGTGCTATCATAGTTGCTTTGGCAGCAGCAGTTGGTGTCTATGGTGGCATACGACTTTTAGAGACTACTAGCAGTAGACAACACAGGCTATACCTTATACTGTTTTACATAGTTGTTATAACATATTTCATATACAGAGTGGTTACAAATGGATAAGATCATCATCAAAGGTGCAAAAGAGCACAATCTTAAAAATATCTCCCTAGAGATACCAAAAAATAAGCTTATTGTCTGCACAGGACTTAGCGGATCTGGTAAGTCTACACTAGCATTTGATACGCTCTATGCAGAGGGGCAGCGTCGATATATCGAATCTCTATCTAGCTATGCTAGGCAGTTTTTAGACCGTATTGGCAAACCAGATGTAGAGAAGATAGAGGGTCTTACACCAGCTATAGCGATTGACCAGAAGACAACATCAAAAAATCCACGCTCAACTGTAGGAACTATCACGGAGATATATGACTACTTTAGGCTTCTATATGCACGCATAGGCATACAGCACTGTCACTTATGTTCAAAAAAGATCTCTAAAATGAGCGCCTCTGACATCATAGATCAAGTTCTTAAACTACCAGTAGGTGCAAAACTGATAATCTTAGCGCCACTTGTTCGTGAAAAAAAAGGTACATTCACAGACATGTTAGAGTCACTCCGACACAGAGGGTTTGTGCGTGCCATGATTGATGGTGTTGTTGTCCGTCTTGATGAGGAGTTTGAGCTTAGCAAGAGCAAAAAACATACTATTAAAGTTATAGTAGACAGAGTAGTATTGAAAGATTCAAGCAAAGAGCGTATAGCGCTAGATGTTGAGAGAGCTCTAAAAGAGAGCTATGGCGAACTAGAGATAGAGATACTAAACCATGATGAGCTTGATATAAAAGAGCAACACCTTCACTACAGTGAACATAATGCATGCTTTGACTGCAAAGTAAGTTTTGATGCGCTAGAGCCACTTAGCTTCTCGTTTAACTCCCCTAAAGGTGCTTGTAGTGAGTGTGATGGACTGGGTATTCGCTACACGCTAGACCATGAGAAGATTATCAATCAAGAATTAAGCATAGAAAAAGGTGCTGTCAAGATACTATTTGGTTTTAACAAAAGTTACTTTTTTACATTTTTAAAAGGGTTTTGCAAAGCTATTGATATAGACACTAGTATACCTTTTGTAGAACTAGAAGAGCATCAGAAAAAAGCTATACTTCATGGCAGCGTGACAGAGGTTGAGTTTAAGTGGAAAAATCACCCCATCAAAAGAGTTTGGCCTGGAGTGGTACGCATAGCGTATGATATGTATAAAAATGAGAAAGATTTAGCAGACTTTATGAGCGAAAAAAGTTGTGATGTATGTGGCTCACACAGACTACGCAAAGAGAGTCTAGCAGTTGATGTATGTGGTAAAAATATCGGAGAACTCATAAGCTCTAGCATTGAAAATACAAATCTATGGTTTCAAGATACTCAAACTTTTGCCAAATTAAACGAGCAAGAGAGTCTTATAGCAGCACCTATACTACAAGAGATTAGAGAGAGACTCTTCTTTTTGCAAGATGTAGGTCTTGGCTACCTAACCCTTAGTCGTGATGCTAGAAGCATAAGTGGCGGAGAGGCACAACGCATCCGTATAGCTTCACAGATAGGTAGTGGGCTTACTGGAGTGATGTATGTGCTAGATGAGCCAAGCATTGGACTACACGAGAGAGATACATTAAAGCTTATTCGTACACTAAGATCACTACAGGCTAAAGGCAATACCGTCATAGTAGTAGAGCATGACAAAGAGACTATAAGCTCAGCAGACTACATTATAGACATAGGTCCAGGTGCTGGAAAGTATGGTGGGGAGATAGTCTTTAGCGGTACACTAAAACAGCTGCTGCGCTCCAAAACTCTAACAGCAGACTATATGACAGGTAAAAAAGATATAGATTATCAACGCCATAGAGCTCAAGAGCATTTTATCAAAATCAACAATGTGACTATCAACAACATAGAGAATCTAAGCGTGCAGATACCGCTACAAAACCTAGTCTGTGTCACTGGCGTAAGCGGTAGCGGCAAAAGTTCGCTCATACTTCAGACGCTACTTCCAGTTGCAAGAGAGTTGCTAAACAATGCGCGCAAAGTAGACAAAGTAGCTGGTGTGAGCATAGATGGTCTTGAGATGCTAGATAAAGTGATCTATCTTGATCAAAGCCCAATAGGTAGAACTCCAAGATCAAATCCAGCTACATACACCGGAATGATGGATGAGCTTAGAGCGCTCTTTGCCAAGACAAAAGAGTCACAACTAAGAGGCTACACCAACTCTAGATTTAGCTTTAATGTCAAAGGTGGAAGATGTGAAAACTGTCAAGGTGAAGGTGAGATCAAGATCGAGATGCACTTTCTACCAGACATACTAGTCAACTGCGATAGCTGTCACGGTTCACGCTACAATACGCAGACACTAGAGGTGCTATATAGAGGCAAAAACATAGCTGATGTACTCAAGATGAGCGTAGATGAAGCGTTAAAGTTTTTTGAATCGATCCCTCGTATTAAAGTTAAGCTCCAGACTCTAAGCGATGTAGGGCTAGGATATATAACACTAGGACAAAATGCCACCACTCTCTCAGGAGGTGAAGCTCAGCGCATCAAGCTCTCAAAAGAGCTAAGTCGTAAAGATACAGGTAAGACTCTATACATACTAGATGAGCCTACTACAGGGCTGCACTTTGCTGATGTTGATCGTCTTGCTAAAGTACTTCAACATCTAGTAGATCTTAAGAACTCAGTTCTTGTTATAGAGCACAATTTAGAGCTTGTAAAAAATGCGGATTACCTCATAGACTTAGGACCAGAAGGTGGCGCTAAAGGTGGTAGAGTTATAGCTGAAGGCACCCCAGAAGCAGTTGCTAAAGAGTACAAAAAGACAAAAAGCTATACTGGAGAATTTTTAGCACAACTGTAGCTAGGTCTTATGCAACTTGCTTAGATATAGACCTATTATTGTAGAGTCTTAAAGCTATCTCCAATATAGCTGCTAACACAAATGCACCGATGATATATGCCCAAAAATACTCCATAGATTTGGCACTATAATAGATCGCAAAGCCAGCAGCGCCAAATGTTCCCAGTACTGCCATAAGCACTAAGAAGATACTAGCCCCTGTCTCCTTAATGATCAAGAGGTGTCCGACATGGGTAAAGCCCTGTATGAGAAGCACCACTATAGAAGCAAGAGTGGCGATCTCACCAAGATCAAAAAACAAAATCATAGGCACTATAAGGAGCGCTGAGATAATAAGACCTTCAGAATTGTTGAAGATATTTTTACTATATATTTTTGGTAGATCTCCATCTTTAGCTAGAGTGTAACCTATCTGTGTCACTGCATATAGTGTTGCATTAATAGCTGAGGCTGTTGCCAAAAGAGCTGTTGCTGCCATAATCTTAAAACCAAGCTCTCCAAAGATGGGTTCTGCTGCCTCTGCTAATGCAAAATCTTTACTTTTTATAATCTGATCTAGTGTGAGATTGCCAAAAACTGCAACTGTTACAGCTATGTATAAAATAGCAACTAAAAGAATTGAGATCATCATAGAACGCATCATGGTTTTTGATGGATCTCTCATCTGTTCTACACTATTGGTAATAACACTAAAGCCCTGAAAAGCAAAAAAAGTCAATCCAAGAGCGTAGAGAAGATTCATAGGAGCTGGAGATTGTGATGGATTAAAGTTTGATAGATCTATAAAAAAAGTTGCCGATATAGTAAATATCAGTAGTGCTATAAGTTTAACAACAACTATAATAGACTCTGCTCTAGCGACCAATGAAGCTCCAATGAGATTTATGATAACAAAAAAACTCAATATAGAAAATGCAAACAAATTAGTATAAAAAACCTCTTCAGTTGAGACCATATAGGTTGCCGCATAAGTACCAAACGCCTTAACTACAGCAGCAAGGGCTATGATCTGTGCGATATAAAAGAGTATGCCAAGTGCACCAGAGAAAAAACCTTCGCCATAGGAGTGGACCAGATACTCAATAATACCACCTCGACTCTGATATCTTATGGCTAACTTACTAAGTGAATATCCACAAAGAAGTGCTATGAGTGCTGCAACCAAAAAAGATATCATGACTAGATTGCCCGCAATGGCGCCAGCTTGACCAATAACAACAAAGATACCAGCGCCAACCATAGAGCCTATACCTAAAAAAACAGCGCTCCATAGACCAAATACACCTTCACTCTTTGTTGAACTTGCCATACAATCTCCTAAAATATTTCTTCTCTACTACTTCAATAATTTATACTAGAGATAGAGACACTTAGCAGAATCTCTAAGCTAGATAGATTTGGTATTGTACATCAAGACTGGTATAAAGATCAGTGATACTGCTACCGCAGCTATGGTTCCGCTGATGAGTGCCACACCTAAGCCTCCAAAAACAGGATCAGTTGCCAAAAGTGCACTTCCCAATATGATCGCAACCGCTGTTAATATAATCGGCTTAGCTCTAGTTGCAGTAGCGATAGCAATAGCACGCTGTTTAGGAATCTTTTTATCGATAAGAGCTATGGCAAAATCTATAAGCAACAGAGAGTTTCTTGAGCTTATACCCATAAGAGCAATAAAGCCTATGAGCGATGTAGCAGTTAGGAAAAATGTCTGTGCTGTAAAAAGATCTGCTATAGCATGACCCACAATAACACCTATAATCGATAAAAAACTACCGGCTAAAACAATCGCACTAATAGCAAAGCTCTTATAGTAGATAACAAGCAGTAAAAATATAAGCACAAGAGCAGCTATAAATGCACCACCAAGGTCTCTAAAGGTATCTAGCGTCACCTTCATCTCCCCATCCCATCTAATTAAAAAACTCTCTTTAGTCTGCTTATCAACTAGATGAAGATCAAACATATAAGTAGACATCCCCTCCTCTTTGCTTACCTCAAATTCACTCTCAAACTGCTCAATCATAACAGCTCTTGCATCAAGAAGCGGATAGAGCTGAGATACCATCTTAGTCTCTGCTATGATATTAGTCATAGGTTTTAAATTTTTAGAGAATCTAGTAGGATTGCTGTTGGTTTGTACTATCTGTACCAACTCACTAACAGGAACCATCATCCCACTCTTGTTCATAAGTCTAAGTGATGCTATCTTCTGCTCTAGCGCATCTTTTGAGTCCACACTAAGCTCTTTTGTCTCATCACTCAATACTAGATATATAGGTATCTGATCTGCTGAGTTCTTAGAGTTTTTAACAGCTATACTCATGCCTTCAAACGCCAAATACAGTATGTTGTTGAGCTGCTCTATTGAGACACCTGAGCGTGCTATTTTCTCTTGATTGACAACAAGTTCGTAGCGTCTATATATCTCATCTTGCATCACATCAACATCTACAAGACCATCTGTATCTTTTAAGATCTGCTCTATCTTTAATGCTAAAGCTCTTTGAGACTCCATTGAGCCGCCATACAGCTCTACAACGATAGAGGCTAGAGTTGGTGGTCCCGCAGGCTGCTCTATCATCTTAATGTTTGTCCCATCCACTAAAGATATGCAACCACTATTGATAGTATCTCTCAATCTACCGCTCATAAGATATGATGGCTCTTCTCTGGTGTGCTTGTCGGTTAAGTTCACAACTATCTCTGCAAGATTTTCACCTCTTTTAAGGGTAGAGCCCTTAACAAGTCCTGCATAATCAAGAGGAGCACCTTGAGCTAAAAATATCTCTATATCTGTGATTTGAGACTCTTTTTTTAAGATATCTACTATACAGCTTGTCACCTCTTTTGTCTGAGCTATAGAGCTATTGATCGGTGTATCTACATAGATGGTTAGCGTATTTGCACTCTTACCTGGCAACATCTTTGCTAACACTAACTCTGCGGGCAACATCAATACAGATAAAAATAGAGCTAAGAGAGTCAGTAAGATAATCATATACCTCTTAAACCTTGAACCAATAGCACTATATATCCACTCCTCTAACCACTTCATGATAGCTCCTTATCACTCTTAGCGGAGTGTTGATGGTGGTGCATTTTTGGTTTTTTTAGCATCTTATTTGCTAGATATGGTGTAAAGATATACGCTACCGCCAATGAGGCAAACAGCGCCACAGGTACATTGTAAGGTATGGGCTTCATAAATTCACCCATCATACCACCAACAAACGCCATAGGCACCATAGTGAGGATAATAGCCACTGTAGCAACATTAGTAGGTGCTCCAATCTCATCAGTAGCCTCTATCATTATCTCATCTTTAGGCTTATCTATTGCGTCGTGACTATGTAGATGCCTATGGATATTTTCTATCACTATGATGGCAGCATCAACGAGCAGTCCAAGCGAGAGCAGAAAAGCAAATAGCGTAATACGGTTAATAGTCTGATCAGTCAAATAGGCTACAAATAGCGTAATTGCAAGTATGGCAGGAACAGTAAAGGTGACTATCAGCGACTCTCTCCAGCCAAGTGCTATCACCAGCACAATAGCAATAATAATGATAGTTATAAGCAGGTGACTCACTAGCTCATTTACAGCCTCATCTGCACGCACACCATAATCTCTTGTCAATATATACCCTACCCCTTTGGCAGACAACTCATCTTTTAGCTCATCTAACCTCTGCACCAAAGACTCACTAACCGTAACAGCATTAGTGCCTTTAAGTTTTGAGATATTGAGTGTGATCTGGCTCTGAGGATTGCTCAACTTGTCATCTATCAACCTACTCAACTGCGCCTCTTGCTTGTTTTGTATATCAGAGCCTAGTGTGACGGTAGCTACATCTTTGAGGTATATTGGCGAACCCATGTATGAAGCAACGATAACATTTTTGACATCATCTACGCTCTCTATCGCATTTCTTATACCAAATACAGTTATAGATCCATCTGCCACATCTGCCTTAACATCTGGAACATTAGCAGCAAGTGCTTTCAGTGAGCCCATAATCTGACCCATAGATAGATTGTATCCTGAGAGCTTAAATAGATCTACTTGGACATTAAACTGCTCTCTTCTCTCACCAACAAGGGTTGTCTTAGAGACATTCTCTATAGAGTTTAACTCATACTGCACACCGCGTACAATATTGAAAAGTTCACTCTGGCTCACTCTGTCATCTTTGGCATAAAAAGCTAAAGTTACTATGGGTACATCAATATCAATATCAAATGGCTTCAAAAGTGGCTCAGAAGCACCTTTTGGTAAAAGATCCATATTTTGCATCACTTTATCATATAGCTTAAGGTTTGAATCCTCTCTATTTTCACCTATATGATACATCACATTCACAATACCAACATTATCAGTAGCAATGCCATATATATGTTCAACTCCAGATATCTCACGCAATTTTCTCTCAAGTGGCTTAATGATCACATTCTCAACCTCTTGAGGTGATGCTCCTGGAAGTGCCACTATCACACTACCACCACTAATGGCTATCTGCGGATCCTCTTCGCGTGGAGTGATCTGAAGAGCTAGGTAACCAAGAGCTAGTAAAAATATGGCAAGAACAGCCGTTAGAGGGCTATAGATAAAACTTTTTGCCAACCTGCCTGCTATGTCTGTAACCTTAATGTGTGATATATCTCTACTCATATCATCTACCTATCTCTATCTTTGCATACATTCCAGGATAAATTGTCTTACCTTTTTTATCAAATGCTATCTTAATTCGAAATGAGTGTGTCATAGGATTTGAACTTGGAATAATAGCGCTAATTTTACCAGTTGTGCTTAGATCCATAGAGCCTATATAGACCTTCACATCTTTACCAACACTTACATCTTTAAGTGCACTTTCAGATATCTCAGCAACTATACTCAATGCCGATAGGTCGGTCAACACAAGCGCAGGCATACCAGGCATTGCCATCTCACCAGCATTGATATTTTTTTGCACTATCACACCATCATTTGGTGCTTTTACTTTAAGATAGTTGTACTGATTTTTTACCTCTTGAAGTTTAATTTGAGCCTGTCTAACCTGTTTTTTGGCAACTTTAACCATGTCATTTAGATTTTTCTCTGCCAACTCAAGTGTCTCAAGCTCATACTTTGAGACCATCTGTTTTTTATATAGCCTTCTATTTCTCTCAAGATTCAAGAGGACATTGGTGTGTTGGTTTTGATACATCTGCAACGACAATCTAGCCTGCTGTATAGCTAGCTCAACTTGTGAGACAGCACTATCAATCTCTTTTGAGTCTATCACATATAGTAGCTTGCCTTTTTTAACACTCTCTCCCTCGCTCACATAGACACCTTGCACAAACCCCATATATCTTGAAGTAAGCATCTTTTTATTGTCTGAAACAACTGTGCCAGATAGTTCAATATTAGCAGCCTGTAGCGCTAAAGTACCCAATAGTAGTATTGCAAATATCTCTCTCATTCTTTACTCCTGTGCTAATTTTAGTAGTTGTAGTACTGCTTCTTGTCGTCTATTTTGCGACTCTTTAAGCTCTAATATCTTCTGTAGATGAAGCGACTGTTTTATAAGAGTATCGTTAATAGAGCTAAGACCCTCTTTGTAGCGCTCCTGATATGAGTTATATATCTGCTCAGCTAGCTCTAGCTCTTTACGCAGGCTCTGTATCTGTAGATCTAGATTGCTTATTTGTGTTAAGATCTTAGATGCTTTTAGAGCTATTCCCTCTTTGGCTAGCTGCATCTGTTGCTGACTCTTTAACAGTGCAAGGCGTTGTTGCTCCACCTTTGCTCTATCTACTCCACCATTAAAAAGGTTGTAGTTTAGCTGTAGACCAGCCGTATATCTATCATGGTCAAAAAACTGATTTAAAAACTGATCATCACTGCTACCATACTCAACAAATGCACCAACTTCTGGTCGGTAGTATGCAGACTTGGCTACCTTTAACATAAGAGCATGAATCTCTACACCAAGCTTAGCCTTTTTTATATCTGTACTATTTTGCAAGATACTCTCTTTGCTTAGCAATTTAAAGGCGCTATCTAAATCAACAAACTCTATGGAGTCTACACGCTCATTTAATAAAAAGCTCAAAAACTGATAAGAGAGCTCTCTGTACGACCTGCTCTGATCTAACATTCGTGTCACATTTGATAACTTTGACTCAACCTCTAAGATATCTGTATTTTTAGCATACCCCTCTAACTGCATCTGCTCTACGCTATCTTTAAGCTTAGAGATATTGGTCTGCATCTTTGCAAGATCTTTAAGTAGACTTGTCAGAAGTGATATATCATAGTAGGCTTTTTTAACATCTTGCTCTATGTTGAGTGCCACCTGCTCCCTATCTAAAGAGCTTAGAAGGTGCATGTTCTGTGCTATGTTTTTATAATAACCTAATTTTCCAGCTGTATACAGAGGAACTTGATAGCTCAATTTAACATCAAAATGGTTACGATCTCCTGGATAGTTAAGCGCGTCTGGCTCTGTGTTTAAAAGTTGCGCTTGTGCCTCTGCGCTTGAGAGATTGGCTGCAAAATTTTCAAAGTCACCTAGGTTGCCACTACTATCCATCATAGCAGCTCCAAAAGAGCTCATAAACTGATCAAATCCAAAATCTCCAAATGATGCTTCACGACTTTGAAGCTTAAAGCCAAACACATTACCTGCATCATTAGACCTAAGCGCTGAGATTGTGGCATCTAACTTTCCGTACCTGTACCCTTGGGCTATATCTACATCGCTACTTTTAATCTTCTGCTCTAACCTAGCCATACTAAGAGATAGATTTTGCCTCTTTGCTATCTCAAGCGCGCTACTTAAAGGCAGATTCTCAACCGCATCTGCAAGAGTAAAAAGTAGAGTAATTATCACAACTGATTTCAACATACTCTCTCCTATTTCTATAAACCAAAATTATGGTCAATCTCTATGTTTTGATCGCATTATAGCAGAATGTAAACCTTTTTGTAAATGCCTAAAACAGGGCGATTTACTCAAGAAGTATGCTACTATCTTGATGGTTTTACTCAAGTAACTTTTAAGAAAAATTGCTTTTATATCTATATATCAAGATATCTTAATGTATAGATAGTACAATACCGAACCAACATAGATAAAAAGGCTAAAAACATGGATACATTCCTAAAAACAGTTGGCTCAATAAATGATGAGACAAGAGTCAAAATAGTTAGATTTATAGACAGACATGGTGAAGTCTGTGTTTGTGATATCGAAAATTCATTCAAGATGATACAGTCTAGAGTCTCCAGACATCTAAAGATCTTAAAAGAGGCAGGATTTTTAAAAGTAAGTAGAGAGGGACGATGGGCTTACTATAGCCTACAAACTCCTCTTGATAAATTTAGACAGAGTATCTTAAAAGAGATTAGCTATCTCAAATTAGACATACCAAAAATGAGCAGAGGATGCAGTAAAGATGGATAAAAAAGTTCTTATTATGTGTACAGGTAATAGTTGTAGATCTATCATAGGTGAGGCTTTGATAGATCATTTTTTAGATGGTATACAAGCTTATAGTTGTGGAGTTAAACCAATTGGCAAAGTTAATGAAAATGCTAAAAAGGTCTTAAACCAAAATAGCATCAATAGTAGCAGATACTACTCTAAACATTTAGATAAAGTTATAGATATAGATTTTGATTTAGTAGTTACTGTATGTGATAGTGCAAAAGAGAGCTGCCCCATATTTCCCAAAAAAACCAAAGTTATCCATGTAGGATTTGAAGATCCTGATGGAGAGGGTTTTGAAGCTTTTGAGAGAACTTACAAGGAGATAAAAAACCGACTCTTAAAAGAGGTAAAAAATGCTCTTAGCTAGTGCTATATTTTTAGTTACCCTTCTTTTTATCATCTGGCAACCCAAAGGACTTCAGATAGGAACTACTGCAGTTATTGGAGCTTTAGTAGCATATATTTTTGGAGTTGTAAGCTTTGGTGATCTATTTGTAGTTTGGGATATAGTCTGGGATGCGACACTGGCATTTATCGGTATCATTATACTCTCTTTAGTTCTTGATGAGATTGGATTTTTTGAGTGGTGTGCTCTTAAGATGGCTAAGTTTTCAAATGGTAGTGGTGTAAAGATGTTTGTCTACTCCATACTTCTTGGAGCACTGGTTTCAGCTCTTTTTGCAAATGATGGAGCAGCTTTGATACTAACTCCCATACTTTTGGCAAAGATGCAGATACTAAAACTCAATCTAAAGACAATCTTGGCATTTTTACTTGCAGGTGGCTTTATAAGCGATAGTGCATCTCTGCCTTTTGTATTTTCAAATCTTACAAATATCGTAACAGCAAACTACTTTGATATTGGATTTTTAGAGTACTTTTCAAACATGATAATTCCTTTTATAGTTAGTGTTATTGTTACAATTATAGTGCTTCTTTTAGTGCTTGGAAAAGATATACCAAAAACTGTGGATATTGACCTTCTAAAATCGCCTCAGAGTGTTCTGAAAAACAGAACACTTTTTTACTTCTCATGGATTTTTTTAGCACTTTTGCTTATAGGCTATTTTATAGGAGATGCTTATAATATCCCTATATCTGTTTTTGCCCTTGGTGGAGGATTAATTTTTCTTCTTATCTCAACTATGGCTAAAACAGTTGAACCTATAAAAATCATTAAAAATGCTCCATGGCAAGTTGTCTGGTTTAGTCTGGGGCTTTATATAGTTGTATATGGACTTAAAAATGCAGGACTTACAGAGTATCTAACCACTGCTCTTGTAACACTTAATGCAAAGGGAGATTTGATAGCAGTTTTAGGAACAGGATTTATGAGTGCAATCTTAAGTGCCTTTATGAATAACATGCCAACAATTATGGTGATGGATATAGCACTAAAAGATATAGGAAACTCTGCTATGATATATGCAAATATAGTAGGCTGTAATCTAGGTCCTAAGATGACACCATTTGGCTCTTTAGCAACTCTACTATGGCTTCATACCCTAAACCAAAAAGGTGTAAAGATAAGCTTTTGGCAATACTCAAAGTTTGGTTTGATTGTAACACCACCTGTTTTGTTGGTTGTGTTGTTGACACTAGTATAGAGCTAGATTTAATTACAGATTCAATAGACTCGCTATTGCTAAAAGTTATAAAATGCGAACATTGGGTTAAGCAGTCTCAATAGAAGGATACATTGTAGTTGACTAAGTAATAATGTTATACTTCTACATAAAAGATTATCGGGGTTGGTTTTTAGATATCTACAGACAACTCAAAGGTGATATATATAGTTACAATGGAGGGTATTTTGGAGAGATTTTTAGAAGAGGCGGTTGCTGCTAGCTCTAAGTTGCTAGAGCTTAGTTCCGCCAAAAAAACTGCTATACTACTTGAGATGGCAGAAGCTCTAAGGGAAAAATCAGCAGAAATTTTAGAAGCAAATAGAGCAGATATGTTATTAGCAAAAGAGTCTAATCTTAGTGCTGCTTTAGTTGATAGACTCTATCTTGATGAGGCGCGCATAGAGTCTATGGCAGTTGCGGTTGAGCAGATTGCGGCCCTTAAAGAGCCTGTTGGTAGAGTACTAGATGGCTGGATTAATGAAAATGATCTTAAGATTGAGAAGGTAAGCATACCTATTGGAGTTGTAGGTATCATCTATGAGTCGCGTCCTAATGTCACATCAGATACTGCTGCGTTATGTTTTAAGAGCTCCAATGTCTGCATACTCAAAGGTGGCAAAGAGGCAGAACACTCCAATGTAGCAATAGCTAAAGTACTTCAAAGTGTACTAAAGCAGAACTCTTTGCCAACAGCACTCATCTCGCTTATAAGTGATCCATCAAGAGCTGGTGTTGCCAAACTGATAAAGATGGATCAGTATGTAGATCTGATCATACCGCGTGGTGGAGCTGGGCTTATAGAGTTTGTGAGCAAAAATGCAACTGTAAGCGTCATCAAACATGACAAAGGGCTATGTCACACCTATATAGACGCAGATGCGGATATAGAAAAGGCGTTAAATATAGCCATAAATGCAAAAACTCAACGACCAGGTGTCTGCAATGCCATGGAGACACTTTTGGTTGATGAGAAGATAGCAGCAGATATCATGCAAGAGATTATGGATAGATTTACTAAGTTACAGACTGAACTAAAAGGGTGTGAGAAGACAGTAGTGCTTATAGATATACCTAAAGCTAATGAGGCAGATTTTAACACTGAGTATCTAGCCAATATACTCAATATCGCAGTAGTAGATGGCGTAGATGGTGCCATAGAACATATAAGACGCTATGGATCTGGGCACTCTGAGGCGATTATCACTGAAAATATAACAACCGCACAGAAGTTCTTAAACCTCATAGATGCGGCTGCTCTTTATCTTAACGCCTCTACTAGATTTACAGATGGTGGGGCTTTTGGGTTTGGCGCTGAAGTTGGCATATCTACCAATAAGCTACATGCGCGTGGACCTATGGGCATAGAGGGGCTAACAACCTACAAATACATAGTATACGGAAGTGGACAGACACGCTAATGAAGGTGTTAGATATTGCAAATCTCACTTTTGGATATAGAGCAGATCAGAAGTTATACAGAGACTTTAATCTCTCTTTAGAGGTAGGTGAAGTTAAAGCAATTGTAGGTGAGAGTGGAGCTGGTAAAAGTACTCTATTTGAGCTTATAGTTGGCAATCTAAAACCAGAGTCTGGAGAGATTAAAAGTGAGTCTATCTCTATGGTATTTCAAGATCCATATAGCTCCTTTCACCCATCATACACTATCATCAATCAGATCAAAGATGTTGCAGATACAGAAGGTCTAGAGAAACATATAAAACGCCTAGGCATCGATAGAGCTCTTATAGATAGGCTCCCACACAATCTATCGGGAGGACAACTTCAACGCTGCTCTATATTGCGCGCTCTACTGATGAGACCAAGGCTCCTGCTACTAGATGAGCCAACATCTGCTCTTGATAACATTACACAACTTAGCGTCATGAAGCTACTTATGTCCATGTTGGAAGATGTGGCAATACTGCTCATAACACACGATAACGACCTTGCATCATGGTGTGCAGATGAGATCATTGAGATCTAGCTAAGTTTGGCTATGCTCTGTGCAAATTTAAGCTTATCGCCCTCATCTACAGAGCTTGTCATAAGAGAATTTTGAGCTAGCAGCAAGATGGTTGAGCCCATCTCAAAGTAACCAAAACAGTCACCTTTTTTAAGATACAACTCTTTATACTCATAGAGCTTAGCTTCGCTAGTATCAGTATTGGTTTTAATGCGTGGCTCAAAACTTACACTCATCTTACCTACATTTAGAGCTCCAACTAGTACAATATAGAGTAGTTTTTTCTGCTCACTCACACACTCTAAGATAACTCTCTCATTCTCTATAAAAAGATTGAGTCGTTTTTTGAGTGATGGAAAATTTACAGGGTAGAGCTTACCTGGCACATGTAGAGCCTTAAGCACTTGCAGATCTGCTGGCATGTGGTATCTGTGGTAGTCTTTTGGTGAGAGATATAGATTGATAAACTCGCCACCATCTAAGAGCGCCCTATTGTCTGCGTCAAAGTGATCTGTTAAGAGTTCATCAACACTATAACTCATGCCTTTTATCTGAAGAGCAGTTAAGTTTTTGATCACACCTTGTGCTGATAGTAGCGAATCTGCTGGGCTAATCAATACAGATCCATCAAGATCAAACTCTCTTGGTTGTCTAAGCTCTCTAGTAAAAAGTGCATTAAGAGTTCTATAGCTAGATGGCTCATCAAACTCACTCATATCTAGCCCCATCATCTTAACATAAGATGCATTGACCATTTTCTGAAACCACGGCAAAAACTCTTTGGATGCAAACAGACCAAACTTTTGCGACATAAGGTTAGTTATCTCTCTTTTCACTTCTCTCCTTTAGTACTTTTAAGTAAGACATGTTATCTAAAATCTACACAATAGTGCCACTAAGATCTTTGAGTCTTTTAGTATAGCTTAGGCTCTATCTTTTTTCAAAACAGTATAGTGACTCAAGGTTGCCTTTTTTACCCGCTACTATTGCCTCTTGAGTGCTTACAAGTGACCACTTTAGCTTTTTACACTCTAGCTCAAACTCTCTCTTGGCATCCATTATGGCTCTACTATCTTGCACTACGCCCTGTTTGTTGCGCTTAACTAGTCGACCCACTTCAAACTGTGGCTTAAACAGCAGTATAATCCAGCGACTAGCTAGGCTGTCTATGTGTGAGATTATGTGCAAAAGAGAGATAAAAGATATATCACTAACTACTACCTCATAACGCCGATCACTAACAAAATCTCTAATATCAGTCTGCTCATAAGCTACAACGCGTCTATCTTGAGCTATAAGCGGATCTAGTTGGTTTGAACCTACATCAACAGCATCAACACTCACAACCCCATACTCTAGCAAAACCTGCGTAAAACCGCCACTGCTAGAGCCTATATCTAGCGCACCTAAACCGTTTAAATCTAGCTTAAGGTCATCTAAAAAACCCTTTAGTTTCAGAGCAGATCTACTAACATAACTCTTATGCTCAGCTAAACTTACCTCACCATCTACTTCATAAGAGCTCTTCTTAACCACAGAACCATCTACGCTAACAATAGCATCTTTTATAAGCTGTTGTGCTTTTGTTCTGCTTTTGATCCCTAAAAATTTTACAAGGTAGTTATCTAAGCGCATCTTATATCTTATGCTCTTCTAAAATCTGCCCAAACTGCTCTTCACTCAAAAGCTCCACCTCTAACTCCTTTGCCTTTGCAAGTTTACTTCCAGCACTCTCTCCATAGATAAGAAAATCTGTTTTTGAGCTAACCGAGCTACTCACTTTTGCACCAAGTCTCTCAAGCTTCTCTTTTATGAGACCACGACTTACAGACATGGAGCCTGTGATGACTACTATTTTATCTTTAAGTGGGTTTTGCTCTATCTGTACCTTTTGCTCAACAGTAGGATCTATGATCTCAAAAAGCTCTAAAACAGTCTCTTTATTGACCCTCATAAACTCTAGTAGTGATAATGCCATCTGCTCACCCAAGCCATCAATATTTAAGATCTCCTCTTTAGTTGCATCTGTTATCTTAAGAGCAAATGTTTGTGCCAATGCTCTACTTGCAACCTCTCCAATATGCTCAATACCAAGAGCATTAATAAGGCGTGATAGTGGAGCATTTTTTGTGTTGGCTATAGCTTGTAGGAGATTTTTTATCTTTTTATCTTTAAATCCTTCAAGGGGCTCTAGATCTTGATATTGCAAACTATATAGATCTAGCACACTAGTTATAACATCTTCATTTACAAGTTGTGTAACTATCTTAGAGCCTAAGCCGTCGATATTTAGCGCACCTTTACGAGCAAAGTGCACAATAGCTCCAATAGTACGATCAGGACACTTTAGATTTTGACACTTAATAAGCGCACCCTCATCCAATAACTCACTATGACATGTAGGGCACTTAGTTGCTCTTGTGGTCTTTATCTCTGAGCCATCACGCCTATCGCACAACACCTTTGTGATCTTAGGAATTACATCACCACTACGAATCACAATAACAGTGTCATTAATGCGTATATCTTTACGCTCTATCTCATCAAAATTGTGTAGAGTTGCGCGTGTGATAACAGCTCCTTCTATAAGGGTTGGCTCTATGAGTGCCACAGGCGTAATAACTCCAGTACGCCCTACTTGCAAGACAATATCTAAGATCTTACTCACCTTCTCAGTAGCTGGAAATTTATAAGCACACATCCACTTAGGAGCTTTTACGGTGTAGCCTAGATCTTCTTGTAGGTCTATATCATCTACTTTTATCACCATACCATCCATCACAATAGGGATCTCATCGCGTTTAGATATAAGTTTTTGATAAAATTTCTCTATATCTTCAACACTACTACACTCTTGCATGTAGGGAGGTTTTAAAAATCCAAGGCTATATACAAATGCCATCTTATCTGATAGGTTTGGCTGCATTAGACTGTTAGCACCCAACCCCCACGGATAAAACACCAATCGCCTTCTAGCTGTTACTGATGAGTCAAGCTGCCTTAAACTTCCAGCAGCTGCATTACGAGGGTTTGCAAAAACTTGCTCTGCTTTATCTAAGCGCTCTTTGTTGATCTGCTCAAAGTCATCTTTACGGATAACTACCTCACCGCGTATCTCTATAAGTTCTGTATGGGCTATGTTAAGAGGTATAGATCTGATAGTACGCACATTGTCTGTCACCTCTTCACCCACAACACCATCACCACGCGTAATAGCACGGACAAGCTTACCATTTTCATATAGTAAGTTCATACTAGCCCCATCAAACTTAGGCTCACAGATATAGGTACACTCTCCTACATTTTTAGAGACTCTAGCTAGCCACTCTTGCACCTCATCGATTGTAAAAACATCCTCCATGCTCCACATTCTCTTAATATGCTCTGCTTTGCTAAACTCACCGCGCACCACCCCACCTACACGAACAGTAGGAGAGTTATCTAACCTCTTAGAGGGATTTTTACTCTCATAATCTAGCACCTTATGATAAAGAGTATCATACTCCTCATCTGTTGCTAAAGGCTCATCAAGTGTATAGTAGGCGTGAGCGTACTTATTGAGCAAGCTGATACTTTTTATGTACTCCTCATCTCTCATCTGCTACTTCTTTATAGAAGTTGTGCTATCTACAATCTTAGCAACAGTAAGATCTGATGTAACATTGAGTGAAGTTCTAAACATATCTAAGAGCCTATCTACAGCTATGATAACACCTATGTACTCGATGGGTAGCCCTAGCTGGTTAAGTATCACTACCATCATCACAAGTGATGCGCTTGGAAGTGCGGCCACACCTACGCTAAGAGCTACAACGGTAATACCAAGGACTATCTGCTCACCAAGACTAAGATCTACCCCTGCCATAGTAGCTATAAATAGCACAGCTACAGTAAGGTAAGCTGCTGTTCCATCCATGGAGACCGTGGCACCAAGTGGTAAGACAAACCCGCTACTCTGTTTAGACACCCCACCCTTCTCTACACTCACTCTCATAGATACAGGCAGTGTTGCAGCACTTGAAGCGGTAGAAAATGCTAAGATAATAGCCTCTTTAACTTGTGCATAATAGCTATAGAGATTAACCTTGGCAAAGATAGAGGCGATAAGCGGTAGTGTAATAGCGGCGTGCAATAAGATCACCGCTATAACTACCAATACATACTCCCAAAGTCCAACTATAACATCTACTCCCTCTTTGGCAACAACAGCGGCTATAAGACTAAATACACCTATGGGTGTAAGCTTAATAACCCACTCTGCCATCTTAAGCATAGCCCCATTTACACCTGTAAAAAAATCTAACATTAGAGTCTGATGGTTATCACTTAGATGCAGACATGCTATGGCAAAAAGTACAGAAAATACTATGACCTGCATCATAGAGGCATTTGTAAGAGCTGAAAACACATTGGTAGGGATAAAGCTCAATATCATAGCACTTGCAGAAAATGGCTCAATACTAGATGAAGCAGCGTAACTGAGTCCATCTTTTGACACAGCCTCACCTATGCCAACGATATTCATAACTACAATAGCTAAAGTAACAGCTAGAGCAGTTGTTAGCAAATACAGACCTATTGTCTTCAAGCCCATCACTTTTAGATTACTAAGTGTTCCAAGCCCAGCAATTGCCACAAAGATACTAGCAAAAACAAGTGGAACTACCAACATCTTCAATAACGCAATAAAAGCCTTACCAATCACCTCTATAGCAAGTGCTGCATCTGGAAGCAGTGCACCAAATAACGCGCCAAGCACAATTCCTAGCAGTATAAGAGCATTGGTTGACTTTAATGTATTGAGTACTCTGTTCATATCTTACCTTTAATAAAACTTCACAAATAGCCAAATTTAGAGCTATCTTTAAGAGGTGTAATTATATCAGATAAATCTCATGACTCTCTCTAGTGGTGCAGAGTTTTTGAAGGGTTGTTCTAAATTTTTTAAATCTTCTTTAAAGCTTCTAGTGATGCAAGTAGATCTGGTTTGAGTTTTAGAGCACGAAGTAGCACCTGCATTGAGGCGTAGTCATTATTTTCTACACTAAGAGTTAGTGCAAACACGCGCCCCAATTTGCCACTTTGGGATATAAGGGCATCTTTGATATTGTCTTTGACATTTATATGTTTCAATATGGTTGCCAAAGGGACATTCATAATACTCTCCATCAATGAGAGAAATGCACACAATCTAGCCTGCTCACACATCTTTTTTTTCTCTAAAGGGTTGATCGCATTGATAATAGCATTCATGATATCGATACGCTGCTCTACCATAAGAGAGTGGGGACTTTTTTTACTAGAGATATTTTTTGCTGTCTTAGAGTATATGATCATCAAAATCCACTGCTCCAACTGTTTGGCACCCACCTGCTCCAATATTGACTCTATAGATTGATTTTGAAGAGTAGAGTCTTGAGTAGTTGAGTTGATATACTGAAGTAGCTGAAGAGTAAGCTCATTGTGCTGCTCAAACTCTGAAGCAACTTGCTCCATTGGTGTTTTATCAATGAGCATGTTATATATCCTAATCACTCCAAGGTGCTTTGGATCTATCCTGTTGTGTCTAATAAGATGTAGTTTGGCAAAGTAATAGCCTTGAAAAAAATCAAACCCAAGCTCTTTATATGCCTCAAATACTTCTGGGATTTCAACTTTTTGAGCTATAAGTTTTTTTGTTTTAAGCTCTGGAAGCATCTGTGTTAACTGATCAAGATCAGTTGCAGTAGTGTCAAATTTGATATACTCAATATACTCTAAAATAGGTGTAAATTTTTCAAGAAAATTATTTGCTGTTGAGGCGTTATCTATGGCAAAGCTATAATCTTTACCATGCAGCTCTTGAATGCACTCACGCTCTACAGAAGTGATCTGTTCAGATGCTGCTATCTCAAAAACAAATCTATCTGCTGGTAGTGAGTGTAGTATATGTGAGTGCAGTATGGTGCTATCTATGTTGATAAAAAGTAGCGTATCGGCTGCACTGTTATGAAGTCCAGCCTGATTTAAAAGCCCAACAAGAATAGAAGCGGTTGCAGTTCGTGGGTCAAACTTATCAATCAAGCCATCATCATTACGATAGAAAAATTCATATCCGATAATACTCTGATTTTGGTCTGATATAGGTTGTCTAGCGTAGCATGTTGAGAAGTGATCCATTGACACAGCCTCTATTGAGTTATTTAAAGACAATATTACACTAACTATATGGTGTAAATTCTTAAACTTTGTGTTAAAATATTGTTAAAAAATGGATTAGATATGGGTCAAGAAGAGAAAACATACTTAAAAGATTATAAAAAACCATCACACCACATACTAAAAACAGAT
This sequence comes from Helicobacteraceae bacterium, assembly GCA_027066325.1. Classification (GTDB taxonomy): domain Bacteria; phylum Campylobacterota; class Campylobacteria; order Campylobacterales; family Sulfurimonadaceae; genus Thiomicrolovo. The sequence goes on along the minus strand of JAMONY010000011.1, from coordinate 79,107 downwards.
CTGGTTTTTGAGATTTTTAACTCACATGTATTGGTTGAGAACTCTATGCAGATAGTTTGCACAACTACTCAAGATGAGCCTCTTGTGCTAGATGGCATAGGGCTAGATCTGGTATGTTTAAAGATTAATGGTGTTAAGCTTACGGAGTTTGAGTTTAGTAAAAATGATGACTCCTTAGTGATACACAACCTACCCTCAAGTTTTAAGATTAAAGTTGTAACTAAGCTATACCCAGAGACAAATACCGCCCTTGAGGGTCTATATAGATCACAAGATATACTCTGCACTCAAAATGAGCCTCAAGGCTTTAGGCGCATTACCTATTTTATAGATCGTCCTGACAACATGAGTCTATACACCACAACTATCATCGCCCAAAAAAGCCTCTATCCAGTACTTCTAAGTAATGGAAACCTGATCAAGCAGGAGAGTTTTACTGATGGTACACACATGACACTTTGGCATGATCCATATCCAAAACCATCATATCTTTTTGCGCTAGTTGCTGGAGATCTTGGAAAGTCTAGTGACACTTTTACAACATCTCAAGGCAATCAGGTTGAGTTAAATATCTACACAGAAGCGCACAACATAGATAGGTGCTCATTTGCATTAGACTCACTAAAGCAGGCTATGAAGTGGGATGAGAGCGAGTATGGGCTCATCTATGATCTAGATCTCTACAACATCGTTGCTGTAGATAGCTTCAACATGGGGGCTATGGAGAATAAAGGGTTAAATATCTTCAACACCCAATACATACTAGCCGATAAAGAGAGAAGCTGTGATGATGAGTTTGTAGCCATACAGAGCGTTGTGGCACATGAGTACTTTCATAACTATACAGGTAACCGCATAACATGTCGTGACTGGTTTGAGCTAACTTTAAAAGAGGGGTTGACAGTCTTTAGAGATCAATGCTTTAGTGCCGATATGCACTCACACGCACTTATGCGCATAGATGATGTATCACGCTTGCGTGAGTATCAGTTTAGTGAAGATGCTTCCGATATGGCTCATCCTATAAAGCCAGATCACTATCTGCAGATCAATAATTTCTACACAGCAACCATCTACGAGAAAGGTGCGGAAGTGATCGGCATGCTCTACACAATGCTTGGTAAAAAACGGTGGCGAGCTGCTATGGATAACTACTTTAGCAGATATGATGGTATGGCAATCAGAACGGGGGATTTTTTAGCAGTTATGCAAGAGCAGTGCAACATAGATTTAAAGCAGTTTGAGCTATGGTACACTCAAGAGCGCACACCAAAGCTGATTGCTAAACATAGCTACAATCAGAGTAGAGGTGAACTCACCTTAAAGCTAGAACAGGTTATCCCAAATAGTGTTAAAAATATAGTTCAAGAGCCATACCTTTACCCACTGAAGATAGCTATCTTTGCAGATAAAAAGATTGTTATAGAGCAGACTCTTATAGTCTCAAAAAAGAGTCAAGAGTATATTTTTCAAAACATACACTCCACACCAACACTCTCTCTAAATCGAGGCTTTAGTGCCCCTATTATACTAGAGTATGAGCAAGAAGATCTCATATCTCTCATAGAGCTTGAGGAGGATGGATTTATACAACATGAAGCTATGTGCAAGATCATGAAAAAGGCTATGTTGCAGACGATAGATTGCAAGATAGATGAAGATCTTCTAGATAGCTTTGCATCTATACTCTTAGATGAGAGCATAGATCATGCCCTAAAGGCAAAGCTACTAAAACTACCATCAATAGAAGAGGTCATGTTAGATCTCACACAGGTACAGATAGACTCTCTGCTAGATCGAGTTCGACAGATAGAGCAGAGATTGGGTGAGTACTTCTCTAAACAGATGCTAGCTCTTTACAAACAGCTTAACAGAGTAGATACTGCAGCATCTAGGGCGCTCAAAAACCTACTTTTAGGCTATATGGCTCTTGCTAAACAAGATGGTAGTGAAGAGTTGATAGTAGCGCAATACAACAGTAGTGACAATATGAGTGATAGATTGGGAGCATTAAAGATAGCCACCATAAACTGTTTTGACTCTAGCTCTATCTTAAGAGATGACTTCTATCACAACTACCATGATGATAAACTTACCATATGTAAGCTCTTCTCAACTATTGCGCTTATACAGAGTGCAGATGTGATAGAAGAGATTATAGAGGTTATGGATGAGAGTGCATTTGATATCACCATACCAAACCATGTACGAGCTCTCATAGGTTCATTTACAAAAAATTATAGATATTTTCATGCAGTTGATGGTAGCGGATATAGATTTGTTTGTGATATGATATTGAAGCTAGATAGCATCAACCCACAGATAGCCTCTAGACTAACAACACCATTTAAGATATATAAAAAACTTCCACAAGATAGAGCACTACATATGCACCAAGAGCTTATGCGCCTTAAGAGTAACCCAGATACCTCCTCTCATGTTTATGAGATAGTTGAGCTGATTATTGGCTAAACTAGCTCTTTTGATCACCCTGATCTGTAGCCTACACGCTATTGGTGCGGATAGAGATCCTAATGTAGAAGATTTTGGTGATGATGACTGGATATTCTTCCATGAGTTTGTCAATAGCGTAGATCTGCTTCAAGAGAATCTGTCACAAAAGATCTATATCTTCTCATCTTCACTAGATCACACCCTCTACTCCACACTATCTTCTCAAACAAAAAAGTTTGAATCTGCGAGAGATGAGAGCGCTTGGTATGACTGGTTTTTTAGAGAAGATATATACCTTGATGAAAATATCAAAAGCTATGCTAGGATTGTGGGTGGCTACAGATTTGATCATCTAGGGGCGTCATCTTTTATTCAAGATGCGACCATTAGACTCAATCTTCCACAGACAGAGAAGAGTTTACAATTTTTTGTGGGTGTTGATGAGCAGAGTGATGATATAGATGCGGAACGCAGTGATGATGTTGGCTTCAAATACTTTCTTCCTACCATAGTTGACAACTTTAAGATCAATGCATCCATAGGCTTTGCAGGATTCTCCTACCCCTACATCAAAGCATACATCAAGTACCCCTACCGCTACCAGACTCTATATATACAAGCTATTGAGCAGATCAAATATTCACATCAAGATGGGTATGAGGAGAGCACTAGTCTATATATCGATAGAGAGATTATTGCAAAAAGGGTATTGAGAGTGCTACTTAAGCGCTCTAGTAGCTACAATAAAGATGGTATGTATTATCAAGCTGCACTATCACTAAGACGGACAGTTCATAATGGTGCTGGACTCAAGATCCAGATCGCAACTTATGGTAAATACACAAAAGATGACAATGGTCTGTATGGCTATGAGGCAAAAGTAACTTGGAAAGAGAGACTATTTAGAGACTATCTGTACTATCAACTGGAGCCATCAGTAGAGTTTCAAAAGCGATACAACTACAAAACCAACTATATGTTCACGCTATTTTTTGAACTATTTTTTGGTAAGATTTAACAAAGTTGCTGATCAAACAAGAGAGCTACAGATAGAGATATCTGTAGCTAAAAAGATCTAGAGTTTAAAATCTTCTACAAGGTTGAAGTTGAGGTACTTATAGATATCATCCTCTTTTCCAACTAGCTTACTTGAGACAGTAGATAGATACTCATCTTTTGTCGGAATGCGACCAAGCAAAGAGCAGACTGCTGCTAACTCTGCTGAGCCCAAGTAGACCTGTGCGCCTTTTCCAAGACGGTTGTCAAAGTTTCTTGTTGATGTTGAAAAGACTATGGCATTATCTGCAACTCTAGCTTGGTTACCCATACATAGTGAACAACCAGGCACCTCTGTTCTAGCTCCAGCAGCACCAAAGATAGAGTAATAGCCCTCCTCTATAAGCTCTCTCTCATCCATAACTGTTGGAGGACATACCCACAATCTTGTCTTAACAGCACCCTCTCCCTTAAGTACTTCACCAAGTGCTCTATAGTGCCCTATATTGGTCATACAAGAGCCTACAAATACCTCATCTATATTACTTGGGCGATCAGATGCCAATATCTCACTAAGTGTTGCAACATCATCTGGATCATTTGGACATGCCAAGATAGGCTCCGTCACTTCATCTAGATTGATCTCAAGTATAGCTGCATACTCCGCATCACTATCTGGCTTCATGAGCGTAGGATTTGCAACCCACTCTCTCATCTTCTCAATTCTGCGCTCTATAGTTCGCTTATCTTGATACCCGCTCTGAACCATCTGTTCTAGTAGAACTATGTTAGATTTTAGATACTCTACAACAGGCTCTTCATTTAAGAGTACAGTACAAGCAGCAGCACTTCTCTCTGCAGATGCATCTGATAACTCAAATGCCTGCTCAGCCTTAAGATCAGGCAGACCCTCTATCTCTAAGATGCGACCAGCAAAGATATTTTTCTTATTTTTCTTCTCCACTGTCAAAAGACCCTCTTTGATAGCTTTGTGAGGTATGGCATTTACTAGATCTCTTAGAGTGATACCTGGCTGCATTGTGCCACTAAACTTAACAAGTACAGATTCAGGCATGCTAAGCGGCATAGAGCCCGTAACTGCTGCAAAAGCAACTATACCAGATCCGCCTGGAAATGAGATGCCAATAGGAAACCTAGTGTGTGAATCTGCACCGGTTCCTACTGTATCTGGAAGAACCATGCGGTTTAACCATGAGTGTATAACACCATCACCTGGACGAAGCGCAACACCTGAACGATTTGCTATAAAATCTGGTAGCGTATGGTGCATTACAACATCACTAGGCTTAGGATAAGCAGCTGTATGACAGAACGACTGCATAACAAGATCAGCATTAAAACCTAAAGCTGCTAGCTCTTTAATCTCATCGCGCGTCATAGGTCCTGTAGTATCTTGTGAACCAACTGTTGACATCTGTGGCTCAATATACATACCAGGGCGTACGCCATCAAGTCCAGCAGCTTTTCCTACCATCTTTTGAGCTAGAGTATACCCTTTGCCATTATCAGCAGGTTGATTTGGTTTTAGAAACAGATCGCTTTGCTCAAGACCCAATGCTGCTCTAGCTTTTGATGTTAATCCGCGCCCTATGATAAGTGGTATACGACCACCAGCACGAACCTCGTCTGTAATTGTATTTGGGCGAAGTTCAAATGAAGCTATGCACTTACCATCTTTGTGAGCTTCACCTTTGTATGGATAGATATCAACAACATCACCTGTTTGCATCTGAGAAACATCAAGCTCAAGCGGAAGGGCTCCAGAATCCTCTGCTGTTGCAAAAAAGATAGGTGCTATTGTGCTACCAAGCACAACACCGCCAGTTCTTTTGTTTGGAACTCCTTCGATATCCTCACCCATATGCCACTGAACAGAGTTAATACCTGACTTTCTTGATGAGCCTGTACCAACAACATCGCCAACATAAGCAACTGTATGACCCTTCTCTTTAAGCTTCTTAATGACCCCTATAGGATCATCCATCTTTGCAGCAAGCATAGAGTTTGCATGTAGAGGTATATCTGATCTTGTAAAAGCTTCTGAAGCTGGTGATAGATCATCAGTATTGGTCTCACCTGGTACTTTAAATACGGTAATGGTAATCTTTTCAGCTAGCTCTGGCTTGCTAGTAAACCACTCTGCCTCTGCCCAAGAGTTCAAAATAGCAGTTGCTGCGTCATTGCCTCTCTTATGAAGCTCTTCAACATCATTAAAAGCATCATAAACAAGAAGTGTATGGCTAAGCGCCTTGATCGATGCATCTACAACACTACTATCAGAGAGAGTAAGCGCATCTACTAATGGTTTTACATTATAGCCACCAAGCATAGCACCAAGCAGCTCTACTGCCTTCACTTTGCTGATAGCCTCTACATCTATCTTGCCCTGAACTATATCATTTAAAAATGCAGCCTTTACATATGCAGCGTCATCAACACCAGGAGGAACACACTCCTCTAGTAGTGTAACATAAGTAGCTATATCAGAGTCATTTGCCTTGATAAGCTCAATAACTTCTGCGCTCTGAGCAGCGTCGAGTGGAAGTGGTGGAACACCAAGAGTTGCTCTTTGACTCTCATGTGCTCTATAATCATCTAAAAATGCCATCTATTATCCTCATGTTTTAATTTGGATAATTATAGCGAACTATCTACTCTATTTGGATCTTTTGTTACAAAGCGTAACTAATACAATATATAAGTTCATTTAGATGTGTCATTTAGAAACATAATCTACTCTATTTGAGCAAATGTCCTACAAATTTACTACTATCATCTAATATCTGCCCACCTTTACGGTAGCTAAGTCCACACGGCTCATATGCAAAAAATAGACCAGCTTGATATCGATCACCGCGCTCATCTTGAGCAAACTCTACATACTCTTGATAGATGCTTTTAAAGTGCTCATACTCACCATCTCGCTCATCTACAGTAAGACCAGAGCTGTCTACTATCTTAGTATTTGCTCCCTCTCTACCAAAAACCCTTTTTTGAACATATGCTCTATCTTTTAGTGGTTCAAAAGATGTCTTAAGCAGATACTTCGAGTCTGGAAATAGATCATAGAGTATCTTCAACATACCCTTTGATTGAAATAGCAGCGTATAGGCAGGATTTAAGATAATAGCTTTTTGGTTCTGCATGATAGATGTTAGCGTAACAGCAAGCTCACTCTCATCTATGCCCATCTGCTCCCATGCATAAAGCTTAAACCAATACTCATAGGAGTTAGAGTGGCTGTCATATATGCCATTTTCATCAAAAAGTGTATCTTGCAAGTGCTCATACGCTGTGATAAAACCAGCATCTGTAGCTATCTGGCGTAAAAGCTTGGTAGTAGTCTGCTCCTCATCACTATCACAAGTTGCGCTAAAGAGTATCTTCCAACCATCATAGATCTCTTCAAACTTATCTGTATCATCAAAAAGTGTTATGAGTCTACGAAAATTCTCTCTTATGGCTTCGTAGATATTGTTAAACTGCAACTGCTCATCAAGGGAGTTTGACTTTAGAAGTGCCCACTGCAAGATAGAGCTTTCAAATAGCGAAGTTGGTGTATCGGCATTAAACTCTATGAGTTTAATAGGCTTGCCATCAATGCCTCCACTAAGATCAAACCTACCATATATATGCCAATGCACATCACTCTCCCAGCTCTTCTTAATAGCCTCCACAAGATTAAAAGGTATTCCAAGGTCAAAAAATAGATCATGATCTATGACATATTGCGCTGCTTCAACATACATATCGTAGATAGCATTACCTGCCTCATAATACGCCTCTGCCTCATCTTTACTAACAACAACTAGCTCATCTGAAACATAGCTACTACCATCGCTATCTGTATGCCAGCTAAAGCCAAGCTCCTCTAGCTCACTACTTTGTAGTGGTGTGACTGATCTAAGCTCTACCATCTAACCGCCAAACCTTCCACCTCTAGTACCCGTAGCTCTATTGTTTGAGTTACCAAAAAAGCTTTTTTTGTTGTTAGCTTTAGCTGTTTTACCTCCAGAGGCACTTCTCATTTTAGCTGAGTTATTAGCACGCTGAGAGTGTTTGTTGAAGTTCTGGTTTTTAGACAACGCATTTCCTATCATGTTGCCTAAAAGTGCACCTGCCGCAACTGCCAAGATCGTACTAGCAATACCCATTCCAGGCTCTGATGATGGTGTCTCATTAAGCTCACTCTGACCAGCTTGCATCTTGGCATACTCCTGCTCCGCCATCTCTTTCATCTGCTGCTCATTCATAAATCGTTCTACAACTTGACCACTAGCATCTTTTTCGCGGATAATAGCGCGCGATGGTCCATCTGTAGGCATCTTCTCCACTACAACATATTTGCCACTATCTAGCTGTTCAACTACCAAAAAGTAGTTACTATCCTCTTGCTGATTACTGCTCTGTGAGCAACCAGTAAGTACAAGTGCGGCTGCTACTCCTACTGTACCTAGTGCTGACATGTTTGTCACCTGTTGTATATATCTCATGCTCTCACCTTGACTATCTTATTATTGTTCAGTTTCAATATAGCTGATGCGCTACTCTCATATAACATCTCACCCCGCTCTACTATAACCGATGCTGACTCTTTGGCAAATAGCTCATCATAACTAGAGCCTGATCGGTTTGCAGATGTAGAGTAGAGCCAACCAAATCTTTTGAGTATTTTACTATAAAAACCACTCTTTACAACTCTAAAAGCTCTATTGTTGATGATAAAGGTGCTTTTAGTAGAGCGTCGTACTCTATTTTTAAAACTAGCTGGAACTCTTGTGATATCTGCACTCTGCTTAAAAGATGAGCAGGTTTTAATCATCTTCTGCTCTCTAGGTCTGTCTTTAATATCATTTAATATCTTATGATCTTTGCTACAAAAACCTACAGTTGTATCTGTCTGGATTAAGAGTATCAGAGCAAGTACTCCTGAAGAGCTTTTGGTGCCATCCACCCATCATCAGACATAAACTCAAGCGCATCAAGTGTAGCTCGTGCAGCGCTCAATGTAGTAAAATATGGTATATTTAACCTTAAAACTGCTTGACGGATAACAATCGCATCTTTTTTAGCTGTATTGTTATCTGAAGTATTGATCGCCATAGTGATCTCACCATTTCTCATCATATCTTCTATATTTGGTCTACCCTCTGAAATTTTTAATACCACTTCACAAGGTATCTGTGCGTCTTGTATAACCTTAGCAGTCCCTTTGGTTGCTACTAACTTAAACCCATGTTTATGTAGCCCTGCTGCAATTTCTACTCCAGAGATCTTGTCCATCTCTATAAAAGAGAGAAAACATGTTCCACCTGTTGGGATTTTATTGCCAGCTGCTAATTGAGATTTTGCAAAGCTAACTCCAAAACTAGATGCTATACCCATAACCTCACCTGTAGACTTCATCTCAGGACTCAGTACTAGATCCGCACCATATAGCTTGTTAAAAGGAAACACAGCCTCTTTTATGGCTATATGATTTTTAAGCGTTGGCTTAAGAGGGGAGCTTGAGTTTTGAATGATATTATAGTGATCATAAAACTCTAAAGAACTTTTAAGAGTTTCACCCATCATAACTCTTGTGGCAACTTTAGCTAGTGGCATACCTGTTGCTTTTGAGACAAATGGAACAGTTCTAGAGGCTCGTGGGTTGACCTCTATAAGATAGACCTCACCCTCATATATGGCGTATTGGATATTTAGAAGACCTACTACTCCCAACTTTAGAGCTATAAGCTTAGTCTGCTGTTCTACCTGCTCTTGTATATCGCTACTTAATGATAGTGGAGGAAGTGAACAGGCTGAGTCTCCAGAGTGTATACCTGCCTCTTCTATGTGCTGCATTACTGAACCTATATAGACATCTACTCCATCACATATCGCATCAACATCTAGCTCTATAGCTTGATCTAAAAACTTATCTATAAGCACTGGTGAATCATTTGAGACCGATACTGCCTCATCCATATACAGATTTAACTCATCTTCATCATAGACTATACGCATAGCTCTTCCACCAAGCACAAATGACGGGCGAACAAGAACTGGATAGGTAAGTTTTGATGCTATAAGTACTGCTTGCTCTTTTGTGGTAGCAAGACCATTTTTTGGCTGTTTTAGCTTATTGGCAATGACAAACTCTGAAAACTTCTCCCTATCTTCTGCTAGATCTATCACGCTAGCCGCAGTTCCACAGATAGTAGCACCCATGTCAGTTATAGCATTAGCAAGCTTGAGTGGAGTTTGACCACCAAAATGGACAATGATGCCGTCAGGTTTTTCATACTCTATGACTGCTCTTACTCTCTCAAAGTCTATAGGCTCAAAATAGAGCACATCAGAGGTGTCATAATCAGTAGATACTGTCTCAGGGTTGCAGTTATACATGATGGTATCTATGCCCATCTCTTTGAGTGCAAACGCTGCATGGACACAGCAGTAATCAAACTCTATACCTTGACCTATACGATTTGGTCCCCCTCCAAGTATCATAACGCGCTTATTGTTAGATCTTAATGGTTTAGATTGAGGTAGTTTGGTTATGTTTGTTGTAGAGTATAGATATGGTGTAAGTGCTTTAAACTCTGCTGCGCAAGTGTCTACTTCATTGTACTCAAATGCTATCTCAAGCTCGGCCCTTGCCTCATAGACTCTCTGCTCATCTATATCTGCATTGCTATTTTTGCTGATAAGTTGTGCTATTTTCTTATCACTAAAGCCATCCACCTTTGCTCTTCTAAGAGCTTTTTCATCACTCAAAAGAGATAGAGTCATACTCTTCTCGCTCTCTACAAGCTCCTCTATCTGATACAAAAACCATCTATCTATCTTACACAGATCATAGATCTGCTCTAAACTTAACCCCCGTCTAAAGCCCTCTGCCACATAGAGCATCCGCTCTGCATTGGAGCGTCTAATCTCATGGGTAATGTGATCTAAATCTGCATCTATCTCATCAAATCCACAAAGATCGGTTTCAAGTGAACAGAGAGCTTTCTGCATAGACTCTTTAAAAGTTCTGCCGATCGCCATAGCTTCGCCAACAGACTTCATACTAGTACTCAAAGTGCTCTGCGCTTCAGGAAACTTCTCAAATGTAAATCGTGGTACCTTAGTGACGATGTAGTCTATAACCGGCTCAAAGCTAGCAGGCGTACCTGTGATATCATTTGTGATCTCATCTAGTGTAAATCCAACTGCTAAAAGAGTAGCTACTTTAGCTATGGGGTAGCCAGTTGCCTTAGAGGCTAAAGCTGATGATCTAGATACTCGTGGGTTCATCTCAATAACAATCATTCTGCCAGTATCAGGATCAACAGAGAATTGAACATTAGAGCCTCCAGTATCTACTCCAACTTCACGCAGTATAGCAAAAGAGGCATCTCTCATGCGTTGATACTCTTTGTCTGTTAGAGTTAGAGCTGGTGCTATGGTGATAGAGTCACCAGTATGCACACCCATAGGATCAAAGTTTTCAATAGAGCAGACTATGATGCAGTTATCGGCTCTATCGCGGATAACTTCCATCTCATACTCTTTCCAACCAAGTAGAGACTCCTCTATAAGTATCTCACTAACAGGGCTCTCGTCAAGACCTCTTTGAGCTAACTGTTTAAACTCATCTATGTTGTAAGCGACACCACTTCCACCACCAGCTAGTGTGTATGAAGCCCGTATGATTAGAGGAAACCCTATCTGCTCTGCTGCACTAAGAGACTCATCCATATTGTAAGCATATCTTGAGCGTGGAAGATCCATACCAAGTTTAATCATAGCCTCTTTAAAAGCCTGTCTATCTTCACCTTTTGTGATAGCTTCAGGTGCAGCTCCTAAAAACTCCACATCATCCAACATGCCTTTTTCATGCATACTCATAGCAACATTTAGAGCAGTCTGTCCACCCATAGTAGGAAGTACAGCATCTACACCCTCATCTTTTATGATTTGAGCGATAATGTCCTCTTTTATAGGCTCTATATATGTTCTATCTGCAAATTCTGGATCAGTCATGATGGTTGCAGGATTAGAGTTGATAAGTACAACTCTGTAACCAAGCTCTTTTAGAGTCTTAACAGCTTGAGTTCCAGAGTAGTCAAACTCACAAGCTTGCCCAATAACAATTGGACCAGATCCGATCAGTAGTATAGTCTCAATATCACTTCGCTTTGGCATACATAACCCTTGATAATTATTGGTGTTATTATAGTCATAGAGTGCTTAAAACTCTATGATATCCCATATGTAAGCCATAGATACTCCTTAAAAGTATCACCAAATATCAGATAGATCTAGCTTCACATAGCACAAAACTAGACAAAGTACAATTATGTAAAATCAAGAAGATCTTTAGCTTGCATCATATCTTTATCACCTCTACCTGATAAGTTTACGATGATAAGCTGCTCTTTGATATCTGGAATCTTTTTAAGATACGCTACTGCGTGAGAGCTCTCAAAAGCAGGAATGATCCCCTCTGATCTACTTAGCCACACAAACGCATCTAGCGCCTCTTGATCAGTTACATTATCATACCTTACGCTCTTCTTCTCTTTATGATAAGCATGCTCTGGACCTATGCCTGGATAGTCTAGTCCAGCTGAGATAGAGTGAGCTTCTAGGATCTGACCATCACTATCTTGAAGCAGATAACTTAGCTGCCCATGTAGCACACCTGGTCTTCCTTTTAAAAGTGAGGCTCCATGTTTACTACTCTCCACTCCAAGTCCACCAGCTTCTATGCCTATGCACTCTACCTCACTCTCATCTAAAAAGTGCGCAAACATTCCAATAGCGTTTGAGCCACCACCGATACAGGCTATGACACGATCAGGCAAACGCGACTCTTTGTGTAAAATTTGTGACTTTGCCTCATACCCTATGATCGCTTGAAAATCACGAACCATAAGCGGGTACGGGTGAGGTCCAGCCACTGTACCTATGATATAAAAAGTGTCTCGCGCATTACTTACCCAGTGGCGAATAGCGTCATTCATAGCATCTTTGAGAGTTTTTGAGCCACTTTGAACTGCATGTACCTTGGCTCCAAGTAGCTTCATGCGAAACACATTTAGCTCTTGTCTATGTACATCTTTTGCGCCCATAAAAATCTCACACTCTAGCCCTAAAAGAGCAGCGATAGTTGCAGTAGCCACACCATGTTGACCAGCCCCCGTCTCTGCTATAACCTTGCTCTTACCAAGCCTTTTAGCCAATATGGCTTGTGCAATGACGCTGTTTACCTTATGTGCGCCCGTGTGATTTAGATCTTCGCGCTTAAGATAGATCTTGGCTCCCAACTCATCTGAGAGGTTCTGTGCATAGTAGAGCGGGGATGGTCGTCCCACATAGTCATTGAGATAGTAGTGCACTTCACTCCAAAACTCCTCATCAAATCGGATCTTATAGTATGCCTCTTCTAGCTCAAGTAGTGCGGGCATAAGCGTCTCAGGTACATACCGTCCACCAAAAATGTCAAAATGTCCATCTATAGGGTCATGTTTAAAGGGGCGCGGGATATACATCAGTTCACCTTTACTATGCTGTAGCTATCTGTAATCTTAGAGACTTTCTCTATACCGTCAAGAAACTCCAAAGAGACTATAAAACATGCCTCCACGCAAGAGGCTCCAACCTTATTGATAAGTGAGGCAGCAGCACAGGCTGTACCGCCAGTAGCTATAAGATCATCTATAAGTAGAACCCTAGCTCCTTTTTTGTCTCTAAAAGCATCTATATGTATCTCTACTTCATCAAACCCATACTCAAGGGCATATTTTTCAGATACAGTAGTGTATGGTAATTTGCCTTTTTTGCGTATTGGCACAAACCCTACCCCTAGATCTCGCGCAAGAGCCGCACCAAAGATAAATCCTCGTGCATCAATGCCAGCAATAAAATCTAAGTTATATGTACAGTAACGCTCTTGTAGCATGTCCAATAACGCGCCATATGCCTTAGGGTCGTTGAGCAAAGTGGTGATATCTTTAAAAACTATCCCCTCTTGTGGAAAATCTGCCACATCTCTGAGTGAGTTCTCGATTAGCTCTATGCGTCTATCGCTCATAGTCTCTCCTTTAAGCTCTCTATCTTTAACACCCTATTAGCATGTCGCCCACTCTCAAACTCTGTATCTAACCAAGCATCTATCATGGACTCAGCCACGCCATATCCTACAACTCGCTCTCCAAAACATAACACATTTGCATCATTGTGGGCTCGTGCCATTGTAGCGGTGTATGCGTCATGACAAAGAGCAGCGCGTATGCCTTTAAAAGCGTTAGCAGCCATACTCATGCCGATACCAGAGCCACATATAAGAATACCGTGAGTATCACACTTAGCAACTACCTTTTCACATAAAAGTGCAGCATAATCTGGATAGTCTACTCTATCGCTACTATGTGGTCCAAGGTCTACTACATCATGCCCTCTAGCACGCAATAGCTCCGCTGTATAATTTTTCAGATCAACCCCTGCATGATCTGTGGCGATAAAAAAATTCATCTCAAACCCCTTATGATAATAACATCTCAAGCACAAACTGTACAGGTGCAAAAAGTATGTATTGGCTTAGTGGAGTGATCAGTAAAATCACAACTATAATCATGCCGTAAGGCTCCATCTTCTGCATCCATAGTGCAAACTCTTTAAACCCCATCTTTAAACTGAGATACATAAGTGTATGTGCGCCATCAAACTGTGGTATTGGCAGAAGATTGAAGACGCCTAATACAACATTGACAAGCACAAGTTTCATCACCAACAAAAAGGCAAATACATAGAGCAAGCTATCATCAGTTGTTGGCTGTGACATATTTGTTAATATGATAGCAAATATGACAGCTAGCGTAAAGTTATAGATGATTCCAGCTAAGCTTACATGGATAGCAGCATTGTATCCACCACGATTTATAACAGTATTGGTATTGATAGGTACTGGCTTAGCCCAGCCAAAAAGTATGCCGTTATCAGCACCAAATAACATAGGCACAAAGTACATAACCACTGGAACCAAGATGGTACCTATGGGGTCTATATGCACCAAAGGATTTATACTCAATCGTCCAGCATCTTTGGCAGTTGTGTCACCATACTTTAGAGCAACATACCCATGCATAATCTCATGACCTATAATCGCCACAAGTAGAGCCAAGATAGCTGCTACAACTGTAAGTATCTCAATAGAGTCCATGATCTAAATCTTCCGCCTCTCTTGCATCTATGGCGCGCTGCAAGATCGCATCGCTCTCAAGGTCTGTGGGAGTTTTAAACATTCTATCCCACCGTATCTGCCAATCATCATCAATACTAAAATATATAAACCAAGGTGTGCCTTCCACAAGCCCATAAGGTACACTACCCCAAAAACGGCTATCGTTTGAGTGATCGCGATTATCACCCATCATAAAGTACTCACCTTCTGGTACTCTATAGGGTCCAAAGTTAAAAAGTGGAGCTGCAAACCGTCCATCATTTACTACATGTCTATCATGGTGTATACCAGCATGATCTTTCATGTACGGATTTTTAACCCAGAGCTTACCATCAAACTCACGCAGCTCATGTGTAAATGTATAGCTCTTTTTGATATACTCATCACCCTCTTTGTGGTGTAGATACAGATCTTTTTCAAATACAAACAGCTCATCACCACCTATGGCTACACACCGCTTTACATAGTGGATCTTAGTGTCACGAGGATAGCGAAAAATCACTATATCACCTCTTTGTGGCGTATCTCCATCATATATGTGACCATCAGTACCAGGTATAAGCGGTATCTCTAAAAATGGTAGATGTGGAGTAGGAATACCGTAGGCAAACTTCTTAGCAAAAAGATGATCACCAACAAGCAAAGAGTCTCTCATGGAACCACTTGGTATGCGAAAGGCTTGAGCTATAAAAAATATGATAAATAGTACTATAATGATAGTACCAGGCCAACTATTTGAAAATCTATATAGAGCTAGGAGTTTTTGCTTCATTTTGCCTCTTGTGCATGGATTTGTGCTGCTTTGAGCGTATTTTTGAGTAGCATGGCAATAGTCATAGGACCAACACCTCCTGGCACTGGCGTGATGTATGAACACTTAGGAGATACTGACTCAAAACAGACATCGCCTACAAGCTTACCCTCGCTATTACGATTAATGCCTATGTCGACCACAACTGCCCCATCTTTTACCATATCTTCACTAATAAGCCCAATAACACCCACACCAACCAATAAAATATCTGCATTTTTAGTGTGAGATGCTAAATCTTGTGTCTGTATATGAGTAATGGTTACAGTAGCCTCTGCGTTGAGCAAAAGAGCGGCTAGTGGCTTACCAACTATGTTTGATGCCCCAACAACTACACACTCCTTACCACAAAGATCTATGTTGTATTTGGTCAAAAGCTCCATGATGCCAAGGGGTGTACACGGCACAAAACCATCAAGAGCTGTGCTTAACCTGCCAACATTAAATGGGTGAAATCCATCTACATCTTTTGAAGGTGCTACTAACTCTAGCAGTCTTGTTGTATCTATATGTGAAGGCAGTGGTAGTTGAATCAAGATCCCATCTATGTTTGGATTCTCATTCATCATCACTATGGTCTGCTCTATAGCCTCTTGTGATATAGAAGATGGCATCTCATGTGTAACAGAGTAGAATCCAACACGATCACACGCTCTCTTCTTCATGCCTACATATGCTTGAGATGCCTCATCATTGCCTACAAGTATCACTGCTAGACCTGGTACTCTACCTGTCTCTTGTTTAAGTCTCTTGACCGATTGTGCAACTTGACTCTCTATGGTTTGAGATAGAGTTTTGCCATCTAATAGCTTCATGATAGGTTTCCATAAATATATTTTCGATAATATACTACCAATTCTCTAAAAAGGTGCTTTATTTTGCTCTATTTGTTGATTTTTTTATCTATATCGCTCCATGCTAATGGAAGTTTTATAACTGCTGAGGAGTATGCAACACAGCTATACCACAATCCAAGAGGCATAGGGTGTCATAAATGTCATGGCGAGTTAGGTGGTGGCAGAGTGATAGCCAAGTATACCCATAAAGATGAGGAGCGCATATATGCGGCACCTGCCATAGACATGGTGGAGTATGACGAATTTGCACAAGCTCTTAAGAGTCGCAAGATAGGTATGCCACGCTATTTCTTAACCGATGAGGAGATAGCAGCACTCTATCTCTACCTACATCCAGTAGATAAGTAGGCTAATTTGCGAGAACTAAGAGCACTAAGAGAGAGTGCGGATAAGATAGATCTTGAGGCTCTTGATCAATTCTTATTTGCCTCAAAGCGGACACTAAACACTACTCAAGACTACACGGCTACACTTATGGTTAGCGCAGACAATATAGATCATCTACTTAAGATCCCCGAGCTTAAAGCTGATGCTATAGTCTTAAACTTAGAAGACGGGGTAGCTAAAGAGAGAAGAGGTGTGGCCCTTAGACTCTGTGCTTTTGTACTCTCAAAACTACCTAGATGTGATAAAAAGCTGATAGTTCGCGTCAATGCTCTTGATGATGGTGGAGCAGAAGAGATAGAGATACTAAACAACTTCTCTCCAGATGCTATACGCATACCAAAGATTGCCGATAGTTCAGATGTCAAATATGCACTTCAACTTGTAGCCTCACCTATAGAGGTTCACCTAAGTGTAGAGAGCGCTTCTGCTTGGCTCAATTTAAGCTCTTTAAGAGTAGATTCTAGAGTAAAAGCTCTCTATCTTGGGATTTTAGATCTATATGCAGACTTAGGTCTTGATCACTCCCTACTAACGCCACAGAGTCCAACCCTGCACTATATACTTTCACACTTTCTAATCACCTCAAAAGCCATGGGTCTTAAGCCTATCTCATTTGTCTACCAAGAGTACCAGAATGAGTATGAATTTAGAGAGTATCTACAGCTAGAGCGCTCTATGGGTTTTGATGCCAAAGGTGCACTGAGCCCATCTCAAGCCACAATGATACAGCTACACTTCCTACAAAATAAAAGCAGTCTATCTAGAGCCAAGGAGATAGTATCTATCTTTGAAAAAAAAGGTTCCATAGCCCATGAAAAACATGGCTTTATAGATGAGCCCATATATAAAAATGCACTAAATATCATTAACAAATACTCACCCTAACCTACCCCGCAACTCTAGTCAAACTATGTTATAATTTAAAATATTGTTAGGAGAAAATTATGCAAGAGTATCTAAAAGAGAGTGAGCTTGTAGATTTCTCAAACAAAAGAGTTTTGGCTTTGGCGACAAGCTTAGCTCGTGGATGTGATGATGACACGCAGATAGCAGAGCGTTGTTTTATGTATGTGAGAGATCAGATCACACATAGTGGTGATATTCAAGCTAGCATAACAACCTACAAAGCGAGCGATGTTTTAAAACATGGTACAGGCTGGTGCTATGCCAAGGCGATTTTACTTGCTGCACTTCTAAGAGCCAATAGCATACCAACAGCCTTCTGCTACCAACGCCTCTCTTGTAGTGAGTACATTGAAGAGACTTACTGTCTACATGGTCTCAACGCCATATATCTCAAAAAACATGGATGGTACAGAGTTGATGCAAGAGGCAACAAAGAGGGTGTAGATGCACAGTTTAGCCCACCTGTAGAAAGATTAGCCTTCACACTTCAAGACAATGAGTTTGACCTTGCCAAGCGTTATACTGAGCCACTTTTGGAAGTTGTAAGAGCTTTGAAAAAGTATGGCTCTTATGAGGAGATGGTGGAGAATTTTCCAGATTTTAGTGAGCTATTGCATTAAGACAAAAAGAGCAAACTACCTCAAAAACTCAATGTATGATTACTGCATTGAGAAAGCTCACAAGAGAGCCAAAAACCTTTTAAATATCTCCTTCTCTTTTGTATGATTGGCATCTGGCAGCTTCTCAAAATAAGATATTATTTTAGTGCTAGTATTAGTATTTAACAGTACAATAAAAACATATCCCCAAAACAAAAGGTCTAGCTCTTCATCATTATGTGGTATTTTTGTTATTAATACATATAATCTTTCTGAAGTTTCATTATCGGAAAAAGGTGAAAACTGCTCTCTCTTCTTCAACATACCAGGCACACTTGTATATCTACAACACTGTCCAACTACTTTTAGTCTCTGTCTAAACAGATCAATATCAACCGTTAAAGAGCTGTCAATTTTAATATTATCATAATAACCAAAAAGAAATAGCGCTTGCAATCTGCTTAAAGAGATGTATGGATATCTGCGGTCTAAATTGTTGTTTATATCTCTATATGCCAAGTTAAGTACCTCTAAAGATCTGCTGTCTGTTATTTTTGGTAGTACTGAGAATCTCAAAAGATGATAATAAATTTGCCTTAAAAATAGTTTTTCACTATCTGGAAACTTCTTGATTGTATTAAGTATGTCAAAGATTATAGCAGGATTATTTCCATCATGGTTATCAAACTCTTTTTCAACAATGTCTAAAACATCTTGAATGATATCTTCTGTTAGCTCAATTGACTCTATAACTTCATAAAATGGCTTAACTGCTGAATACTCAATACCACTTCTTTCTAGTCTATACTTCTTACCTAAATCACCAAAACCCATTTGTGCCCCTTTGTTATTGTAGTCTATACCACATGCAGACTCTTCATAAGCTCAATAGTCTCTAAATCAACCCCTTGAGCTCTATCTTCTAAGTGTCTAATGATCATATCAAATCTATCTCTATCTAGATGTTGTCCAAATTTAAATTTGGCTCTTATGGTCTCTATATTTAGCCTAAATACCGCAGTAGCATTGATAGCTTTTTTATAGCTATCTTCTTGTAGTGGTCTATATCGTCCCTCAGGCTGTAGTTTTTGCATAAGCTTCTGAAGTGCCAAAGCTTTTTCATTACTATCTTCAATAAAAGTTATACTACCATCAATCATGATAGATTTAAAAAATTGAGTGGCAGGACACGCGAGGTTATCGTCTGAACTAAAGTATGACTGTATCATAGAGAAGGCCTCAACAACAGAAAATGAGGCTAATGAATTACTCTTTAAGATCTCTATTTTTCTGCCCTTTTTAGCTCCATGAAAATATAGCAGATCCCCAACTCTTACAAAGTTTATCGGTAGGCTATATGGTCTGTTGTCATGGCATATGGCAAGCGTCCCAAACTCCGCTCTGTCTAAAACTTGATCTATCATCTGTCTATCTGTAATCTCAAATACCTGTCTCATCTACTACGCATCTCCTTAAATATAATTTTTATATGTTAATACTTTACAAAATCTCTTATCTTGGCGTACTATCAAGACAAAACACTTTATCTATTTTCACATCAAATAAAAATATCTTTTTTCTGTTTTTTACTTGATGATAAACATAAAACAACTCACCACCTTTATCGTAAAAAAGATCGTATGTTGCAGAACCACACATCTCTCTTTTTAGCTGTCTAGACATCTTTGTCTTCTCATGATCGATATTATCCACATCTACAATCAAGTCGCTCAATATATTTGATTGTAGCTCTCTATAGAAGTAGATCGTACTATCTTTTGCCTCTGCACCAGCATGTCTTGTGATAGGGTCAATCTGCTCTGCCTTGGCATTTAGATCTGCCAAATATAGCGCCATCTCCTGTGTAGTCATTTGTTTATATTTTGCCATCCTCTCATCAAAACTTCTTTTTGAGTCCGCATAAACATAGTAGACAGATCCCACAACTACAACTAACAGCAACGATACAATAGAGATATTTTTAAAATTCCACTCTATTGATTTTGCTGATGGTTTGTCTGCAGATACTGCTCTAATAGGTTGTACAGATTGTTCATTCTTAGAAAGAGCAATCATCCTATAGTATGCGTATGCACCAAATATACCAGCAATGAGCAAAATAATCCCCGCCCATCTAACAGAGCTATCTAAGTATATAAGTGAAGCTATGGAAAATACAATAAGTATAAGCATCATGATAAATCCGCCCCATATCATCTGCTTTGGTACTTTGTGAGCTATCTTTTGCCACCCATCTTCCATACTCAGTTGTACTAAAGAGTACTCAAGACCATGTATTAAACTATCTATTTTTTTCAGATACCACAGCGTCATGATAATGGCTATGCCCACAAACAGTATCATTATCTGAAATATATATGCATATAAAAAGAAGATTAGAGACTGCATCACAAAAAGCATGATAAAAGTTACAATATAATATTTAGATACAAATGAAGCTATCTTCTCTTTACGCTCTTTAGTATCAAGAATAACTCCGCGTCCCATCACGCCCCATTTATAAAATATGGTATTTCCATCTTTATCTTCTTTAAAGATCGCCTCACTAAGCATGTCAAAATAGCTCATTATAATCACCTCGTACAACTATCTGTTAGTGCTATTATACAGTTAGTAGCATATTTTTTTGAATTAAGTCTAAAATATAGGGTGAGATATGGCGGATAGGTTATCTATTTTTAAGTCTTAAAAGTAGCAGTGAGGCGTGCAGTGTACTTAGACGCAGATTGTCGCGAAACTTATCGAAGTGACTTACTCTTTCACTCTTACTCTGATAGTGAACACTAATGTTGACCTCTTTGATATCCTTGCCGCTCCAAAGGTGCTTGACTAGCACTTCTATCTCAAAGTCAAACCTTCTCTTTTTAAGATCTAGCTTTAGTATACTTATAGGGTATGAGCGAAATCCAGATTGTGTATCTTGTAGTCTCCTACCAGTCTCTGCATAGACCCAAAAATTGCTAAAGGCTCTACCAAATTTAGATGAAAATGGTACATTTTTTCCAAACTCTCTAGCACCAATAATGATAGAATTAGAGCGATCTTCTGCTACAAATTGTCCAATATCAGCTGGAGAGTGCTGTGCATCACCATCAAGAACAAAAAAGGAGTCAAATCCAAGTTTGGCTGCATATTTGGCACCAGTTAGTATCGCTTCACCTTTGCCAAGATTGTTTTTATGGCGAAGTAGATGCACTCTATCGTGTTGATACTCAATCTCTACATCAGATCCATCATCTACAACAACCACACAGCCCGCGCTCTGATGAGCATCACCAATAACCTGATCGATAGTTTTTGGGTTGTTGTAAACTGGTATGATAATACAGCACTTTTCTATGACTCTACTCCTATGTTTACTTGATATTTTAACTCAAGTTAGCTTTAAAAGAGTTCTAAAATTTAGGATATTGTAGATACAATACGAATAATCTATGTATTAAGGTGTCGTTATGATAGAGTGTGATCTGTTTATTATTGGTGGTGGACCATCTGGTGCTATAGCTGCTGCTACTCTTACTCAAAGAGGCTATAGCGTTGTAGTGGCTGAGAAGTTAGAGTTTCCAAGGTTTGTTATCGGTGAGTCTCTTCTACCTGCTTGCAATCAGTTTTTAGAAGATGCCAATATGCTAGATCCTATCGATAGTGCCGGTTTTGAGTTTAAAGGTGGTGTGATCTTTACACACCCTGATGGAAGAGAAGTTCCTATACATTTTTGTAATAACTTGGGTCAAAAATGGGGTAGCTCATATCAGGTAAAACGCGAACAGTTTGATCAACTACTCATAGAAGATGCTAGAAACAAAGGTGCAACTGTACACTTTAAAACAGAAGTTATAGAGTATGATGAGATAGAGAATATCATCACCACTAAAGATGAAAATGCAAATATACAAAAATATAGAGCACGAAAAGTACTAGATGCATCTGGATATGGCAGAGTGTTGCCAAAAATGCTTAATCTTGAAGAGCCATCAACGCTTCAGATGAGACGAGCAGTCTTCTGTCGTGTTGATAGTGATAAGAGACCAGAAGATGAAACAAGTGGCTATATCTTTGTAATGGTACATGGTCAAAATGAAGCATGGCTTTGGAATATACCATTTAGCGATGGTACCACATCTTATGGTGTTGTATGTAGTGAGGAGTATTATCGCTCATTCAACCTAGAACCAGAAGCATTTTTAGACCACATAGTAGCCAATCATGAGAAGGCTGGCATAAGATATGCTTCATCAAAACGGATCAATGAAGTTGGAACAATTGGTGGTTTTTCTGCTGCTGTTAAGAGTATGGTAGGTAAAAACTGGCTTTTAAGTGGTAATGCTTCTGAATTTTTAGACCCTGTATTCTCTTCTGGAGTTACACTAGCACTAGCTTCTGGTCAGAGAGCTGCTGAGCTTATCATGGATGAGTTTGAGGGCAGAGAGGTTGATTATAAAGTAGAGTATGAAGAGTATATGATGCGTGGTATCAATGTCTTTAGGGCATTTGTGCAGAGCTGGTATGATGGTAAGCTACAAGAGATTATCTTTAGTAAAGATGAGAACGAGAAGATCAAGCAGAGTATCGTCTCTATACTTAGCGGATATGTCTGGGATGAACGCAATCTCTTTGTAAAAAATCCACAAGGCTCTATAGATCTGCTAGTAGAGCAACTAAGAAGATAAGCGTAGCTATGAGTAGTTACAAAGGGAGTCGCATAGGGGTCAAATCTCTTGTTATGTTATACAAACTTGCGGGCTATAGGTCGGTAAAAGTATTTGTATTTACAGTCTCTGTGTTTTATGCGCTATCTAGTAGATCTAAAATTGTACCAAAATTGCAAACTTACTATGAACTTATCTCGCTGAAGCCATCTTTTTGGACATACTTGCGCCATGTTTATGCATTTTCATTGACCATATTTGATCGCATACTAAGTGATGTAGATGGGTTTTTAGAGCAGACTAAGCGCACTCAAATCAACAAAGAGCATATGCAACATATCGGTAAAGTTGGTGGCTTTGTGTTTATCTCCCACTTTGGCAACAACATGCAAGGCTTTAAGATTTTTGATACCTTCGATATGAAAATCAACCTTGTTGTAGATGAGAGAGCATCTGAGGCTATAACAGATATCGAAGCTAAAAAGTATCAAAACAGCAGACTCAACAAGATCAATCTTGCAGATGGCATAGCAGCTATGCTTGAGATCAATGAGGCTATAAAGCGCAAAGAGGCAGTTATCATGGCAGTTGATAGAGTAGTAGATATAAAACACTCATACCAGATAGACTTTCTAGGCAAAAATGCACTTTTTAACTCTACGCCTTTTAAGATCGCCAAGAAGCTTCGTGCACCATTTGTGGGTCTAAATGTTATCAGGTCTGCTGATCAAGAGTTGATTATAGATATATCAGATATTTTCCAGACAGACAAAGATAGTAGTGTTGATGATATGATAAGTAGCTATGTATCATCATTAGAGCGGTGTGTTAGGCGTTATCCGCTACAGTGGTTTAACTTTTATGACTTTTGGAGTACAGATGAAATTAACAGAGTTCAATGATGCACTTTTAGGCTTTTTAGACGCTTCACCAACACCCTTTCATGCCACAAGCAATATGGCTAAGATGTTAGAAAATGCTGGTTTTATAGAGCTAGATGAGCAATCTGACTACCATCTTGAAGTGGGTAGAAGATACTTTGTTGTGCGCAATGGATCATCAATCATTGCCTTTAATCACACTAAAGATAGTAACTATATCATGATAGGAGCACACACAGATTCACCAGATCTTAGAGTAAGAGCAAACCCTCAAACACAACACTCTGGTATCAACTCTTTGGCTATAGAGCCATATGGTGGAGTGCTGCTTCATAGCTGGTTTGATAGAGAACTTGCCATAGCAGGTAGAGTCTCATATGTTGACAATGGAATCAAAAGTGTCCTAATAGACACACAAAGAGCAGTCTGTACTATACCATCACTCGCAATTCACCTTGACAAGAGTGCAAATAGCAATCACTCCATCAATCCTCAAACAGATATGAGCGCTATCTTTGCCACAAGTGACGGTAAGGGTTTTGAACAACTACTACAAGATGAGCTTAAAAGAGCTGGAGTCTCATCTAAACCGCTAAGTTTTGAGCTAAGCCTCTACGATAGCGCAAAAGCGTCCATGATAGGTGCAGATCTTGAGTTTATCTCATCAGCAAGACTAGACAATCTACTAAGCTGCTTTACTGCACTGTTAACACTCTGTAGTAGCCCTAGCGATAGAGCTCTACTTATGGTATGTAGCGACCATGAAGAGGTAGGTAGCGCAAGTGCATCAGGTGCTGCTGGACCATTTTTAGAGCAGACATTAAGACGCATGAGAGGTAGTTATGAGTCATATGCACAGCTACTACAGAGCTCACTTCTAATCTCTTGTGATAATGCACACGCTATCCACCCAAGCTATCCAGATCGACATGACCCTCTACATGCTCCACATATCAACGCGGGAGTAGTTATTAAGATTAACTCCAACCAAAAATATACATCCAACTCAAACAGTATCGCACGCTTTAAACACCAAGCACTAGCCAACAACATGCAGACTCAACTTTTTGTATCGCGCTCTGATCTGGGTTGTGGCTCCACCATAGGACCAATTACAGCTACGCGACTAGGCATACAGAGTATAGATGTAGGCATAGCAACATATGCCATGCACTCTATCCGCGAACTAGCTGGTAGCAAAGATACATATGAGCTCTACAAGATACTCACAAATCTAACATAGCCAACTGCTATCTCTGCTCTGCTAGTCTAATCTTGCAAAAGCTGAGGAATAGGTGGCATCAATAGATAACTTGGAAGCTCATATGAAACATCTATAAAAGTATTGTGAAAATCTATACTAGAGTCACCTTCTACGCCACCATGAAATAGCTTGATTCCATCTCCGCTTGGGGTAAACAGCCAGAGTGAAGAGATATTTTGATCAACTTGATCACTATTTTTGACTACAATATGTAGCTTATCGCCAGGTATAGCCTTAAATACAAGAGGTGAGAATTTTACTGGCGATGAAGCAGAGCTCATCTCATAGATAATCTGCTCATTTATAGATATCTCAACCGTATCTCCAAGCTCTATATCTGCTAATCCTAAGCTATCGCCTGCTAGCATGTAGCCAGAGAGGTTAGAGATAGTGGAGTTTTGATCACTACCATAATCGCTAGATTGCACATCAAACTTTAATGCCAATAGTGATGGGTATTTGGTTGGGTGGACAAGTTTGACACCATTGCCTAAAAAGTCATGCATCCAAAGCTCTCCAAAACCAGAAAGTCCTGAGTCGCGCGCTACTCTATTTATAGATACTGAGGCGTAACTAGCTTGAGATAAAGATGACTCTTTAATTACAAGAGTCGAGATCGATTTTCCCATAGATTTTTCCAAACTCTGATAACTAGCACCTTTAATATCTAACTCCAAACTATTGCCGATATTGATATCTGACTTATAGTAGCTAGACCCAGAGAGAAAATAGATACTACGCACATAACACTCCCTTGAATCTTTAAAAGTCTCATAGTTGCGTATAGTAGATGGTGCTTTTGGATCGCTCTTAACACATGGCTTAAAGTTTGACCCACCAAAGCCATGTCCTACTAGTAGTGGCAGAAGAGCAATCAGACCAACTGCTTGTATAAAATGTTTAAAATGGTATGGTTTTGTCAAAACTAACTCCTTATTTTTAACGCTACTAGTACTGAACAGATCATAACAGGCAGAACTATCAGATCCGTAGAGTCAACAATATTTATACTACTTTGCCCCACTACCGCTTCTGTGAAGATTGAGAAGATATCACTTACATAGGTTGAAAAGGTCATAGATGTTTTCATGCTAACAAACAGCACTGATGTCAACACTACGCCACTATAGATGCGCATGTCTCTACTCCAGTTTGTGATGAAGCCCAATACAGCAGAGATATACAAAGGAAAGAAGAAGCAGAAAAGTAGGTCAGATAACTTTCCTGTTATCCAGTTGTGATACTCAAACTTTAGCCACCAATTATTTGCCACAAATAGAGCAATAGCAGCCATTACAAACCAGTTATAAAACTCACTAGAGCGTCGCATATACATCTAAACTCTCCCTTGGATGTTTATTGTGACAATCAGTAAAACTCATAGGAACATCTCTAAAATAAGCTTTAAATATCTGATCAAGTATCATTTCTACTCATTGAGCAATTATAGTATATTTTACATAAAAGCCTCATGAGAATCTCATAAATCCAGTTCAACATATCTTAACTAAAATAAGAGTAAAATCTTTTTGTCAAACTACTAAAAGTTGACATAAGGAGTAGCCATGAAGGGTGTATCTATAGTAGCAGCACTACTGCTTGGGCTGCTGGCTGCTGGATGTGGTGATGATAAAAATAACCACGACCACAACATACCAGATGGTCTATATATCTCCAAGTGCATAGACTCAGATATAGTAAATGCTATCTCATTAAATAGAGATCAGCTACTATCTATCTCCATAAAATACACACCCACAGATGAGCAAAAAGAGTGTGGTTCTGTATCGTTAGCATCTTTTGCTATTTTAAAAATACGCACAAAAGATGAGAGAGAGCTAGACAATGGTCGCAAGATATCTCTAATGGATACAAAACTTAAGAAATTTTTTATAGTTTTATACACTCAATCTATGGTTGATATTTTCAACAGCTCCAAAGGTTATGAAGAGCTGACATTTAAAGTAGGTGAATACACAGATATCTCTTTTTTGCTTGAAAACAATCTCTCACTCCCAAAGACTCGCACCAGTATCGTCACTTATGCAGACAATAGCTATATTGAGATAGTCTCCACAGATACCAACAAGAGTATGGACGATATAGTAGATATCAATGGAAGCATAACAGACACCATAGATAGCAACAAGAGTATGAGCTACTTTATAAACCATAAAGACAATGCTCTCTTGCGGGCTATAGAAGAGAGATTTAACTAGAGTATCTACCTAATACCCTCTTCTTCTTTTAAGATTTTTAAATCTTCTCTCTTTCGCGCTCATACTCATCGTATGTTTGACTCACATTTTGCATACACTCATCATAGTGTGATGATGGCACCTTAGAGCACTCAAGCTGGTTGCTTGTCTGTATGCCATCATAAACTCCTTTGTTAGAACAGCCAGTTAACATGATAAAAATTATTAACTGTAGTGCTATTTTCAAAATCTATCCTTTTTGCAACATGATATCATATTTTTTTACAAACAGAGTCTGTTTAAGGCTCTTTGCGAAGCGGTATCTAATAGTAGAGTTAAGCTAAGCATAGCCTCTAATTTAGATTGCACGCAGCTTAAAAAAATCTCTACGAGTACTCTTTATTTGAAAAGCATAGTCAATAGAGCTAGATTTGAAGCAAGCATAACAAAAAAACCGATTTTGAAAAATAGAAGTGGATTATTCTGGATAAGTGGTCTGCTTTTATCGTAAAATGGTTTAACTTTTTCTGGATGTTCTAGGTCATACAGCATCTCACTGTAGTTTTTATACCTTAGATCAAGTTCGCTTGTTATAGCTCTTGAGATGATGCTATCTAGCCATAGTGGGATATTTTTATTGTAGTGTGTCACTCTTTTTGGTGGCTTAAAATTTGGTGTTTGAAACGGCTCTATCTCACCATATGGCAACTTAGAAGTTAGCGCCTCATACAGAGTTACACCTATGGCAAATATCTCACTCTGCTCATTAATGTTGCTATTTTCAAATCTCTCAGGAGCTAGATATGATGGTGTACCTGCGCGTGAACTAATGCTAAATATCTCAACAATAGAACCAAAGTCTACTATCTTATAGTATGTCTTACCGGCTCTTTGTGCTCTTATGATATTTTCTGGCTTAATATCTCCATGGACTAGATCATAACTTAGTAGATGTTGAGCCATTTTAAGCAAAAATCTAGCCAAAGAGACTCCTTCATCTACCAGTAGTGCTCTTTGAGTGATATGAGAGTAGAGCTGATCTCCTTTTAGGTTCTCCATGATATAGTAGCGGAAGGAGCGTTTTTTAGGGATAACTGCTTTTGGGAAAAATCCAGCCTTTAATCGCGCTGCGTTCCATGCCTCCTCTACAAAAAGATCTAGTGTTCGCTCATCATCAATCGCTTCAAATGGTGCAAATTTTATGACATACTCTCTATCTTTTTTTTCACAGAGCCAAGTTCTATTGTTTTGAATGAGTGGCTTTTTAAGTCTATACCCATCGACAACCTGATCTTGATGTAACTGCTCTGGTATATCTAGTTTTTGACTTTTTAGAGTCTGTTTTTTACTTACAGAACCTATCTTAACCACCACTGCTGTTGTATCATCTGGAAGGTTGTCTTTTAGCTTTGCACTAGCTGATTTGACCAAGTGTCTAGCACCAACCTGCACTCCGCTATAGATCTGCTGCTCATCCAAGACAGCATATAGCCCATCACTACACAGCAAGACTATGTCATCTTGCTTTAAGATGTTTTCGAAGTAGTGTATTTTAAGGGTAGGAGCGATACCTACTGCTTGCTCTAAAACACCCTCAAAGCCCTCATCGTCACTAACATGATCTACTGAGAGCTGAGTGAGACTCTCTTGACGCTGCATGTAAATTCTACTATCTCCAACATTTGCACCATAGAGCCTATTGGACTCTATGAGCACAACCGCAACAGTTGTGATAAGCTCTGTGCGTTCGTATGAGTCCATAGACTCTTGATAGAGTATCTTGTTTATACTCTCTATAAAATGTCTAAAAGATTTCTCAATACTCCAAGAGCGTGGGCGATTTTTGAGACTTTTTTTGAGAAAATTACAGACTCTATCAGCAGCTTCTGCACCTCTATGTGCACTGCCAACTCCATCACAAAGTATGGCTATGGCTACATCATCACTGATATCTATCTCATAGCGATCATCGCCCTTTAGCTCATCACCTTTAGCGAGGCAGAAACCAGATAGCTTAATGCTCTTTTTCAAATCTTACCTCCTCTTATATACGACCACCAGCCTGTATGCCCCAAGTAGTTCTCCATCTAGTCTTCACAAGACTCATACTAGCTATCGCCACAGCAACAAGAACTGCAAAGATCAAGAACCCTATCATATAGCCATCAAATGCCCCCTTGCTCCAACCAAGAGTCTTTATAAGCATAAATCCTCCAAGACCTCCAGCGCACCCTATGATCCCTGTCATGATACCGATATCTGCACCAAATCTTTGAGGGACAAGCTGGAAAACAGCTCCATTTGCCATGCCAAGATGTGCCATAATAACAAAAAGCATTAAGATCGCAATAGCAAATGAAACATCAAGAGTTGCACTAGCTATCACAAGCAGTATAACAACTCCAAAGAAGTAATATAGTGATTTTATACCGCCAAATCTATCTGCAATAGCTCCTCCAACAGGACGCAAAATCGCTCCAGCAAATATACATAGTGCTCCAAAATAACCAGCAA
Organism: Helicobacteraceae bacterium; assembly: GCA_027066325.1. Lineage (GTDB taxonomy): Bacteria > Campylobacterota > Campylobacteria > Campylobacterales > Sulfurimonadaceae > Thiomicrolovo. The sequence continues at coordinate 49,337 of JAMONY010000011.1, read as the reverse complement.
CAACCTTAACATTGCCCTCACCTAAGACACTAAGACCAAACTCAACCATATCTGCATGATAGGTGCCAAGTAGATAGACTTTCATATACATAGCAAAACCTACAAATCCACCAAAACTAACAGCATAAAAGAGACTAAACCACCAAGTATCTCTATCTTTTAAGAGTTTAGCATAATCTTTTAACTTTTTTGGTCGTGGCTGATAGACACTTAAAGGTGCATCTTTTGCCATAAAAAAGTAGACTATCAAGATAAAAGTAGATAGTACTGCACCAACTAAAAAGACACTCTCCCAACCCCAAAGTTCAGCTATCTTTGGTGCAAATAGAAAATCTACAACAACACCTATGTTACCAGCTCCAGCAAGACCCAAGACAACACCTTGGAGCTTTGGTGGGTACCACTGACCAGCCTGAGGAAGTGCAACAGCAAAACTAGCTCCAGCAAATCCAAGTATGGCAGCAACAAGTAGAAGTTCATTGTATGTGATGGTATCACTTTTAAAATATGCAAAATATAGTCCAGCTACCACGATGCTTTGAGCCATGATTGCCGTTTTTTTAGCTCCTATCTTATCGACTAAAAAACCAAGTAAAATTCGCAGTATAGCTCCTCCTAAGATAGGGATCGCAAGCAGTGTAGCTTCTTGATTGGCGCTCATAATAAATCCATGTGTTGCTTCTAAGAACTCTGCTAATTCAGTCGATAACGGACCCATCATAGTCCAGACCATAAAGCTAAAATCAAAATACAAAAATGCGGCTAGAAGGGTTGGCCAGTGCCCCTGCCCTTTAAGATCTTTTAATGCCATAACTACTCCTTAAGCTAAATTATATGTAAAATTATAACACTTTAAGCTTAGCAAATAGGCATAACGGTGATTAAATATTAAGCATATAGGTAGTTAAGTTGAGATAGATAGTGCTTTTATCTCTATAAAAACCTCCATATCTTCTCTTAGAGATAGCCTCTGCAGTGAAAGCGTTGTAATAGATGAGAGTAGTATGGTTTTGTTAATCTGGAGCTGGATAAGTGCTCTAGATCCATTTGACTCTATCTTTATAACCACTACTTTAAAGATATTTAATACACTTGTATGTAGCGGATGCTCAAGAGATATGCTGACATCTTCCGCTCTTATAAGCAGGTTAACTCTGTTGTGAGCTAAATGGTTGTCTACAGTAAAAATACCGCCATCAAACTCTAGCTCACACAACCCATGTTCTCTAAGCTCACTCTTTAATTTGGTAGGAATGATGCTAAAGTGTTCTTGAGCTTTTACTTTTGAGAGATCTATAGATAAAGCATTAAGATCTTTAGCCAAATTGACTCTACCATTTTGTAGATACAACACCTGCTCTGCGATGGCTGCAGCCTCTCGAAAAGAGTGTGTAACATAGAGCATCTGAATACCAAATGTATTGCAAATATAGCTTAGATAGTTTAAGGTTTGATCTTTTAGCTCTACATTAAGAGCTGACAAGGGCTCATCTAAAAGTAGTATCTGTGGATTTGTAGCAAGTGCGCGCGCTATGGCTACACGCTGTTTTTCGCCACCTGAGAGCGTGTGAGGTCTGCGTTGCAAGAGGTGATCTATCTTTAAAATCTGTAGCATCTCATCAATATCAATATATCTCTTTGCAGTACCTACACGCTTAAGTGCATACTCTATATTTTGCCCTACACTTAGATGTTCAAAGAGCATTGAGTCTTGAAATACATACCCAACTGGGCGTCTATGTGGTGCCAAAAATGTTTTATCATCTTGCCAACACTGAGCATCAACATATAGCGTGGCATCATCAACTCTCTCAATACCAGCTACTACTCTAAGCAGAGTTGTCTTACCTGATCCTGACTCACCTAAAATAGCACTCACTAAGCTATCTTTGATATCTATATCTACATCTAAATTTAGACTCTTTTTACTAAGCGCTAGCTTGATACAGATGCTCATATCTTACCGACCATAAAGCGACGATTAAAAGCATATATAAGTGCCAATGTGACAAATGAGAAGAGCAGTAGTATGAGCGATAGTGTGTGAGCTTGAGCATACTGCAAAGACTCTACATGTTCATATATGGCTACTGATGCAACTTGAGTTTCACCCGCTATATTTCCACCTATCATCAACACCACGCCAAACTCACCAAGTGTATGAGCAAAACCTAAAATGGCAGCCGTTAAGAAACCTGGTTTAGCAAGTGGAAATATAATGGTTAAAAATTGATCATACTTAGATGCTCTTAGTGTTGATGCAGCATCAAGTATCTTCTGGTCTATAAAGACAAAAGCAGACTGCAGAGGTTGCACTACAAAAGGTAAGGAGTAAAATACCGAACCTATAACCAAGCCTGTAAATGTAAATGCTAGAGATCCTAAACCTAGAAATTGACTCAATGAGCCTATGACTCCACCCTCACCTAGTGCTATAAGTAGATAAAAACCTATGACTGTTGGAGGCAGTACAAGTGGTAGAGCTACTACCGCCTCTATGAGAAACTTGTATCTACAAGATGTTCTTGAGAGCCACCAAGCCAAAGGGGTGCCAAGCACAAGCAGTATAGTAGTTGTTATAAAGGCTAGCTTAAAGGTTATAAATAGTGCATTTAAGTCTGAAGCATCTAGTATCACGGCAGTGTATATCCCGAGTGTTTGATTATCTGTCCAACCTCTCTGCTTCTAAAAAAGCGTAAAAATTGCTCTGTTGCTCTACTCTTTTTGAGTACTATTGCCTGCTGAATGATTGGGTCATAAAGTGTTTGCGGAACAATATAATACGAACCTTGATTGAGAGATTTTAGCTGCGCGTATGATATAAAAGCTAGTTGAGCATTTTGCGTTTGAGCAAACATAAGTGCTTGAGCAACACTCTGCGCATAAACAATTTTACTTGAAGCTGATGTGAAAATATTTAGAGCCTTCAGTGTCTGCAAGCTAGCCTGTGCATATGGTGCTACTTTAGGGTTGGCTATGGCCAATCTAGAGAAGTTCAAACGCTTAAGTATAGTAGCGTTGGCATCTATAAGATCTGACTCACTACTCCAGAGCACAAGGGCGCCAATAGCGTAGGTAAAACGGCTACCATCTACTCCAGTACCGCTCTCTTCTAATAGTTCTGGACGCTTTGAATCTGCTGCAAAAAAGAGATCATATGGCGCACCATGTACTATCTGAGCATACTGCTGACCTGTTGCGCCTGAGATAAGTATGATCTTATAGGGGTAAATAGTCTCAAACTTTAATGCTATCTTTTTCATAGTTGTATAGAAGTTACTCGCAACAGCTATCTTAATCTTTTCAGTTGCACAGAGTGTTGAGCTTAGAGCTACTATCACAAAAACCATGCTAATTATAGTTTTAGTCATAATAGTATCAAACCCCCAGATAGAAAGGGGGTTATCTCTTGAGAATTCAAGTCTAATATAGACCTAATTTCTCCATAACTTCAACGCTCAAACCAGAGAGTGGAAGGTTTTTAGATTTTTGATACGCTTTAACAGCAGCTCTAGATTGTGATCCCCAGATGCCATCAATTGGACCTTTGTAAAAACCTACATCTTTTAGTGCTTTTTGCACATTCTTGATAGTTGTAGTAGTCATATTTGACTTACATACTATAGGAACCCATTTTGTATATCCATCAGCTATAAGCTCTGTTTTTGTAACAGTTTTATAAGTTGCTGGAATAGGAATTCTCTTCTCTTGTGCTGGCTTATCTAACTTCACAACCTCTACAGTTTTATATTTTGCAGGGATAGTAATAGTCTTAGATGATGCCGGTGTCTTAACAACAGTTTTGCTAACTTTTTTATACTTAGCAGGTGTTTTAGTTAGACAGATAACATTACCAGTTCTTGTACTTGGAGGAGTTAATGGATTGTTCTCATTAACTGGATGCCAAATGTACTCACCATCTGATACTTTTTCAGTGTGTGTTACACTTTTGTATGTTTCAGGAATAGGTATAGCTCTTGTTGTAGCTGGAGAGACCAACTTGTTAACTTTAACAGTTTTGTATTTGGCTGGAATCTGAACAGTTTTTGTTTTTGCCGGCTCTACAAGTACAGTTTTTGTAACAGTTCTATACTTAGCAGGTACATCAACTAGACATAAAATCTCTTGATTATCACACCCTTCATCTAGACAAGGAGTCTTTTTCCAGATCTGTTTTGCAGGCTCAATTTGAACTTTTTCACTTACAGTTTTATACTTAGCTGGGATAGTCTCAAGTCGTGTACTAGCTTCAGATACTAACACCTTCTCATTTACTAACTCATACTTAGCAGGTATAACTTCTAGCTTTTCGCTAGCTTCAGATGCAAGCATCTTCTCTGTTACAGTTTTGTATTTAGGAGCTAGATAATGCTCATGGTAACAGCTACCAACTTTTGCAGATGCTAGATCAATACCACCTTTTTTTGCAGCATCTAGAACTACCTGAGAAGCTCTTGCAGATTTGCTATCTTTAGCAACTCTCCAGATCAACTCTTCAGGGCTAACCTCAATAGTCTCTGTCTGTGTACCATAAACAGCAGGCAGAATCTCAACGCGCTCACTAGCTTCACCTACAAGAACTTTCTCTTTCACTGTTTTGTAAGTTGCAGGAATAACCTCAATTTTCTCACTAGCTTCAGTTGCTAAAACTTTCTCAGTTGTAGTCTTATACTTTGGTGGAAAAAATGCTTTTGTGAAACATTGACCAGGTTTTGCAGGTGGTAGATCTATATCACTACTAACATCTCTCTTGGTCTCTACAGGTGTAGAAGAAGATGCCGTTTTAGCTTCAGCCAAAGCTTTTTTGCTTTTTGCTAACTCAGCTTCTAGTGCTTTGATCTTATCAGCAGAGCCATCATCAACAACACTACTTTTTACACTACTACTCTCTGATACTACTGGCGTTGCTGCTTGTTGTTGCGAACACCCTCCAGTTAACAGTGCTATCGCGATAAGCGATAGACCGACTCTGTATCTTGTTTTCATATCTTCACCTTATGTTATAGTTAGCGTACAACTTATGTTCGCTTAACTGTGATTGTACTCTAAATAAGCTTAAAGACTATAAGAGTTCATCTTCTTTAGGTTAAAATATAGCTAAAAAGTTTAATTTGCATCTGGTCTTGGAGTAGACTCTGTAGATGCTGGCAGTATTGGATAGATCACTTGAGGCACCCTGCCATCTAATGTACCTAAAAATTTCTTGATTGAATCCACATCTGTTCTATTTAGATCTAAACCAAGCTGAACTCTTCCCATCTCAACGATAGCCTCATCAAGACTCCAGATAGCTCCGTTATGAAAATATGGAGCTGTTGCGCTTAGATTTCTAAGGGTTGGTACCTTAACTTGAGAGTTCTTATCTCCGCTAAAGTCTCCTAAAGAAGCATACTTATACTTATTGGCAACCTCAAATGCACTCATAGATCCGCCAAGTGCTATACCATTGTGGCAGCTTGCACAACCTCTATCTATAAAGATCTCAAGACCTCTCTTCTCCTCTTTATCTATAGCATTATGTTTACCATTTAAAAAGTCATCAAATCTTGATGGAGTTACAAGAGTACGCTCAAAAGTTGCAATAGTAGCAGTTATAGTCTCATAATCTATCTGAACACTATCGCCATATGCCTCTTTAAACTCATCAACATAAGCTGGCATAGAGAGCACAGTGGAGACTACATGTTCTTTGCTAGCTGCCATCTCTGGAGCTGCCAAGATTGGTCCTTGTGCCTGCTTTTCTAGATCTGGATCTCTACCATCCCAAAACTGTGAGTCAAAAAATACTGCATTATATACAGTTGGTGAGTTTAGATGGTGTGGATTTGCTCTCCAAGCATGACCTATGGCAGCGCTCACCCCATCATCACCACCCTCTGCTAGATTGTGACATGTATTACATGATATAAGTCCACTTTTTGAGAGTCGTGGATCAAAATATAGCTTTTTGCCAAGCTCAACTTTAGACTCTGTAATCGGATTTTTTGGATTATCTGTAAGCTTTAGTAACTCCAAGGTAGACTCTGGTATGCTTTTTAAACCTGCCTTATCTGCTACTTGTACTAATCCTGATGCACTAAGTGCAACTGATGCTATGACTGAAAGTGTAACTATCTTCATCTCTTCTCCTTAGTTATTGTGGAGAAATTGTACAGAAGATATCCTTAAATGATAATAATTATCTTCTAATAATTATTGCAGCTACTACAGATACCAGATAAAATGATTGAGTATCTAGATACACTAAATCCACTTCTCGCTTTAGCTTGAGTAGATAACATATCAGTATCAAGCTCTATATCTTCTATCTTAGAGCATCTACTACATACCACATGAGAGTGCTCACTTTTAGTAAGCTCATACAGACTTTTCTGATCTGCCACCTTCACTTCGCTTACTAGTGAGATATTGAGCATATTGTTTATATTTTTGTAGATAGTTGCTAGTGAGATAGAGGTAAACTTAACCCTCATAAGTGCATAGAGCTCCTCTATACTCACATGACCACCACTACTCAATGCTCCGATGATCTCAAGACGCTGAGGCGTAACTTTGAGACCGTGTTGTTTTAGTAACTCTGCATAATCCATAACTTCAACTCTCTAATAAATTCTCTATACTATACACGATATGAGTATAAGTTATGATTAGCCAACCTTAGTTTATATTTTCTTTTAAGATAAACTAAGAAAACTATCCAATTAGTTACCACTTGGACAATAGTAGATTCAACCTAGCCTACCAACATACACCAGCCAAATTACATAGTTGATCAAAAGCACTACCTATCCTTGAAGGATCCTTGTCTGGACCTGTGCGAGGACAACTGCACTGAGTAGCATTTACCTTATTGCACCCTTCTGGACAACCTTTATTGTCTGACTTATTTGGATCTAGTGGTTGGCGTGGACACATACCTGGCGAAACTGGTTTATCACAAGTAGCAGGATCGCCATCTGGATCTTTATCTTTACCATCATCACCTTTTCCTCCGCTATCTGTATTACGCCCCTCACTTACATAATCTCCAACAACAGTTATACCAAGACTATCTAGCCATTTTGAATCCATAAGATGAGCAGATAACTGATGAGCAAACTTTGCCATCTCTTTATCTTTCATATCTACACTAGCGTACTCTTTTAGTAGACGCAAAACTTCAAACATATGTTCTGCTTTAACCTTTGCCCTCTTGCCGCTAGATAGAGTCCTCATAAGTTTAAGATTATCTTTTAGGACAATAGCTGTATGTTTAGCCAGCTTTGGATTTTTTAACATAATATTTGTGAGAGTTTCAGTTTTTTTGTAGTAAAGATCTATATACCTACTCCAGAGCTTGCTCTGTTTTAAAGAGTTGTCTCTAAACTTACGAGTAGTGTCCATCATTTTAGAAACATTAGATTTTTTACTACCTGTAAAAATACTATCGAACAGTTTTCCACATTTTGACAACTCATACTCACAATCACAACAGCACCACCTAGCCTCTGGCGTCTGCTCAGTTCTTGTTGTACATTGATCTGAATCTAACTCTGATTGTTTGCACTCTTCATTGTACACATTGTACTGACCCTTAATGCAATCACCAACTGCTGCACTTAGATCTACCGTAAAAAGCATGCTGCTCACTATTAATATGATCACACTACCTACAACTCTCTTCATGACTCCAATACCCCTCTAGTTTAAATTTGCCTAACAAGATAATCTTAACATAAAAACTTAAAATACCTATTGAAAATAGTGCTATTTGTCAACTTTATCTTATTTGTGTAACATTATAAAATACTACCTAGTTATAGTAATTTTAAAGATTAAGATCTACTCTTTTTCTAATAAACTCTAGTGCCTCATCAGTAGTTTTGATGACTCCATCTAACTGCGCTTCATACACTTGCTGCAGTATCTTAGTGAAAATGGGTGATGGGGCTAATCCTAGCTCTATAAGATCAGAACCTCTTAGCAGATTTGTGGGGGGCTTAGTGGCTACTTTTAAGTTTTGTGCACGCTCTAAAAGCCAATCACCAGCTTCATATATGCGCGCTTTGGCAGTTGAGGTAGTTCTTCCAAAAGAGTCTGCACGCGCTACAGTAACTAGATCTTCTATGTTAACTTTTGTTGCTAGTCTTCTGATGGCACTATTTTTAGAGCTCTGGTTATATAGTTGTGTCGGAGCCAAATGGTGCCTTACAAGTGGTAACACCTGATCTAAGATACCTCTTTGGGTGCTCAATTTTTCTAAAAAATTCTGAGCTATAGGTACACCTACACTCTCATGTCTTTTTGCGCTAATCCATCCATCACCTATGGTAGTAGTTGCTGGTTTACCAAAGTCGTGACAGAGAACTGCAAGCATCAAAATAAGATCCCTACTAGGTTCACTACACCTTAGAGTTGCCATAGCATCTATGCTCATCATAGTGTGTATCCAGACATCTCCTTCAGGGTGCCACTTTGGATCTTGCGGCACATCTATAAGTGCACTTAGCTCCTCAAAATAACACAATGCTCCAATCGATCGTAAAAATTCAAAGCCTATAGATGGTTTTTGTGATAGTAGTAGTAGTTTTTTAAACTCATCAAAAACACGCTCCTTTGGTAGCTCACCTAAGCAACCATTACGCACCATATCTGTACACAATTTTTTTAAACTCTCAGAGATGCTCATTTGAAATCTTGCACTAAAGTGCATACACCTATAAACCCTTAACGGATCCTCTATAAAACTCTTAGCTCTTACCTCTTTTAGCTCTCTATTTTCAATATCTTTTATGCCGCCATGTGGGTCTAAAAACTCTGCATTTAAGATGCTGTATCCTATGGCGTTGATTGTAAAATCACGCCTTAATGAAGCTTCATAGAAGCTCATTGAGCTCTCAATCTCTATATCAAAACCGCTATGACCAGCAGAGCATTTACTCTCTTTTCTTGGTAGAGAAAAATCATACTCTACTCCATTACATGCTAGTTTTGCTACACCAAAATGTCTACCCACTAAACTAACTTTACCAAAAGGCTCTAGCAGTGTTTTTAGCTCACTAAAACTATCTATTGCATACACTTCGATATCATAATCTTTGCTATTTATGCCTAAAAAATAGTCTCTTACAGAGCCGCCAACCAGTACCGCATTAGCGCCCCTCTTATCTAGCTCTTTGGCTATATCGTAGATCAAACTTGGTAACCGTAATGTTATGTTGCTCATAAGTGTATTATAGCCTCTTTGATTGCTAAAAGTGTGCTAAAATATCAAAAAAATATCTGGAAATATAAAACTTTATGAAACTAAAACTCTACATACCTACCCTTTTGCATCTAATTTTTACCTTTTTAGTGCTATTTGTAGCCATATTTTTTCTCTCAAGAATTATATTTTGGCTAGCCTATGAGCCATCTAGCTATCCACTAGAGAGAAGTGATCTTCTCTATTCGCTATGGCTTGGGTTAAGATTTGACATTAGAGTAGCTGTTGCGATGATCTTACCGCTATATTTTTTAGGTTGGATAAAATTTCTAAATCCTCTTAAAAACAGAGTAGCAAAATGGCTCTGGATATCCTACTTTACTCTGATATTTAGTGCTATCGCGTTAATCTACATAGTTGACGCTGGACACTATGCGTATCTTGGCAAAAGAGTTGATTTTACCGCTATGAGATTTCTTGAAGATGCCTACATATCAGCTATCATGGTCTGGGAGAGCTATCCTGTTGTCTGGATCTGCATAGCTTGGATACTAAGCGTTGGTACTGTGGTGTTGGCTATCAGAGCAGTGATAGAGCACTACACTAAAGCCGTCTCAATCAAGATAGGTAAAATCAAAATGGCTATAGTAATACTTGTTAGTTTTCTACTACTAGTTATCTTAGCCTACAGCAAACTCTCACAATACCCACTTAGATGGTCTGATGCTGCTTTTAGCAAACACCCTTTTGCAGCAACACTAACCTACAACCCCGTACACTATCTTTTTGATACTTGGAAAAATGGGCGTGTTAGCTACGATGTAGATGAGGCTCACAAATACTACCCACTCATAGCAGAATTTTTAGGTGTAGATAGTCCAGATACAGAGAACTTGAACTACCTAAGAGAGCGTGTAAGTTCTGGTAATACTAAACCAAATCTTATCATTATCATAGTAGAGTCTTTAGCTTCGTACAAAACTTCACTAAGCTCAAACCCATTAAACCCAACGCCACACATAGCATCTTTAGCACAAAATGGCTACTACTTTAAAAACTTCTTTACACCATCCACAGGCACTGCTAGATCGATCTATACAACCATAACCTCTACGCCCGATGTTGAGCTACACGGAACATCTAGCCGTAATCCACTCATAGTAGATCAACATACCATTATAAATGATTTTGATGGTTATGAGAGATACTACTTCATTGGCGGCTCAGCATCTTGGGGTAATATACGCGGCATATTGAGTAAAAATATAGACAATCTTCATCTATACGAAGAGGAGGATTACAACTCTAAGCGAAATGATGTCTGGGGGATTAGCGATATAGATCTATTTAGAGAGGCAAACAGGGTCTTAAAGGATGCAAAAGAGCCATTTGTAGCGATCATACAGACCTCAGGTAACCACCGCCCGTACACTATACCGCCCAAAGAGAGAGCATATGGCTTTAAAAGTATCGACATAGATGAAGCAGAGGTTAAGCGATATGGCTTTGAGAGCCTAAAAGAGTTAAATGCTTATAGATTTATGGACTACTCCATAGAGCACTTTAGCAATCTAGCATTAAAGAGTGGCTATATGAACAATACCATACTAGCTCTATGGGGCGATCACGGTATAAGTGGCGATGTTGGTGAGCATGCAGATCAGCACGATAGCTCTAGCGCACTAGGCTTGGGTGAGCTTAGGGTGCCATTTATCATCTATGCGCCATCTCTTATTAAAAGAGCAAAAGTATTTGATAAGGTTGCATCAGAGACAGATGTGCTACCAACTCTAGCAGCCCTTTGTGATCAAAACTATAGCTCAACCGCTATGGGTAGAGATCTGTTAGATGAGAGGTACGATCAGAGTAGATACGCATTTACAATCTCACACAACAACCCGCCAACTATCGGTATGGTGAGTGATAGATTTTATCTAAAGATGAGTGGTGACAACAGCGATGCTAAACTATATGACTTACATAGCAAGGAGCTTATAGATGATGTCTCAGCTCAATATCCAGATATAGCCTCAAAGCTCAAAGAGCTCACATACGGCTACTATAAAACATCACAATATATACCATATTTTAACAAAGGCTTAAGAGATGAGTAACTTCTTTAAGTTTGTCCTAGCTTCGATCTTGATACTAGCGGCTGCATACTACTATCAGGTAAATTACAACTTTAGGTTTGAGCAGATTAGTGAACAAAAAGTATACAAATCTGCCCTCATAGATCCAGATAGATTGGAGGAGTTTCTCATACCAAACCACATTAAAACAGTGATCAACCTGCTAGACCCTGGTACTAAAGATGATCTCAATCCAGGACAGATGGAGCATATCAGTAGCGAAGAGTATGCCATAGAAAAAATTAATAATGAGCATAACACAACTATCAGACATATCAACATACCATCAGGTCAAGTTCCAACCGCACAGACACTTGAGAAGTTTTTTGCCATACTCGATAACAACGACTCATATCCTATCCTCATACACTGCTACCACGGTACAGGTAGAGCTGCTATATATAGCGCACTATACCGCATAGAGTATGAAGGGTTTAAAAATGATGAGGCTAGAATGCTAACAAGAGCTCTGCCTATACTCGTAGAGTCACCTCTATATAAAAGTAGCTTTGCGCAAGGTAGAAGCAAGGGTGACTTTCTCATAAACTACCACAAACGGAACGATACAAACAGCACACTAAAATCACTACAAAGATCACACAATGAGTAAAAAAGTATTATCAATACCACTCTGGCAGTGGCTTGCAATGCTATCTCTTTGCCTACTCTTTGTATCTATGCCTCAGATAGACATATATATAAGCTCACTCTTTTTTAGAGATAGATTTATAGGCAATGGCACCCTTATAGAGACACTACTCTACGACTCTGTTAAGCCTCTACTTATACTCTCATTTGTAGGTGCTATAGTACTATGGCTCTACAATAGATACATAGCCAAAGAGAATCTATTGGGCTTTACTGGAAGAAAACTGATCTTTGTACTGCTTAGTCTACTCATAGGTGCTGGGCTTATAGTTAACGCAATATTAAAAGAAAATCTAGGGCGCGCACGACCTGCCCAGACAACAATCTTTGAGGGCACACTACCATTTACTCCAGCTTTTATTCCAACCCAACATGATGGATACTCATTCACAAGTGGACATGCAGCGGCTGCTTTTTCGTTACTAGCTTTTGCCTATCTAGCTAGACGACATAGAGCTTTTTGGATTTCTCTTGTCATTAGCTATGGCAGTGCTGTTGGAGTGGCACGCATAAGTGCTGGTGGTCACTTTTTTAGTGATGTTGTTGTCTCATTTTTCATAGTCTACATAGTCACAACCATACTATACAACAAGGTGCTCAAAGATGAGATGTAGTCACTTTGGTAGATGTGGTAGCTGTAGTGAATTTGAAGGTGGCTATGAGTCTCAGTTAAAACGCAAGATAGAGACTCAAACTAAAGCTTTTAACACTCTTTATGACTCAACCATAGATGTCATCAAGTCTGCTGATGCCAACTATCGAAATCGTGCAGAGTTTAGGATATGGCACATAAAAGATAAAATTCATCTTGCTATGAACTCCAAAAATCGTGACAAAATTGTACTCTTAGATGAGTGTCCAATGCTATTAGAACCCATGGAGAAACTTGCATTTAAGATTATCGGTATGCTAGATTGTAAAACATTGAAACATAAACTATTTGGTATAGAGTTTCTTAGCAATAGTAGTGGCAATGACATGCTAGTCACACTACTATATCATCGACAGTTAGATGAACAGTGGCAACAAGAGGCTACTAAGCTAGCCTTAGAGCTTGGTGTAAACATCATAGGAAGAGCTAGGAAACTTAAACTAGTACTAGGTCGTGACCATATCATGGAGACTCTAAGCATCAACTCAAAAGAGTACAGATACAAACAGTTAGAGGGTAGCTTTACGCAACCAAATGCATCACTCAACGCAAAAATGATAGAGTGGTCACTAGATGCATTTAAAGAAATTGATGGAGATCTTCTTGAGCTCTACTGTGGAGCTGGCAACTTCACCATACCATTTGCAAGCTCTTTTAGACAAATCTTAGCTACTGAGATCTCAAAATCATCCATCGCAACTGCCAAAGAGAATATGCTCTTAAACAGTGTAGACAATATAGAGTTTGTACGACTAAGTGCGGAAGAGCTAGTGGAGGCGTTAGATAAAAAAAGAGAGTTTAGAAGACTAAAAGATATCGATCTAGCTAGCTATAACTTTAAAGCCCTATTTGTAGATCCACCGCGCGCTGGACTCGATACCAACAGCAGATCTTTTGCATCAAGGTTTGAGACTATACTATATATATCATGCAACCCTACTACCTTATTGAGAGACCTAGAGGTACTACACAGCACGCATAGAGTGGAAAAAATGGCTCTATTTGATCAGTTTGCATACACACCTCACATTGAGATGGGTGTTAAGCTTACAAAAAGATAAGTATGATATACTACAATTTAAATCAAAACTTAGGAGTCAAAAATGGATCTCTCATCTATACTTTCAGCAGGAGCTGAACTTATAAAAAACAATAGTGACGACGCTACTACAAACCTAGACAGTAGCTCTATAACATCTGCGCTAGGCGGTCTACTTGGCGGAGGTAGCGGAGGTGGTTTAGACATAGGATCACTACTCTCAAATCTATCTAGTGGCGACTTAGGATCAACTATCCAGTCATGGGTTGGTAATGGTGAAAATCTACCTATATCTGCAGATGCAATCAGTGACCTTTTAGGCTCAGACAAAATAGCAGCATTTGCATCACAGCTAGGTCTTAGTGAAGATAGTGCAAAAACTGCTCTTGCAGACGCTCTTCCAAATATAGTAGATCAAGCTACAGATGGCTCAGAGAGCTCTATGGTAGAAGGACTGCTAGCTCAAGTTGGTGGCGTAGGTGGCGCTATGGGAATGCTTGGTAAGATGTTTAAATCATAAACACCAAAACCGTAAGCCATCTCTTGGCTTACAGTCCTACTTCAAACCCTCTATAAACTTTGCAACTGCCATCATCTCATCTTTATCAAGCTTTGTAGCACGATTTCGCATCATGTTTCCAAAACCATACTGATTTAAGCCACCACTTTTGTACGCCTCTAGCTTCTCTAGTGTAGTCTTAGCACTCTGACCAGCTATCACTTTGCTAACTCCTAGTGAGCTCTTCTCAGCCGCACTTCCATGACAGACAGAGCAGGTCTTTTCAAATATGGCTGCTCCATCTGCCGCATAGAGTGAACTCACTACCAAAGAGAGTCCAATAAGTACAAATTTTTTCATGCCAATCCTTTATAATCAATGTATAAGTATAGCACTTTTTAGTTAAAACAGCTCTAAATAAAGGGGTTTTTAACGAAACTTTTACTATACTTAGAGTCCATGAAATCATATCAGAACCTTGCTCTTTTGCAAAATCTATATCGGCTTAAAGCGCTGGGCTACAACTACTGTGACCCAATCATTATCAATCAGCGCAACGACTCAGCACAACTACCAGACTCACTAGATGAGCTACACAGCACCATACTCAACTGTCACCTATGTGATCTTAGTAAGTCTCGCAAACAGCCTCTAGTTGGTAGTGGCTCTGCTTCTGCTAGAGTGATGTTCATAGACTCTACAGTCTCCATAGCATCTGATGAGAAGGGTGAGTATTTTGTAGCTCAAAGTGGTAAGATGCTTGAAAATATGATAGAAAAAGTGCTAGACCTTAGGGTAGATGAGATCTATATCACACATCTACTTAAGTGCCAAAGTGCGCAAAATCACTCACCATCAGACTCAGAGTACGGTAGCTGCAAAGCCTACTATCTTAAACAGATAGAACTGATTGATCCAGATATTATCATAGCTATTGGTAGTGAAGCGTACTATCAGATCTCTGGCGATGATTCAGATTTTGAAGAGGTACGCGCAAAAGCCATCTCTTTTGGTAAGCGTACACTTTTTACCATATATCACCCACAACACCTCCTACAAAACAGATCACTCAGACCAAAAGCTTTTGAAGATCTAAAAAACATTAAGGCTCAGTTATGATAAGATTACTACTTCTACTGCTATGTTGTAGCATGCCGATCTTGGCAAAAAGCTCTACACCATCACCAATCCCGCTCCCCAAGAGCTACATCTTAAACCTTAGTGAAGATCTGTGTGATGATTGGTGCTTAGAAGATCTAGCAGCTCAAGAGCAACCTTTCTCATTTTTAGCTCTATCGCCAAAACAGCTTCCAGATATGGCTCTTAATGAACAAAGAGCTATCTATTCACTGATGTTAAATATTGACCAGCCACTAAGAGTAGGTATGCAAATAGAGCTAGCGATGCTTATTCCAAAAAAGAAGATAGGTCGATATGCCTACAGCACTGTCAATAGTACAAAAGCGTATCTTCTAAGTCGCAATAGTGATTTTAATCTGCGTATTTTTACAATTGATGATGAGAGTTTAGAGAGTGTTGGTACTGCTCTTGAGCAGATAGAGAGTCTTGGTATCGGGTATGTGATAGCACCTATGACGCTAGAGGGAGCAAATAGTGTAGTACAACAAAATAGCTCTTTGAGGATATTTTTTCCAACCATACACAAAGATGACATAAACCAGAGCTCACCTCTACTCTATTTTGGTGGCATAAACTACCAAGACCAGATCGCTCTTCTAGTTGAACATGTCCAGAGTCCACTTGTAATCTTTTATGATAATTCAGAGTTTGGCAAGCGCCTTATGGAGCAGACAAAACAGAGCTACATACAGAGGCTAGAGCAAGAGAATCCATTTGAAGCTGCAGACAAAGCACGGAAGATATATAGCTACAAAATAGATCAAGACAGAAGCAATCTAAAGCTATTCTTAAAAGACAATAAAAAGATAGTTGAGGGGAGCTTTATCTTACATACACCACTGATAAAAAGCTCTATGATCATGTCACAACTAACAC
Organism: Helicobacteraceae bacterium; assembly: GCA_027066325.1. Taxonomy (GTDB): domain Bacteria; phylum Campylobacterota; class Campylobacteria; order Campylobacterales; family Sulfurimonadaceae; genus Thiomicrolovo. Next base: position 33,167 of record JAMONY010000011.1, on the reverse strand, counting down.
TCTATGAGCGTAACGCTACCAACATACTCTCAACTCAGATCAACTATAGTCCCATGATATTTGAGATGACACAACCTAGAGATCGACGAGAGATGCTTATAGCCTCATCTTTAAGCTACCAGCCAGAAAAATTGGCTCAGAGGCTCTTGCTGTTAGATTCTGAAACCATGTATGACCGTATCAACTACGCTACAGTTGTGGGGACAGACTACTTCTACTCACTTCTATCAGCAAAGCCACGCGAATACAACATACCAATCTCAAATCAGCAGGTACAGTATCAGCCTACTCTACTAAAAGTACTCTCCTCAAGCTTTGAGCAGGCCTACTGAAACAGTTCTGCCAAGAGCTGCCGCTCTGACTCACTTAAGATACCAATAGAACCATCTGCCTTTATATATCCAAGTTTAACGCTCATAGTAAACAGTACCTCATCACCACGATAGATAGAGTGTCTCATAGAGAAAGATGCTCTTTTAATTCGCTCCAATTCACTTTTAACCACCAACTCATCACCTAGCTTAGCAGGTGCTTTAAAATCTGCACTTAAACTTTTAACAACAAAAAATCCGCCACCAAACTCAGGTAGCAACTGCTCTTTAAAAAAGATCTCACTGCGTGCACGCTCACAAAAATTGAGATAATTTGAGTGATAAACCACTCCGCCCGCATCAGTATCTTCATAATATACTCGTATCTTCATACTCTTCACCTCTATTGTTGATTGTTGCATTATGAAACTAGTGGGTCTATTTCTAAATAAAACAGTCTATAGCCCCTCTAACATTACGCTATATAACTCATCTACTTCACTATCGTTTAAAAAAAAGGTACTTTGGCGACTATATAGCTCATCTAGAGCCTCTATGGCGATACATTTTTTTGGTGTGCAGTGTGTATGTGCTGGTATAAATGAGCGTATAACCGTTACACTGCCAACTATTGGAAGATTGCAAAAAAAGCAGATCTGCTCTTTATGTAGCCTACCTTCATACTCCAAAAGTTTCACATAAGACTCTATGGCTACTCTTTTTGGATTCTGTAAATCCCACTTTAAGCTAGCCTCCTCAAGTAGTTCAAAATAGAACTCATCAAGCTGTTCAATATCACTCAAATGCGGATAAAAAAGCGATATAAACTGATGCCATATGCGGAGTCTATAGCTATCATGAATCCAAGTAAAACCTAGATGCAACAGATCATACAACCTACCTATACTACTCTTAACACCCTGCTCTATCTCAAAATCTATCTTATAACCCAAGTTGACACTACTATGTCGTGCTCCATAGAACCTATAAGTTGTTTTTAGAGCATTTTTGGTCAAAATATTGACTATAAGATCTTCATCTTTAACGCGCACAATTCGTACTATATACCCCTGCATACTGCTTCTTTTCTACTCACTAATATTTATTTTATGTAAAGATAACATAACTTTCATAAAAGCTTAATCAACTTTAGTATATACTAAAAGAACTTTGTGATTTTCTAAATACGGAAAAATTGCTTAAAACTAACTAAAAGGTGCAAAATTTGACATATTCTGATCTTTTACGCTCATCAAGAGATAACTGTGGCTTTGGTCTTATAGCCAATATAGACAACACCCCATCATACCAGACACTAACGCGTGCAATAACCGCACTAGAGCGCATGATGCATAGAGGAGCTATCGCTGCTGATGGCAAAAGTGGAGATGGTAGTGGGCTTCTTCTCTCAATGCCACGCGAATTTATGAGAAGCGTAGCCATAAAGGGTGGAGTTGAGCTACCAGATCTATTTGCAGTAGCTACACTATTTACAAAAAGAAAAAATAGACTAGATACATTTTGTGATATCTGCGCTGCCAATGATCTAAAAGTTGTGCTCAAGCGCGAAGTTCCCATAGATACAGAAGCTTTAGGCGAACAGGCGCTAGAGTCACTTCCTCATATCTACCATATGTTTGTAGTTCCAAACTCTATCATCTCAACACAGAGATTTGATGCTCTGCTCTATCTGAGTCGTAAAGAGATTGAACATGCTCTTTTTGATGATGATGACTTCTATATACCATCTATGTCATCACGCATGATCTCCTATAAGGGTCTGGTTATGCCAACGCATATCAAAGAGTTCTTTTTAGACTTTCAAGATGAGCAATTTAAGATCTCTTTTTCACTATTTCACCAACGCTTCTCAACAAATACCCTGCCAAAGTGGAAGCTAGCACAACCGTTCCGCTCTATAGCCCACAACGGTGAGATCAACTCTGTTGAGGCAAATAGATTTAATGTTAAAGTAAAATCAGAGTCTATTAAAAGTGAAGTCTTTAGCCGCAAAGAGCTAGATAGGCTACTACCTATACTTCAACAAGATATGTCCGATAGCGCAAGTGCTGATAACTTTTTTGAGTTTCTCATAGTAAACGGCATGGACTTTTTTAAAGCAGCAAGAGCGGTTATACCAGCTCCATGGCAAAATGCTCCACACATGGATCCAGATTTAAGAGCATTTTACGAGTATCACTCTACTGTTTTTGAGGCTTGGGATGGACCTGCTGCATTCTCTTTAACAGATGGCAGATACATAGGGTGTGTTCTTGATAGAAATGGACTTAGACCATCCAAATATGTCATAACCCATGACAACACTCTGCTTATCACTAGCGAATATGGAGTTATTGATCTAAGAGAAGATGAGATTAAAGAGAGGGGTAGACTGCAGTCTGGTGAGATGATAGGGCTTGATCTAAAATTTGCAAGAGTTCTAAAAGATACTCAGATCAACGACTACTTAAAATCTTCAAACCCATATATGAAATGGCTAAACACTCACATGATCTATCTACAAGAGCATGTTGAAGATCAGTATGGAGCAAAATACAACATAGATCAAGATCTACTTATAGCTCAACAACGCTTCTATAACATAACTCAAGAGGTCATAGAGCAAGTTATTGAGCCTATGATCAAAGAGGGCAAAGAGGCAGTAGGCTCAATGGGTGATGATACACCTTTGGCAGCCTTTAGTGATAAACAGCGTAGCTTTAGCGACTTCTTTAAACAGAAGTTTGCACAAGTTACCAACCCACCAATAGACCCTATCCGTGAAAAGGTGGTCATGAGTCTTAACACAGGCTTTGGTGAGATCCACAATATCTTAGATGAGCTACCATCACACGCTTCAAGACTAAAGGCTATATCACCAATCCTTACTCAAGAGAAGTTAAAAGTGTTAAAATCCTTTGGGGATGAAGAGTCTCCTTGTTATGAAGCGCACTATAAACATGCCGTATTTGAGACTACATACAAAACAGATCTAAAAGCTACACTTGATGCACTTACAACCAAAGTGATTAAGAGTGTTAAAAAAGATGGCATACGCATCGTAATGTTAAGTGATGATGGATTTAGTAGTGAGCTTAAAACCATACCTATGTTACTAGCAGTAGGTAGAATCAATCAAGAGCTACTGCGCTACAACATTAGACATCTCGTCTCTATCGTTGCTGTTACAAATGAAGTTGTAGACTCTCATAGTACCGCCTCTTTGCTTGCATATGGAGCTAGTGCAGTACATCCCAAACTACTGTTTGCAACTGTAGAGCAGCTAGTTGAGAGCAGATCTTATCTTCAATTAAGCACTAGTGATGCACACAAATCAGTACTAAGCGCGCTAAATGGAGGGCTCTTAAAGATTATGTCTAAGATGGGCATATCTACTCTTGCTTCATATAGAAACTCATCGCTCTTTGATGTCTTGGGTCTAAGTAGCCAGATAGTAGATGAGTGTTTTTGTGACTCACATGCACTTATACCTGGGCTTGGATATAGCGACATAGACAAACGAATCCAAAAAGTACATCAAGACTCATTTGATAAGCGTGGCTTTGGAAGCATATTTCCACTCAAGATTGGTGGTTTTTATAAGTTTTACAATGGTAGTGAGTATCATGACTTTGGACCAGATATCATACATGCTATACATGATCTTAGTCGATCAGCAAAAGCTAGTGATTATGCAAAACTAAGAGGACTTATAGCTGGTCGTGATAGAAAATTTATCCGTGACTTCTTTGAGTTTAAAAGTGATCGTAAAAGCATACCTATAGATAGAGTTGAGAGCAGTAAAACTATTCTTAAAAGATTTGCATCTGCTGCTATGAGCCTTGGCTCTATCTCCCCTGAGGCTCATGAGTGCATAGCTGAAGCCATGAATGAGCTTGGTGGACAGTCAAACTCTGGTGAAGGTGGAGAGGATGCTGCGCGTTTTAAGACCAACAAAAACTCTAAGATCAAACAGGTTGCATCTGGTAGATTTGGTGTCACACCTGCATACCTGCGATCTGCTGAAGAGATCCAGATCAAAGTGGCTCAAGGTGCAAAGCCTGGTGAGGGTGGGCAATTACCAGGACATAAAGTAACACCTCTTATAGCTCAACTAAGACATACCGTAGCTGGTGTTACACTCATATCACCACCACCTCACCATGACATCTACTCTATTGAGGATTTAGCACAACTTATATTTGATCTTAAGCAGGTCAATCCAAAGGCTACTATTGCAGTGAAACTAGTCTCAACCGCTGGTGTTGGAACGATAGCTGTTGGTGTGGCAAAAGCATATGCAGACAAGATCATCATCTCAGGTGGCGATGGAGGTACAGGTGCTGCTCCTTTGACATCTATTAAGTTTGCTGGAAATCCTTGGGAGCTTGGACTTAGTGAGGCACACAATGCTCTAAAAGCCAATGGCTTAAGAGAGCTAGTCTCTTTACAAGCCGATGGTGGACTTAAATGTGGCATAGATGTTGTAAAAGCAGCACTTATGGGCTCTGAAAGTTTCGCTTTTGGCACCTCTGTATTGACCATTATAGGTTGTAAAATGTTACGAATATGTCATGTCAACAGATGCTCAGTTGGTATCGCTACACAAAATGAAAAACTCCGCAATGAGCACTACAAAGGGACAGTAGAGCAGCTTAAAAACTACTTCATGTTACTAGCTGAAGATGTGAGAGAGATATTGGCGGATCTTGGATACGAGAGCTTAGAGCAGATAGTTGGTAGATCAGATCTACTAAAAGTGCTTAAAGATGAGCGCTCAAATAAGTTTGATTTTAGCAATATTTTACACAAAGAGAGTGGAGTAGAGACATGTCAAGTGGACTCAAACCACCCATTTGATAACAATAGTTTTGAGCATGGAGTGCTTGATGAGGCGCGCTCTATCATTAAAAAGCCATCAGGAAGCATACGCATCACAAGAGAGATCTGCAATCTAAACCGTAGTTTTGGTGCGCTGATATCTGGAGAGATAGCGCAGTACTATGGAGATAAAGGGCTAAAAGATGGCTCTATCAATATCGAGCTAACAGGCATAGCTGGTCAAGCTCTTGGAGCTTTTTTGATCAATGGTGTCAACATCTACTTAAATGGTGTAGCCAATGACTACATAGGCAAAGGTATGCATGGTGGTAAAATCATCATAAAAACCGTCCATAGTGGCGAAGAGTTTAGTGGTGGTGGAAACACATGTCTATATGGCGCTACTGGTGGCAAACTCTACTTAAATGCTGCTGTTGGGGAGAGATTTGCAGTGCGTAACTCTGGAGCGCTTGCTATAGTTGAGGGTACTGGCGATAACGCATGTGAGTATATGACAGGTGGCATAGTTGTCATACTAGGTAGCACAGGCATTAACTTTGGAGCTGGCATGACTGGTGGAGTTGCTTTTATCTATGATGAAGAGCACAACTTTATAGAGAATGTCAACCGTGAGTTAGTTGAGGCTGTGCGGATAGATACAGATGATGGTGATGAAGCTAGGCACTATCTTAAACGGCTACTCAAGGAGTATATCGATGAGACACAGAGCAATAAAGCAGAAGAGATACTAAGTTCATTTAGAACACAGATCAGAAACTTCTGGCTAGTTAGACCAAAAAATCTAACAAAACTACCACTGAGCCAAGAGAAGGGAGACTAGAGATGAGAGAGTTTTTAACAACTAGCAAAATTGATCCTAAGAAACGATTGGTTGTAGAGAGAACAAAAGATTTTAACGAGATCTATGAGCCATTTGACAAACATAGCGCAAGAGCACAGAGTGAGAGATGTATACAGTGTGGAGATCCATTCTGCTTAAACAAGTGTCCTCTTCACAACTTTATACCCCAATGGCTCAAATCAATAGCACAAAAAGATCTTGAATTTGCCTTCAAACTCTCCAATGAGCCATCACCATTTCCTGAAGTGATGGGTAGAGTCTGCCCGCATGATAGACTATGTGAAGGCGACTGCACACTAAATGATGGTCATGGAGCTATTACAATAGGCTCCATAGAGACTTTTATAACTACAGAGGGTTTTAAAGCGGGTCTAAAGCCTGATTTTCCAGGTGTAACAACCGACAAAAAGGTGGCGGTCATAGGTTCAGGTCCAGCAGGTCTATCTGTAGCAACATACCTTTTACGCTCTGGCATTGGTGTTGATATGTACGAGAGAGAAGATAGAGCTGGTGGGCTACTAACCTACGGCATACCAAACTTTAAACTTGACAAAAAGATAGTCCAACATCGTGTAGATCTACTACTAGAAGCTGGTCTAAACCTACACCTTAACTGTAATATAGGAGGAGATGTAGCATTTGAAGACCTCACTAGAAGTCATGATGCCATCTTTATAGGCATAGGTGCAACAAAAGCTAAAAGAGCCTCACTTAAGGGTGAAGATGCCAACAATGTTTATAGTGCCATGGAGTATCTAACAGCAATAGGCAAAAAGAATTTTGGTAAAAAGTATGATAAAGCTTTTGACTTTAAAGGTCTTAAAGTAGTAGTGATTGGTGGCGGAGATACTGCGATGGACTGTGTAAGAACAGCTACCAGAGAGGGTGCATCACAGGTGACATGTCTTTATAGAAGAGATGCTGCCAACATGCCTGGAAGCTCTAAAGAGTATAAAAATGCCATGGAAGAGGGAGTGGAGTTTAGCTTCTTTAGCTCTCCAAAACAGATTCTCACAAACAGCAAAAATATAGCTACTGGTATCGAAGTGATCAAGACACGACTTAGCTCTAAAGATGAGAGCGGCAGAGAGCGCATAGAGCAGATTAAATCTAGTGAATACAATATCGAAGCAGATGTGATCATAACTGCTCTAGGTTTTGATGTAGAGGTGCCTCCATTTTATGCTTCAAATGGCATAGAGACCAATGAGTGGGGTGAGATTGTGCTAGATGAGAATCACCAGAGTACAACAGCTGGCATATACGCTGGAGGTGACTGCTACCGTGGTGCTGATCTGGTGGTAAGTGCAGCTTATGATGGGCGTGAAGCTGCATCTGCTATAGTTAAAAGTCTACTATAAGGGGTTGGTTATGAATCTATTTGATCTATTTGGAACATCAAAAAAACAAGCAGATAAGAGTGAGGCACCAGCCCACTGGATTAAGTGTAAGTCTTGTAGCTCACTTATGTATTATAAGGAAGTTGAGAACCGATCACATGTCTGTCCAAAGTGTGGCTTCCATATGCGCATAGGTGCTAAAAGCAGGATAGATCTGCTCTGTGATGAAGGAAGTTTTATAGAACATGACAGCACTCTCAAACCGATAGATCCACTAAAATTTGTGGATAAAAAAAGTTATGCTAAACGGATTGAAGAGAGTGAGAAAAAGAGTGGAGTAAGCTCATCTGTGGTAAGTGGAAGCTGTACAATGAGTGGTATTGGAGTTGAAATTGTAGTATTTGACTTCTCATTTATGGGTGGCTCACTTGGTTCTGTTGAGGGAGAGAAGATTAAGCGTGCTATTGAGAGAGCTATTGAGGCTAGACGAGGTGTATTGATAGTAAGTGCTTCTGGTGGAGCTAGAATGCAAGAGAGCACCTTTTCGCTAATGCAGATGAGCAAAACATCAGCAGCATTAGCTAAGTTATCAGATGCAAAACTACCATATATATCACTTCTAACAGATCCAACCATGGGTGGAGTGAGTGCCTCTTTTGCAATGCTTGGAGATATCATTATGGCAGAACCAGGTGCACTCATAGGCTTTGCGGGACAACGAGTGATAAAGCAGACCATAGGCTCTGATCTACCAGATGGGTTTCAAAGATCTGAATTTCTACTAAAACAGGGCTCAATTGACATGGTAGTAGATCGTAATGAGCTTAAAGATACTATCTCAAATCTCTTTAAGATGATGCTAGAAGATGCAGCAGCCTAAGCTCTACGGGCTCTGTGATAGAGAGCTTTTAGATAGGTTTGATATCACCATCGAACAGTTTGTAGAGCGCGCCAATAGACACAACGCTCCTATTATCCAATATAGAGACAAACTGGGTGGAACTGATGAGCGCAAAGATGCACTTTTACGCCTAAAAGAGTGCTATAGTGGAGTAGTTATCATCAATGACGACTACACTATAGCAGATCTATGCGATGGAGTACATATAGGTCAAGAGGATCTATATGCTCTTGATAGCAGTGCTCAAGAAGCGATTAAAATATTGAGAGAGATAGTGGGAGAAGAGTCTATCATAGGGCTCTCAACGCACAATAAAGAGGAGATAGAAGTAGCCAACAGACTCAACATAAACTACATAGGAGTTGGAGCGTATCGTAAAAGTAGTACTAAAGATAGCGCTCAAGTGCTACAAGAGAGTGTTGATCAGTTGGCTAAAATCTCATCTCATCTAGTTGCCATTATAGGCGGTGTTAGAGTAGATGACATGATAGACTCAGTTGCATACAAAGTAGTAGGTAGTGACCTTTATAGATGATGCAGATCAAGATCTACTCTGTTGCCAAAAAAGAGCGCAACATATATGAACCTCTCTATAAAGAGCTATACAAACTCTCTTCACGCCAAGCAAAAATAGAAGATATTGAACTTTTTAACAAAGATGTTACCAGAGCACACACCATAGGCGCAGATGCCTCAAAACGCTCATACACAAAGCTTTTTACACCCTACATGTCATCAGGATACTCCATAGCTTTACACCCAGATGGTAAAATAGCAGATAGTTATGAGTTTAGTAAGCTTCTTAGTGATAGAATATCAGTGCAGTTTTTTATAGGTGGTGCTTTTGGTCTTGAAAATGAGATGCTAAAGCAGTGCGATAAGGTTATTAGTCTCTCAGCTTTGACAATGAGTCACAAAGTTGCCAAAGTAGTTCTAGCTGAACAGATATATAGAGCCTTATCGATACTAAATAACCACCCATATCACAAATAAAAGAGGAAATTTAGATGCAACAAAAAGAGATAGAGTATTTTAGTGAGATATTAATAGAGCGTAAAGCACAATTAGAGGATAATATCCTAGTAGCGTACGAAGAGATAGGTGCTATGAGTGGTGATGATCTAAAAGATGATGGTGACCATGCAGCCGTTAGTAGCGGAAGCCTCATAGACAATAGCATTGCAACTCAACAGCGTCAAGAGCTTGATGAGATTGAGCTTGCGATATCAAAGATCAAATCTAGCACCTATGGCACTTGTGAGATGTGTGAAGATAACATAGGTTTTGCCAGATTAAAGGCTAAGCCATATGCGCGCTACTGTATAGACTGTAGAGAGATAACAGAAAAACAGAGTAGTTAAGGAGTAAGACATGCACATTAGACGCTATTTTTTAGCAGCATCAATGCTGATTTTTGTAACAGGATGGGCGATATATATATTTATCACCAAAGAGAGTACAAGTTTTGAGGTGATGGGCATTATGCTACCATCACTACCTATTGCTGTATGGGTTGGGGCAGCAATGTCCATACTGCTTATAGCAACACTGCTACATATGATCTTTCATACACTCACCTCCTCTTTGAGGCTTAGAAAGTTTGAGACAGACTACAAAAGACTCAAAACATCTATTGTTGATGCTTATCTACTTAAAAATGGAAGGTCTCATAAGTTTAAGACTGAGCGCTATAAACTTCTTGGCAAGATAGTAGACAACACCAAAATGGTTCCAGATAACTCTTTGGCTATCTTAGAAGATAAAAATATAGCTTCTATAGTTGAGGTGATAAATAGCATAGATAGTGGCAATAGCGTTGAACTTAAAAGTTATAATCTAGCAACAGACAATGAGCTAGTAGTTAAAAATAACCTCAATAAGTTTAAAGCAGGTGAGCTTGAACCTGAGCAGATATTGGCAAAAAAAGAGCTCTACACTAAAGAGTTACGAGAAGAGGCATACCTATCATTAGCAAAAGTTGCACCTGTGCATGTCATAGAGAACTATCGTGAATCTGTAAGCTTTGAGGCACTCTTAGAGATCATCAAAAGAGTAGATGCAAAAAAATATCCTCTCTCTATAGCCAATGAGACTATAGCAGATTTGGTAGAGCATTTAGGTGAGCTCAACTCTCTGGAGTATCTCAAAATTGCACAAGTTGCTATAGACATTAAACCTGAACAGAGGCTAGCTATATTTGAGAGACTTAGTAGTGACAACAGTAAGGCTATTGACGCCTATCTATATACACTATTTGATCTTGAGATGGTTGAGAAAGCTACTGAGATACTCGATAGCAGTAGTGAAAATGAGTACATACTATTTAAAGCTTTTGCAGATCTAAAAATATCAGGCAAGCACTATGATATCAAGACTCTCATAGCACTACTACTACACTAAAGAGCTATTAAAAGGAGAGAGTTATGAGAAGCAATAGATGGATAGCTGCTACGGTATTTGCGCTAGTATGGTTCAGTGGCTGCGGAACGGTTGAAGATAAGACGGGTGGAAAAGTTAGCGGAAAACTCATCATTGATAACTCTACTATCATGGACAGTGACACAAAAGATCAAAATAGCAGAGCACACTCAAATGATGTTACCAATGATGCACAACGAATCTCCAATCCAGCAACAGTAACTGGCTTTATGGGTCCTATCAATGGCATAAATGATATATCAGATGTATACAGGGTTACACTTTTAAAGTCACAAACAATCTCATTGACAACTGCTGATGTTGCTAATGATGACTTTGATCTCTACTTGTATGGTATGGATCGCAAAAAAGTTGCTGACTCTATCGGCACAGGACGCATAGATGCACTTAGTGTTCCAGCAGATGGTGAGTACTACATAAAAGTTTATGGATATAGTATAGCTAAGTATGGTGGCAATGGCGGACTATATACGCTCAACATCGGAACCAAAGGTGCTACTAGTAGTCCTGCAGACCATCTACATTTAAGTAGTTTTTATGATTTTGTAGACAATGATCTACTTATAAAACCTTACAAAACTATGAGTAGAGCCGCGCTAGCTTCACAACTTAGCACAGATCTCAATAGCACAAACTTACAGATAGAGTCTTTAGATAACTCACCTGCAGTTAGTCGCCTCACCCTTAAGCCATCTACTACATCTAGATCTAGCAGTGACCTAGATGTATCGATACCAGATACCATCAGAGCTATCAAAGCTCTTCGTAGAGCCCAAAGTGTTGAGTATGCAGAGCCAAACTATATCCGCACCGCATTTAAAACACCAAATGATACATACTATCCATATCAGTGGCATCTACCTCTCATAGCTCTTCCAGAGGCTTGGGATATCACAACTGGCTCTAGTAGTGTTATCGTAGCAGTGATAGATACTGGTGTTGTGCTAAATCATCCAGATTTAAAGGGCAATCTTATAGGTGGATATGACTTCATAAGCGATAGAACAAATGCTGCTGATGGTGGTGGCATTGATGCTAACCCTAATGATCCAGGAGATGGAGGAGGAGCCAAGCCTAGCAGTTTTCACGGCACCCATGTCTCTGGTACAATAGCTGCTAGCTCAAACAATAGTGCTGGCGTTACAGGCGTCTCATGGGGTAGTAAAATCATGCCTTTAAGAGTACTTGGGGTAAGAGGGTCTACAGATTATGATCTAGTCCAATCCATCCTATTTGCTGCTAAACTACCAAATAGCTCAAATAGAGTTCCACCAAAAAGAGCAGATATCATAAACATGAGCTTAGGCGGACCTGGCACATCAGTAACTATACAAAATGCCATCACCAAAGCTAGAGCTGAAGGTGTGATTATTGTAGTAGCAGCTGGCAATGACAATAAAAATGCAAACAACTACTCACCAGCTGGTGCAGATGGTGTTGTATGTGTAAGCGCTGTTGGACAAGATGCACTCAAAGCCCCGTACTCAAACTATGGAACTGTAGTAGATGTAGCAGCTCCAGGTGGTGATACTAGTGTAGATAGAAACGGTGATGGTTATGCTGATGGGGTACTTAGCACAATCTCAAATGACTCAGGCGAGATGGGTTATAAGTTCTATCAAGGCACATCAATGGCAGCTCCGCACATGGCAGGAGTATTGGCACTTATGAAGTCTATCTACCCAGCTCTCTCACCACTAGATGTTGATCTCATCTTAGAGGGCAATCATCCTAAAACATCCAAAAGTATTGCTATAGACAAAGGCTCTAATGGTAAAGATATATATTATGGCAATGGTCTTATCAATGCCCTCAAAGCTGTTAGAGTAGCTCAAGATCTCAAAAACTCACCAACATCTACAACTCCTAAGCTCTCTGCTCTTCCAACTCAGATCACCTTTGCTCCTGATAGCATAACTCAGTCATTAACGCTATACAATAGTGGCAGTGGTAGCTTAAACATTCAAAATATCAACACAACACAGAGCTGGCTTAGTGTACAAAAAGATCGCGCAAATAACTACACAGTCACAGTTAATCGATCTAATCTTAGTGCTGGAACATACGAGGCAGATATTGTAATCAGCTCAAATGGTGGCACGGTTACCGTTGGAGTGATTATGCAAGTATCTTCTCAAACTACAGGGGTTCAAAGTGGCGATAGTGGTACAGTCTATGTTATCTTATTGGATAGCAACTTTAAAACCATAACATCTACAACAACAACCAAACAAAAAGGATACACTTACTCACTAAATGTCAATAGTGGGTCATACTATCTTGTTGCAGGTACAGATATAGACAATGATGGCTACATAAGCAATGAAGGCGAAAACCTTGGCGGATATCCAACTATCTCATCAGTCTCCAAGATAGAGGTTGATGGTAGTAGATCTGGAGTCAACTTTAGAGTTGGGGCACAACCGAGTCTTAAAGACTCCAAACATATTCAAAGCTCCACTCAAGTAACTTTTCCAAAAGAGATTAAACGATGAAACAGCTAATCAGACCGATACTTTTAGCAGTATCTATATCACTACTTACAGGATGTAGCATGGCTCAAAGTGCAGATCAAGAACATAAAAAAGCAGATATCCGTACCTCAAAGAGTCAAATTAGTAGCAAACTTATCACCAATACAGAAGAGTGGAGCAACATCTACTACTCTACCAAAGCCAAAGGTATGTTGCCAAAACCAGAACTACCATCTATAGATTTTACACAAAAAAATCTACTATTTGTAACAATGGGTGAGCAACCATCTACTGGCTATGCTATTGAGTACAAAGATGGATCAGTTGTTGTTGAAGATGAGACTCTTAAGATAACCGTAGATCTTACAACACCACCAACAGGCAGTGTGCAGGCAACTCTTATGACAGAGCCTGTGCTATTTTTAGAGATTTCAAAAAGTGGGTATAAGCATATTGAGATATATGACTCTGATGCTCATCTGCTAGATAGCATCAAGACTCTGTTTTAGGAAAATGCAGAACAATTAGTCTCTCTAGCACTTCTAGTAGCTCATCATCATCACTTAAAGACCCTACTATGGAGTGCATACATGCCTGATATGGATCAAACCCTCTACTTATCAACTTAGCAGCATAGACTAGTAGTCTAGTTGAGACTGCCTCTTGTATGTCACTATCTTGAAGTTGACGAATATCTGTGGCTATAGCGATCAATTTTTTGGCTACACTCTCATCAACCCCGCTCTCATTTATCACTATCTCCTGCTCATTTTCTGGAGTAGGATATGTAAAACTTAGTGATATAAACCGCTGCTTAGTGCTAGGCTTCATACCTTTTAAGATATTTTGATATCCTGGATTATACGAGACAACAAGCATAAAATCTGGATGTGCCTCTATAAGCTCACCGGTTCTGTCTATAGGAAGAACCCTACGGTAATCTGCTAATGAATGCAGCACAACAGTAGTATCTTTTCGTGCTTCTATAATCTCATCTAGGTAACATATACCACCCTCTCTAACCGCCTTACTTAAGGGTCCATCTTGCCAATAGGTTCCACTCTCATCAATAAGGTGTCTTCCTACAAGATCTGCTGCACTTAAATCATCATGGCATACAACGGTATATACTTTCAGATTAAGCCTCTCTCCCATGGACTCTATAAAGCGCGTCTTTCCACACCCAGTTGGTCCCTTAATAAGGATTGGTAGCCTCATAGATGCTGCTGCCTCAAAGAGTTCGATCTCATTTGATTGCTGTAGATAGTAGTTGTGATTCACTAACGCTCCTTTACTGTTTTGTTAAGTTTATATATATCTGCGGTAACGCTTTTGGAAGCTTTTTACCATCTCTTATGAGAGTGTATCCACCTCTACCAAACAGATATGGCAGATACTCTTTTGCCTCCGTATCAACAGTCACGCAAAATGGTGTAATACCGAGTTTTTTTGCCTCCAAAATAGCCTTTTTTGTATCTTCTATACCATATCTGCCATCATACCTATCTACATCATTTGGCTTACCATCACTTATGATAAGTAGTAGCTTATTGTTGTGTGGCTGCTTTTTTAAAATCTTGCTTGACTCACGAATAGCAGCACCCAAGCGAGTGTAGTAGCCTGGTTTGATATTGTCTATCTGAGCTCTAATCTTTGAGCTATATGGCTGTTTAAAGTTTTTGATAATATGAAAACGAACATTGCTATTTTTCAAAGATGAGAAAGCGTAGATAGCAAACTTATCATCAAGCCTCTGTAGTGCCTCACAAAATAGCATCAAAGAGTCTTTAATAACATCAATAATCCTCAACTCTTGCGTAATGCCAGCTTCAGTAGATAGAGATATATCAGCCAACATTAGCGTGGCAACATCTCTACTTTTTTTATAAAAACTCTCATAAAATCTATTTGGATGAAGTGATCTATTTTGGTGTGATTTGAACTCTAAGTAACTATAGAGATTGATATCATCTCCAGAGTCAAGATTACTACTTTTAAGACGATCTAGCTGCATAAAATCAAACTCATTTTGGACTCTTTTTGCTGCTTTCTTGAGTCTTTTTGGTAGATCTATCTCCTCTATATTGATATCTACAATAGGTCTAATGCGAACATAATTTTTAAGATATGTCTCTTTTTTATAGTCCCACTCATCAATAAAGTGTCCATCTCCTACAGGATACTGTTCACTCTGGTTATTTTGAACATCAAGATCCATCTTTATTCTAGCACTTAAGTTTGCCTTTTTTCTACCAAGTGTGATCTCATCAAGATCTTGAGCATTATAAAGAGCATCTTCATCAAAACTATCATCTTCACTTCTATCAACATTAACCTGCTCCAATATGCTCATAAGAGAGTCAGGTAGAAACATCAAAAGACCATCACTCTCTTTTTTGTCATCCATCTGATTGGACTGCTTTTTCATCTCAAGAGTCTCTGTTTTATCTAAACTATCAGGAGCTCTTTGTGGCTCCTCCTCATCCTCTTCTTCATCTAGTAGTGTAGTCTTGCCAATGGGAGGATATATCCATAGCCCAAATGGATATATATCATCTATGCTGTATCTGCAGTTGCTATCTATAGTCTCTAGTTTAAGTGAGTCTATAAAAAGTAACTCTTTGTCATGTAAGTCTCTCATATCTTGTCGCTGCTCTATTGATCTTCTAACCGCTTTTTCATAAAATACTGCAAACCCGCTATAGCGCTCAACTAACTGTTTAGAAGCTTGGAGATTTCGCTGAACATATGATCCTCTAGTGGTGTGAAAAACTGCTGCCATAGCAGTAAGCCAAAAATATGTAGTCTGATTAAGTTCTTTATCATCAAAATAGGCGATAGATGCTGGCAGATAAAGAGCTCTCTCATCTTGCCAACTTAGATAAAATGCACTACCAAATCCAGATATTTTCTCAAGTAGCGTTCTAGATCTGCTAACAAGTCTCTTATCTGTAACATGGAGCTCTTGAGCCTTCTGACCACCCATAAGATGGTAGAAGATCTTTAGTGCTCTACTCTTCTCATCAAAAAGTATCTCTTTTGAGCTAAAGGCTCTATCTGTCTTTTTTCTAAGAAAATTATTCCAGACTTTGCCAATATGCTCTTCCATCTCCTATCTCTAAGCTTTTGCCGGTTCTTTAACAAAAAAGCTATAGAAGTATGTTAAAAGTCCAACAAGAACCATTAGGCCAAAGATTAGGCGAACCTTATAGACTGGTATAAGCTGAGCTTGTGTATCCATAAAACTAAGTGCTCCACTATCTGGAAATCTCTGTAGCATTATCTGCCATACACCAGCAACAGTTAGTGCTAAAGTAACACCTAACATACCGATCACCATAAGCCAAAAACCTTTAAGCTCAACACTTTGAGCTTTTGCACAGTTTCCACCCATTCTGCCTCTCATGATTGGCATAGCGTATGAGATGATAGTAAACAGTATCATGATATAAGCACCAAAGAATGCTAGGTGACCATGAGCTGCTGTTAGTTGCGTACCGTGCGTAAAGTAGTTGACTGGAGCCAAAGTATGTAAAAAGCCCCAGACACCAGCACCTAAAAATGCCATAACAGCAGTACCTTTTGCCCAAGTAAGTGCCATCTTATTGTCATGATCAATCTTTCTCTTTGCAGCCATACTAAAAGCGTAAAGAACCATAAGAAAAAATGGTAATGGCTCAATAGCAGATGCGATAGATCCTATCCACAACCAGTACTCAGGTGTACCTATAAAGAAGTAGTGGTGTCCTGTACCTACGATACCAGAGACTAGTGTCATAGCGATAATTAGATACAACCACTTATCAATATGCTCACGATCTACACCTGTAACCTTAATAAGGACAAAAGATAGTATGGCACCAAGTATAAGCTCCCAAACACCCTCAACCCACAAGTGAACCACATACCACCAGAAAAACTTATCTAAAACAAGATTTTCAGGAAGATAAAAAGCAAATAGAAAAAATACTGCCAAACCTACAAGACCAGTAAGCAATACAACAGTAATAACAGTTTTTCTACCCTTAATAACCGTCATACCAACATTGAGTATAAAAGCCAATACAACTATAACTATACCTATCTTGGTGATAGTTGGTTGCTCTAAGAACTCTCTACCCATTGTAGGTAACAATTCATTATAGGTTAACTCTGCAAGCGTTGCGTAAGGAACAAATAGATATCCAAGTATTGTTGCCACACCCGCTGCTGCAAAGACCCAAAAGGTGATAATTGCAAGCTTTGGACTCCACAATTCACGCTCAGACTCTTCAGGCACGAGGTAAAATGTTGCCCCCATAAATCCAAAAAGTATCAGTACAATGAGCAAGTTAGTGTGAACCATTCGTGCTACATTAAAAGGTATCTCAGGAAACAAAAAGCCGCCATCAATATACTGAAGTCCCATAATAATACCAAAGAGAATCTCTCCAGCCAATAAAATCAATGCAAAGATAAAATAGGGCTTTGCAACCATCTGTGAACTATATTTCATACTGCTCTCCTAACCTTCAATGTTTGGTGGCCACTCATTATCGTCGATACGAGATGTCCATATTAAGAAGTTTGCTAGATCATTGACCTGCTCTTCACTCAAGTTAAACTGAGGCATTTTTCTACGCCCTGGCTCACCCAGAGGCTGAGCTGCCATCCAGCCCTGCATATAAGATCTAAATGCCTCCTCATCACCACCGCCACGCCTATCAAAAACATTTGCAAGCTCTGGAGCGTAATAGGCACCCTCGCCCATTATAGTGTGACATCCAACACAGTTGTTAACCTCCCACAAATTTTTGCCATTGGCAACAGAGTGGGTAATCTGATCATCATTCGACCTATGCGGTATCTGCTTAACAGTATCAAGCGTCAACCCTGCAAATATCAAAATAGCAAACAAAGATCCACCAAAGTAGATGTTTCGTGCCATGTTTTTCGTTATTCGTTCTGTCACAGTAACTCCTTTTAGACAGGTATGTTGTTATAGAAGAGATTAAACCATAAGTTTAAATACTACTCTTGTATAGTAATTGCAATAATACCTATTAAATATTTAATACTATCTTAAGGTGGTATTAATTTTTTGAGATATAATGACATTTGCAAAGGGGTATCTATGCAATTAAACAATACTGTGCAGTATGCGATTAGAGTTCTAAGCTACATGAGTGCTGGAGAGGAGGAGACTCTCTACAATGTTAAAGCACTATCAGAAGAGCTAGAGATCTCATATAAATTTTTAACAAAAATTATGACTGTTTTAAGCAAGGCAGATCTTATAGTCTCTATTAGAGGCAGAGTTGGTGGATTTAAGTTGGCAAAAAAACCTTCACAGATCGCTCTTATAGATATTATCTCCGTATTTGATCCAAATATTAAAGAGGATATCTGTCTACTTGGTCTTGGAGAGTGTGATAGTGCTCACAAATGTGCTCTTCATGACCAGTGGATTAAGCCAAAAGCAGATATACAGAAGATGCTAGAGGAGACAACTTTGGATGGAATAGATAAGAATAATCTCAAATTTTAGGTAGAAGAGTTACAATAAGTAAATATTTGAAAATTTTCTGTGCTTTTTAAGTATATTTAATGTTTTTATACAATATTATAAAGTTATATTTTATAAAAAAGGTAGGCTCAATGTCTGTAACCCTCAATGTCTTAGTTATATTTGTTATTGCTCTTATTGTATTTTTGCTTCTTATGGCGGCATCTCACCTTATGAGCAAGAACCATATAGACAATCTCAAAAAAGATCTTAAAAAAGATGAGCCTAAAGAGGAGAGCAGATCAGAACCTCTCCCGATAGATAAACAAGAGGATACAAAAGATAGACAAGAGAGTACAGAGGTCGATGATCAGGTCGTGCCAGAGGAGCCAGAGAGTGCGGATCTAGCAGAGCCGTCCTTAACACAATATCCCGCTTTTGATCACTCAATAGCCATAGAGCAATTTGGCTTACAAGAGAGTGAGGTTAATGAATTTATCTCAGACCTTATAGCTCAAATAGATGGTGAGATACCTGCCCTAACAGCCTCGATAGATAGCGGCGACTACAGTGATATTAGACGCATCTCTCATCTACTAAAAGGCTCATCACTAAGTCTTGGAAGTGGTGGTGTTACAGATGCAATATCTGCACTCGATCACAGTGCTATAGCCGATGAAAACATACAGAAGCTACAACAGCACTTAGCAGATATAAAATACTACTTAGAAGAGCTTAAAAAAAGCTACTTATAGACTATATCTAACTCTGTATCTATCCTAAGAGAAGCTATCTGCTCCTTTGCAAGATAGAGTGGACTTTTAGACTCCACACACAACCTCTCTTTATGATCTATGCTAAACTTAAGATCAAGACTTTTTGGTCTATGTGCGAGAAGCGCATCTGCAAGTGACAATATCATATTCAACCCACTCAACACATCCTTAGATGGTAGTAAGTTTTTATGACGCGATAGAGCTGTTTTTGAGACTTTTTTATGTTTATGTGATCGCACTAGTGTAGCTATCGTGATAATCTGCTCATGTGTATATCCATACGATAAGGCATTTAAGATCAGGTAGTGGCTACGCTTATGGTATGAGTAGAAATTGATTGGTACTCCAACAGTTGTGAGCTTTGAAGCTGCTAGAAGTATCTCTCTATACTCAAGGCTTAGGGATAATTTTTTATACAAAAGATCAAATAGCTTAGCTGTTACGCTACTCAACATAGAAGAGAACTTAGGCTCTAACACATGTCTATCTAGTAGGTATTTTAATGATGGGTTGAAGTTGTGAGGAAATCTATCACGACTGTGGCGTAGTAGATCAGCAAGATAGACCCCTTCTCTCACGCCAACACCACTACATATAAGCTCTTTACAGGCAGATTTTCTCAAAAGAGCTTCCAATATAACTGCCCCAGACTTGATAATATCTAAACGCTCACTCTTGATACCAAGATCTTTTAGCTCTTTAGTACTAGATGAGCAGAGTATCTTATCTATAAGATCCAACATCAATTGTGAACTAAAACGATATCCATGTAGTTTTTTGTATGGGTATTTCTCATTTTTCTGAATTATCTGAGCTAGTGAGCGAAAAGTTCCGCCTATACCAACAATAGTTTTAGACTCTATATGGCTAATTTCTGCTAATTTCTGCTCTATAAAAGCTCTAGCTCCACTAAGATCACCTCTATCTAAAAAGAGCTCTTTAATGCGTACAGATCCAAGATCTATGGAGCCATGCTCATCTACTAGAGCATCTCTAATCTGCGCAAACTCCATAGAGCCGCCACCTAGATCTATAGCCATGGCGTCTACTGGTGCTAAAAGATTAGCAGCTGCAATAGCTCCTAAGTACGCCTCTCTCTCTCCATCAATCACCTTGATCTTCAATGAGAGTCTCTTTTTTATGCTAGATACAAATTCATTAGCATTAGAGGCATCTCTAACAGCAGATGTAGCTACACATAGCACCTTACGCACCCCATACGATGAGGCGATAGATACAAATTCACTCAAAGCAGAGTCTGCACGACTCATGGCAATCTCTTGCAGCATAGATCCGTTCTGATAAGAGTTCTCACTGATACGAACACGACTTCTGCTCTCATGTATAAGTGAAAAAGCAAATCTACTACTCTTCTCATAGATCACCATTCTAACAGAGTTAGAGCCTATGTCTATGACTGCTGTGCGTTTTGCCACTTAGCTATTTATCGCTATTGGCAATAATCTGCTCATGTTTAAACCTCAACTCAGCAATACTCTCTACATTATCCTTGTCAGGCGCTATGCAGTCTACTGGGCAGACAGCAATACAGGCTGGTTCATCATATATACTAAAACACTCAGTACAGAGATCTGGATCTATAATATATATGGGATCACCTTCATCAATTGCGTTAGTTGGACACTCTTCGCGACATGCGTCACACGCAATACACTCATCATCAATAATAAGAGACATATTTTAAGACCTTGTAAATTTATATTGCGAGTTATAGCAAAACAAACCTTGTAACAATTTTAAACATGCATTAAACTTCTATATCTTTATCTAGAACAGTACATTTTAGCATGTAGTCTTAATGATGCTACTGTGCCACCAATACTATCATCTCGATTGCGAAGAGCGATATCTGCACCAAGAGCATCAGCAGCACTCTTTGCCAAAAAGAGTCCAAGTCCAACACCAGATTTGTTACCAAACCTCTTAAATGGGGCAAAAAGATCTTCACTCTCATCTATGCCACACCCCTCATCTACAACCTCTATCACAAGATCTGCTCCATCAAGCCAAGAGTTAAACTCAATCTTTCCATTTGCATTTGTAAATTTGAGTGCATTTTGTAGAAAATTTTGAAGTATCTGATTGAGAAGTTTCGGCTGAATTGTTGCGCTATAGCTAGCTGGATTCAGATTGTGCATAAACTCAATATTTTGCGACTTTGCCAATAGAGCAAAATCATCAGCTTTGCGCTTAAGAAGCATCATCACATCACTACAGACTGGGAGCTCTAGTTGTGCACCCTCCTCTCTCCCTATGTTCAATATATCTGATACTATCTTATTCATCTCGTCAACAGACTCATTTGTCTGTTTAATAGCCGCTATATATTCACCTGCTTCACGCCTCTTAATCATCACTACTTGATTTTTGAGCTTAATGACTGCTAGTGGGGTTTTAAGCTCATGGGCTGCTCCTATGAAGAGCTCTTTTTGATACTTTACAAAATTCTGAATTCTACCTAAGAGGTGGTTTATGGTTTTTCCAAGCTCTTTAAACTCATCTGGTAGCTCATTAACATCAAGTGGACGAATAAGATGCTCATTCATGTTTGAGAGTCGTCGATTGATAGCTCTGATAGGTGAGACAAGCATCTTAGAAAATGCAATAGCATAGATAATAATAATGATAAAACCTATAGCATTGATGATAAATATGGAGCTCAATATCTTGTTAAGAAGTTTTTTGGTTTGTGTGATCTCTTTGGTCACTTCTATGTATGTATTTTCAAGCTGTTCAAACGGATAGAGAACCACTAGATAGTAGCTATTGCCTTTTTTATACTCAAAGATAGACTCCACCCTGCTCTTTTTGCTATTGACATTGACGATATCTAGTGAGACATTAAACATAGCATCAGAGCTACTGTGAATAGCCATAGAGAGTGACTGGTAAGTTGAGATATTTTTTGCAATCTGGAGCATGTCGCGCTGCTTCTCATCGTATACATTCTGCTTGATAAGCATGTATAGCACAGATGAAAATAGCAGTAGTAGTACCGCCGAAGCGATAATGAGTTGTAGTAAAAACTGACTTCTTATGCTTCTTTTGGAAAACAAAATCGATATCCGCGACGACGCACCGTCTCAATTGTTGTAATACCTAGTGGTTTATCCATCTTCTGTCTTATCTGATTGATCGCTACCTCTATAACATTAGGAGTGACGAGCTCTGGCTCTTCCCATATGGCATCAAGTAGTTGCTCTTTAGAGACTATCTGGTCACGATGGCGCGCTAGATGAGTCAAGACCTCAAACGGCTTACCTTTAAGCTCTATCTCTTTATCTTTATAGATGATCTTCTCCTCTTCAGGATTGATAATGAGCTCATCTATCTCGATAATGTTACTTCCACCAAAACGCAATCTAGCCTCTAGGCGCGCCACAAGCACATCAAAATCAAATGGCTTGCGTATAAAGTCATCTGCACCTGTACGAAGGGCTGTAATCTCACTCTCATTATCATCTCTTGCAGAGAGTATAATAACAGCTGTTTTTGGAGTCTTTGTCTTAATGTCTGATATGATATCTATACTATTTCCATCTGGTAACATCCAGTCCATAAGTACTAAGTCATAGTTGCGAATATCAAGATAGTATTCACCATCTTTTAATGTCTCAACAATATCGCTCTGGTAGCCAAACTCTTTAAGCCCTTCTGCCAATGTTTTGTTGAGAGTTATCTCATCTTCTATAATCAAAATACGCATACACTTTTCCTTTGTGTTTATATCTTTTTGTACGAAATTATATCACACTTTTAGGAAAATTTAATCTTTTTTTAAAATTACTTTAAGAAACACTATTTTTTATGACACTAACACGACAATTTGGAAGTATATCTGGCTTACAGATACTTAAATTTAGGCTCTGTATCTGATCAAATCTAGCAAATAGCAACTCCTCAATAGCCTCTAATGCGTCCTCAAGCAGTTTAAATTTAGAGCAGATCATACACTCTTGGATAAGAGCCGCAACCTTCGCATAGTCAATATATCTGCTATCTTTATACTCATACTCCATAACAACATCTACTACTACTCTTTGTCTACTGTGACGCTCAGACTCAAGTATGCCTACAATACACTCAAACTCAAGTGCACTGATCTGTATGGTCATACAACACGGCTCTCTTCACCTCTAACAAGACGGATCATGTTTGGTATATGTTTATAGTAGAGTATGATAGCTATCAATATAATAGGAGCATGTGCCATATCTGGATGTATAAAGAAACTTGCAATTAGCAAGGTTGTAAGAGCTAGCATAGACGAGAGTGATGAGAGACGCAAGCTCTTGATACTAACTGCCCACACCACTAGTGCTATAGCTGTCTCTATTGGTAACATAATCGCCATAACACCAACACCAGTTGCAACTCCTTTGCCACCCTCAAACCAGAGATAAGGGCTAAAGCAGTGTCCAGCTACAGCTAGTACCGCTACTGCCCACTGCACTGATTCGCTAAGACCAAAAGCTTTGGCTACTAGAAGCACTGCTACGCCTTTGAATGCATCTAAAAGTAGAGTTAACGCGCCCAGTTTTTTTGCCAAAGATGGATCTTTAGCCTTAACAACTCTAAGAACATTGGTTGCACCTATGCTCTTAGAGCCGCTACTCTTAAGGTCAACTCCAGCGATAAACTTCGCCAAAATTAGACCAAACGGAATACCACCTATGAAAAATGCCGCCAGATAAAACTGTGCATTTGTGTTTGTTAAAAAGTCCATAAGTGGCATTGTAACCGCAGATTGGTTATAATTGCATAAAAAAGAGAAGAGAATGAGCCAAAATCTAATCAATCAGATCAATGATCTTAAAAAGAGACTAGATGTAACAGTAGTAGCACACTTCTATCAACGCGACGAGGTGTTTGAGATGGGTGATATTACTGGAGACTCACTTGAGCTTGCCAAAAGAACACTAGAAGATAGTAGCAAATTTGTTGTCTTTTGTGGTGTTGGATTTATGGGTCAAAGTGTTAAGATACTAAGCCCACACAAACGCGTCATAATGCCAAAACTAGCCTGCTGCTCTATGGCACGCATGATAGACGGCTCCTACTTTGAAGAGTCTGTTGAGGCTATGGTTACAGCTGGTGTTGATATAGACAATATCTTACCAATAACCTACATCAACTCCAACGCTGAAGTAAAAGCCAAGGTTGGTAAGATGGGTGGCATGGTCTGTACTAGCTCAAATGCCAAAATCATCATAGAAGCTGCACTTAAAGAGGGCAAAAAGATACTCTTTGTTCCAGATAGATGCTTAGGTCAAAACATAGCTATACAGATGGGCTTAAAATCTGCCGTCATTGGGATAGATGGCGACATAGCCTCTGCTGATATTATCTGCTTTGATGGTTTTTGCTCAGTGCATCAACTCTTTAGTGTGGACGACATAGAATTTTATAGGCAAAAATATGATGGCATTAAGATAGTAGTACATCCAGAGTGTGACCCTGCGGTGTGTGCTAAAGCAGACTTTGTAGGCTCAACTTCTCAGATTATATCTTACATCAAAGAGTTAGATGAGGAGCAAAAAGTGGCTGTTGGAACTGAGTTTAATCTTGTCAACAGGCTGCGCGATAAAAATACATTTGTACTATCTTCAACCAAACCAGAGTGCCCAACCATGAATGAGACAACACTACAAGATCTCTATGATGCACTCAAGTCCATAGAGGACAACAACCCTATCAATGAGATTGAGATAGATGAGCAGACTAGAATCTGGGCAAAAGTTGCGCTCGATAGGATGCTTGAGCTGTGAGTGTTGAAACATTTGTAAGGGATGCTTTAAGTGAAGATGTTGGTAGGGGTGATCTGTATGCTAAAGTTGCACCTGCCATAGATGCAACTGGCACTATTGTAGCCAAGTGCGATGGAGTCTTAGCGGGAGCACTATATGCTGATGAGATAGCTAGGCTGGAGGGATTTGAGATAGATTGGCATTTTAAAGATGGTGATAGGTTTAGCAAGTCTAATAAGCTAGCTACCATCCAAACAGACTCTCACACACTCTTAAAGTGTGAGCGCACTATCTTAAATATCATACTTCATGCAAGCTCTATCGCCACGCTAACCAAACAGTATGTACAGATACTAAAACCTTACAATTGCAAACTCTTAGATACTAGAAAAACCAGACCTCTATTGCGTGAGTTTGAAAAATATGCTACTAGAGTAGGTGGAGCCCAAAACCATAGAATGGGGCTAGATGACTCTTTGATGCTTAAAGATACACATCTACGCACCATAGAAGATCTTGCAGATTTTATCAAAAAAGCTAGATCCGCCATACCATTTACTACCAAAATAGAAGTAGAGGCTGAGAGCGTTCAGGGTGCACTTGAAGCTTTTATGGCTGGAGCTGATATAGTCATGTGTGACAACATGGACTTAGAGAAGATAGTAGAAGTTGTATCTATCAAAAACTCAAAGTATCCACATGTACTCATAGAGTCTAGTGGCAACATCTGCTTAAAGACTATTGAGCAGCATGCTAAGTGTGGTGTGGATGCTATTAGCTGTGGCTCGCTGATACACCAAGCAAACTGGATAGATCTATCAATGAAGTGTGATTGATGCTCAATAAGATCAATAGCGCTCAACAGATCATGTTAGTAGTACACAAAAACCCAGATGCTGACTCCCTTGGCTCTGCTAGTGCTATGTATCACCACCTAATCAGGTTAGGCAAGAAGGTCACTCTATACTGCGCAACCTCACCAATAGATCCAAAACTGTACTGCATACCACATGCAAACAAGCTCAGATCTGTAGTTAAAAAAAGTGCTGATCTAGTCATAGCTTTTGATTGTGGCTCATACGATAGACTTGGGTTTGAGTGTACAACTTTTCTAATCAACATAGACCACCACAGAAGCAATAACAGCTTTGGAGATATAAACATAGTAGATCAAGATGCCATAAGCACCGCTACTGTACTTTTACGATGGTTTAAAGATAACAACATAGAGCTAAATGCTACAATGGCAACCGCGCTATATGCTTCCATTAGTGATGATTCGCTTGGATTTATGAGCACCCTTACAGATGCAAGCACTTTTAAAGATACCCTCTATCTCATAGAACATGGAGCCAATACAGAGCTAATCAACCAAGAGTTATTTTTAAAGGTATCACTATCTGCTATGCGTCTAAAATCTATCATCACGCAAAGCTTAGAGCTTGTTCATGATGCAAAGATAGCCTTTTTAAAGGTGACACAAGATGATCTAGCCTCATCTGGAGCTAGGGTTGAAGAGAGTGATGATCTGCTCTATGAGGCGGTACATCTACCAACAGCACTTGTAGCCATTTTGATTCGCCAGCGCAAAGATGGTGGTGTAAGAGTCTCACTCAAGAGTGCCAAAGGGGTTGATGTTGGCTCAATAGCTAAGAAATTTGGTGGAGGTGGACACCACTTTTCTGCCGGTTTTATCGATAAGTCTTCTACCATAGAGCAGATAAAAAGAGAACTTATTTTACAGATACAAAGGAGTATATAATGGGTCGTAAAAACAGAGGAGCAGGTGGTAAGCTATTTTTAGTTATTGTTGCGCTCTTAATGGGTGCTGGAGTCTATCTATACAACTCCGCTATGTTTGAGAGAGATGTACCAAAGATAACCCTTCTCAATGATCAGTACTGGAACGGGCGCGTACCCTTAAAGATAGAGATCAGTGATGATAGTGGCATAATGGAGTATAAGGTTACACTCCAAAGTGGCAACAAAGAGCGCGTCTTAGCAGAGGAGTCTCTTATGGCGCCCATCAAGCTTAAGAGCCTTGAGCTCAAAGTGCCATCGCGCAGTGTTGCAAAAAGTGGCAATATCACCGTAACCATAGAGGCGCGCGATGCTAGCAAGTGGAACTTTCTAGCAGGCAACAGAGCTGTAAGTACAACGGTGCTACAGATAGACTCTTTGCGTCCAAAAATTAACATTATCTCAAACTCATACAAGATCATCAAGGGTGGATCTGCACTTGTTGTATTTAGCGCAAAAGATGAAAATCTCAAAGATCTATATATAGAAACCAGCTTCAACAAACGCTTTAAAGCAAAACCATTCTATAGAGAAGATCACTACATAGCTCTTATAGCTTGGCCAGTTGGTGCCACATCTTTTAGAGCAAGTGTCATAGCAACAGATCTAGCGGGCAATAGTGTCAAAACATACATACCGCTATACCTCAAAGAGAGAAGCTACAAAGTCTCAAAAATTAGACTAAGTGACTCATTTTTAAATGATACCGTATCAGATCTTGCAGAGCAGTTTGGAGCAGATCCCGACTCTGGGGTGATTGAAAAGTTTAAATTTGTCAATGAGGATATCCGCAAACAAAATGAGGATCTCATACGCTCCATAACCTCCAAAGTTTCAGATAGCCAGATAGACTCATTTACACAAAAACCATTCTATCCACTAAAAAATGGCAAAGTCATAGCTAGCTTTGGTGACCACAGGCTCTACTACTATAAAGGAAAAAAGATTAGCGAGTCTTACCACTTAGGGCTAGATCTTGCGAGTGTTAAGATGGCAAAAATCTTAGTTCAAAATAGTGCTGAAGTTGTATTTGCTTCAGAAAATGGCATATACGGAAACATGCCAATTCTATCACATGACTTAGGTCTATATACGCTATATGGACACTGCTCAAGCGTCAATGTTAGTGATGGAGATCTAGTAGGTGATGGTGAGCAGATAGCCAATACAGGTGTAACAGGCTACGCCATGGGTGATCATGTCCACTTTGGTGTTCTTGTGCAAGGTGTAGAAGTTAGACCTGAAGAGTGGATGGACAAACAGTGGATTAGACTCAACATAACAGATGTAATCAAAGAGGCAAGAGATATCATAGATCGTACCAAGTAGATGAAAGCTGCCCTACTGTCTCTACTACTGCTATCATGCTCTCTTGCTGCAGCAGAGATAGTAGTACGCGAACAGGTCTTGATGGGGACATTTGCTACCATCAAAACTCAAACCAGTAACTCCAGCTGCATACAAAAAGCGTTTGAGCGCATAAGAGAAGTAGAGGCATCACTCTCTAGCTACAAGATAGGTTCTGATATCTACAATCTAAACCTATACGGCAAAGCATCAATCTCACAAGATACATATGAAGCGCTAACAGAAGCCTTGCACTACTTTAAGCAAAGTGGTGGATATTTTGATATCAGCATAGGCTCTATAACACGCCAAGTCTTAGATTTTAACAACCCATCAAGCAGTGTAGATAGAGTAAAAATGCAAAATGCAAAACTACTCTTAGATAGCCTAGAGCTAAACCAAACTGTAGCCTCCATAGATCTAAATGCCACACTAGATCTTGGAGGATTTGGCAAAGGATTTGGTGTAGATAAAGCCATAAAGACTCTAAAAGAATGTGGGGCAGATAGTGCAGTTGTGGCACTAAGCGGAGATATAAGATGTCTAAAAAAGTGCACCGTCTCGATACAGAACCCATTTGGCACTAAGAGCATTATGAGATTTCAGACCATCAAAGATAATCTAGCCATAAGCACAAGTGGAGACTATAACCGTTTTATCAAAACTAGAGCACAAAATCATCTAATCAACCCCAAAACAAAAACTTTTAGCACAAAGCTAGCCTCTGCTACTCTCATATCTAAGATTAAAAATAGCACATTAGACGCATATGCCACTGCCATATCAGTTATGCCACACGCACAAGCCATAGAGCTACTAGAGTCCAACAACATAGCCTACATACTAATCTACAGCGATCACAAAGTGATAAAAAGCTCCAACCTACTAGAGCACATCAAGATAGTAGATGATTGGCTATAAAATTTTTAGATAGATTAAAATGTAGCTTACGCACCAGCTAGAGCATAAGCATATAAACACATATTCCCCAAGCTCTATCTCTAGCCCACAATGACTCTAACTACCAAAATAACAACTTAGCACTAAAACTTTCCATTGCTATTTTTATGCTCTTCTTTAGGTGGGATTTTTTCTATCGTATCCCAATGTTCTACTATTTTTCCATCCTCAACTCTAAATAGATCATAAAATGCGACATGATTTTTCATAAAAATACCCTCGCTCACTGCCAATACAAAATTACCCTCACCTAAAACCATATGATTTTTCTCATAAACTAAAGGCATACCAGCTTTTTCTAACTCTTCAAGCGCTCTACTTAACCCATCTAAACCATCTTGCACATATGGATTGTGTTGCATATAAGTTTTAGTTGAGATATATTTGGTTATCTTTTGTGGATTTTTACCCAAAAGCACATCATCTACAAAGTTTTTTACTAAAAGCTTATTGGATGCAGTTTTATCCACATCGACAACAACAGTTGTACCATCAAACTGCGTTCTTCCACTTGCAGTTTTTTCTACAATCTCTTGCAGGTTATCCCAATGTTCTACAATTTTTCCATCTTCAAAACGAAAGATATCAAAACCAATTTTCTCGCCAAAAAAGTTATATTTTGTATGAGTAAATACAAAATCACCATCTTCAAAAGCACGAAGTACTTCAACCTTCGTACTATCTTTTGGAAGTTGTTTTATAACTTCACCAAAACCTTCTAATCCATCACCAATAGAGAGATTATGCTGAATGTATTTATTTGGATTGATATACCCAACTGGCTTATTCTCTCCCGACTCAATTGAGCTCAACAACTCAACAACTCTCTCTTTTTTTGTTTTCATGTCTAACTCCTTATGTGCAACCAAGCTACTATCTGCATAAGCCAATAAGCTAAATACAACAAACATACCTAAAACATATCTCTTCATAACTACTCCTTTTTAGTTTGATATCAAACTATTTTGTTAAATTTTTTATAGATTAGAGTTGATTTTTACTAAAACATCTACTACCTCCTTTTTTTGATCATTGTCAAATCCTCTATATATGCTATCTAGCAGCTTCTGTGAAACTGCATCAAAGATTGGTTTTAACTGCCACCCTTTTTCTGTAAGAGTGATAATACTCACTCTATTATCATCTGCATTTTTTACTTTTTCTACATATCTCAATTTTATAAGTTTATTTATCAGCGAAGTTACTGTTGACTTATCTCTGTTGATTTTTATAGAGATATCTTGCATACTTAGGCTCTCTTTTGTGGAAAAAAGTAGCTGCAAAATACTGCCGTGGCTTGGTGCTAAATCTAGTATTGATGCTTTTTTTAACTCATTTACAATCAGCTTGTTTGATTTGTCTCGTATATTTGAAATTAGTGCTATTATGTGATCTGTCTTTTCCATAACCTAATTATAGTTTGATATCAAACTAATGTCAAGAGTAGTAAAAAAGTGGGGTTACCCACTATTTAAATTAAGCTTAGAAAATATTTTTCCAATGTAACCATTTTTGTCATCTTGTTGAAATAATATATTTTTGTCTTCTAATTCTGATTGCTCTAATGTATCTTGAAGCATTTTAATTACACCGTATGGGGTTACTGATACTATAAATGAGTTTAGTACTATATCTTCATCGTTGAGCTTTTCTTCTATCTCCTTTATCTTAGTAGATAAGTTGATTTTTGGGTCATCTTTAGTGTTTAGATTTACCAAGCCTTTAGGGTCTATAAAGTTGATATATTGCTTAGTATCTTCAATAATCCACATTATAAAATCAGGATAGAAATTACCTTCAGTGAAAAAACCAAGACCCGTTTTACTTTGATTTCTAAGTAGGTATATCTCTGTATCTTCATAAGTAGAACTGTTTCGCTTTAAGTAGCTATCTAAATCTTCAACAAAATCTTTTTCGCCATTATTTAGTTCTATTGGTTTTATTGATAAAGCTGTCATCCCCTTATTTGTATATATTAAAGGATTATATAGATGTTTATTGAAGTTAAAAACTTTTAAATCAGCTCTATCAAATGTAGGAAGTTTCTTATTTATCAAGTCTTTTTCAAGACGATGCAATATCTCTATAAGCTCTATCTCTTTATCTTCCACTGTAATGGTATAGTTGTCTATTAAGTTGGCACGGTCTCTTGTCTCATCCAATTCTCTATATTCTAAAAATTGGCTCTCCCACTCACTTTTTTTATACTCATAAAATGACTTCATATATTTTTTAAGTAGTGCAATCATAATAGTTTCAAAGTTAGCAAGGTTTTTGAAGCTACTTACTTTCATATCATTTTCAGGTATATATAGTTTATACCAATCACTTTTATTTACCAAATCTTTTATATCAACTTTAGAGATATTTAGATTACTCCAATTTTTTTCATTTTTGAACTGTTGAAGCGCAAAAAACAAGTTATCAATATTTATAAAGCTTAAATGTTCTTTTTGAAGTATTTCACAGTTTAAGTCATATTTATTTCCAGTTCTACTTTCACTTTCCAATATATCCACTTGTTTATATAAGCTCAATACTACCTTTTTACTGATACCTCCAATATCGCTATACTTTAAATCAAGCTTCACTTCACGCTTGAAGTCTTTACCCTCTTGTAAGTCTAATACTTTTAGTTTTTTAGTTTTATAACTCTCATCATAAATCAAAGGTAAAATAAACTCTACTCTTTCAGAGACAGGAACACCCTCATCTTTTAGGTAGTCCTTAAAGGCTTTCATATAATCAGCTTTTAGTCCAAATATATTTAGTGTTTCAACGGCTTGATATTGTCTCTCTAACTCTTTACCTCTTATGTCTCTACTTCTTTTAAGAGTAAAATCATAACCCTTAAGTCTTACTCCACGACCAAAAAGTTGGATAATAGTAGACCCCTCTTTTTTACCTATATTCATAAGACCCATGGTAGATACTCTCCAAGAACTCCAACCCTCACTAAACTTCTTTGAACCTATAAGCATATTTAGGTTTGAATTAGTTTCATTTATGGTCTTGAAAAGTGAGCCAGAAATTTCTCTACTGCTTACTGTGATACCATTAGCTTCACACATCTTTGTCAGCTTATCGCTATCTCCAACATTGATAACACCAAAGTGTTTATTCTCGCCAATTTTAAGTGCTATCTCTCCTTCAACTCCTTTGAGATTTTCTAAATGAAGCATTCCATTAGAAGCATTAAATATTATATTTAATATATCATCAAAAAGTTGTGAAGCATTTAGGTGTCTGTTTTCTAAAAAAGTAAACTTATTTTCAAATATATCTACACCTTTAGCATTACGAAGACCACTATCAAAACTCAAAATCTTTTCTATGTTTGCGATACTTTCAGCTTTACTCTTGATAAACTCATCAATAAACAGTAATACATCTACAACATCAGATACTTGCTTTTTGCTTTCTGTTCTAACAGCATTTACACTTCCGCCAACAAACACCATAAGAGGTTTTTCTATAAGATAAGGTTTCAACAAACTCTTTGAACTCTCATAGATTTTCATCTGTTGATAAAAACTTAAAAGTGAAGCTGTTAAGTAAGTCTGTTTTATATCCTCACTATCTTCACTAAGGTTTAGTATAGAGTAGTCTTTACCATAGCCATCACTATAAAAATACTTATAACTATAATCAAATATGATAGCCTTAGCATACTCATTTTCAAGCTCTGTTTTCTTTTTCCCTGTGCTACTGTTAATTGCTTGAGCAAAAGTTGCTGAGTATTCAAAAGCAAAACCATTTGCTGATAGTTTATCTCTGTTTGTTTTCCATATATCGCCCTTAGCTCCACGGTGTCCCTCATCTATAAAGACAAGGTTGTTATCTTCAAAACTATCAACGGCTACTGTTTTATCTCCATTTTCTT